>CAJXFG010000117.1 GCA_913052185.1 uncultured Synechococcus sp. | reverse complement strand
GCCTTCTACGCGAGGGCTTCGATGTGGTGAGCGTGGATGGCAGCCCCAACATGCTCGCCCGTGCTTTCAAGAACGCCAGGGAGCGAGACCTGCTGATGCGGACGGTTCACGCCGACTGGCGCTTCCTGAACCGCGACATTCATGGCGAGTACGACGCGGTGATCTGCCTGGGCAATTCATTCACCCATCTGTTCCGTGAACGGGACCGGCGCAAGGCTCTGGCTGAGTACTACGCCGTTCTGAAGCACAACGGCATCCTGATTCTCGATCACCGCAACTATGACCGTCTGCTGGAGGGAACCTCCACCAGCGGCAAGAGCAATGTTTACTGCGGCAAAGACGTGGAGGTCGGACCGGAACACGTCGACGACGGCCTCGCGCGGTTCCGCTACGCCTTCAGCGATGGCAGCACTTATCACCTGAACATGTTCCCGCTGCGCCACGGCTACGTGCGGCGCCTGATGCGAGAGGTGGGCTTCCAGAGGATCACCAGCTATGGCGACTACCAACGCGGTCACGATGATCCCGATTTCTACGTGCATGTGGCTGAGAAGGAATATCTGTTCGACACCGACATCACCGCGATCTGAGCGATGACGAGCACCTACTCCGAGGCCGCCAGCACCGCAGCGAACTACTACGACAGTGATGATGCCGATCGTTTTTATGCCGGCATCTGGGGCGGCGAGGACATTCACATCGGTCTCTATGAGAGCCCCGAGGAGCCGATCGCAACGGCAAGCCGTCGCACCGTCGACGCGCTGATCGCTCTGATTGGTCAGCCGCTTGCCTCCGGCGACGCAGCCACACTGCAGATCGTGGACTTCGGTTCGGGATACGGAGGAGCGGCCAGACGACTCTGCCGCAGCCCTGGAATCCGGGTGGATGCCATCAATATCTCCGCTGTTGAGAACAACCGACATCGGCTGCTGAATCAAGAAGCCGGTCTCTCAGAACGGATCACGGTTCATGATGCGTCCTTCGAGGCGGTGCCTCTCCCCGATGGCTGCGCTGATGTGATCTGGAGTCAGGACGCGATTCTTCACTCCGGTGACCGCCGGACAGTGATGCGGGAGGCAGCGCGTGTGCTGAAACCTGGTGGCGTGATGGTGATGACCGACCCCATGGCCGCTGATGGGGTGAATGCCGATTCGCTCACGGCGATTCTGAGTCGCATTCATCTTGCCGATCTCGGGTCCCCCGAGCGGTATCTCCGCTGGGCAGGCGAAGCCGGCCTGACGCGAACTGCATGGCATGACCGCACACCGATGCTGATCGAGCACTACAGCAGAGTGCGCCAGGAGTTGCGACGGCGTCGTGATGATCTGGAAAGCAGCATCACACCCGGTTATCTGGAGCGGATGGATGCCGGGCTGGGCCACTGGGTTGATGGTGGCCGTTCTGGAAAGCTCAGCTGGGGCTTGATGCGTTTCAACAAACCCCTGAGCTGATGGAGCCCATCACAGACGAGTCGTCAACATCGGGCCGCTCACCGATGGAGGTCGTGAATCAACTCATTCAGGACTGGAGTCTCGAACCCCATCCCGAGGGTGGCTGGTTCCGGGAGCTGTATCGGAGTGCCTCAAGGGTCACCCGTGCCGATGGCCAGCAACGGGCAGCCATCACCAGCATCCTCTACCTGCTCGATGCAAAGTCGAGAAGCCGCTGGCATGCCGTGCATCACGCCGATGAGGTCTGGACCCATCTCCAGGGGACACCACTGAGTCTCTGGACACTGGAACCGGAGGGGGGCCAGGCCGTGCAGCATGTGCTGTCCATGCACCATCCCGTCCATGTGGTGCCGGCAGGCCACTGGATGGCGGCACGGGCAGAGGGGCAATACTCCCTGGTCAGCTGCTGTGTTGGACCGGGCTTTGACTTCTCAGACTTCGAGATGCTGCGAGACCGGCCGGCGACTGAACGGCCTCCAGGGGCCCTAGGCGAGCTGATCTGAGCTCTCTTACGCTCAAGCGAGAGAAAGCATTCCATTGGGCAGCAGTTTCGGCACCCTGTTCCGCATCAGCACTTTCGGCGAGTCCCATGGCGGCGGAGTCGGCGTGGTCCTGGAGGGTTGCCCGCCGCGACTGGAGCTTGATTTACCTGCCATTCAGGCCGAACTGGACCGGCGCAAGCCAGGCCAGAGCAGGATCACCACACCCCGCAAGGAAGCTGACCAGGTGGAGATCCTGAGCGGTGTCATGGATGGCATCACCCTGGGCACACCGATTGCGATGGTGGTGCGCAACAAGGATCAGCGGCCCCAGGATTACAAAGAAATGGAGGTTGCCTTTCGCCCCTCCCACGCCGATGCCACCTATCAGGCGAAGTACGGCATTCAGGCCCGCAGCGGCGGTGGCAGGGCATCAGCGCGAGAAACGATCGGCCGGGTGGCTGCTGGTGCTGTGGCCCGGCAGCTCCTCAGCAAGACCCATGGAACCGAAGTGGTGGCCTGGGTCAGACGCATTCATGACCTTGAGGCCACAGTGGATCTCGACACCGTGAACCGCGAAGCGGTGGAAGCCAACATCGTGCGATGTCCCGATGCGGCGATGGCAGAACGGATGATCGAACGGATTGAGGCGATTGGCCGCGAAGGCGACTCCTGTGGAGGTCTGATCGAATGCGTTGTACGCAGACCTCCCGTAGGCCTGGGGATGCCGGTCTTCGACAAACTGGAAGCCGATTTGGCCAAGGCGGTGATGTCACTGCCTGCCACCAAAGGATTCGAAATTGGCTCGGGCTTCGCCGGCACACAACTGAAAGGGAGTGAGCACAACGATGCCTTTCTTCCCAGTGAAGAAGGGCGGCTGCGAACAGCCACCAACAATTCCGGTGGCATTCAGGGAGGCATCAGCAACGGCGAGCCGATTGTGATCCGGGTGGCCTTCAAGCCAACAGCGACCATCCGCAAGGAGCAGCAAACGATCAACGACCGCGGGCAGGCCACCACCCTCGCGGCCAAAGGACGGCACGATCCCTGCGTACTGCCCAGAGCCGTGCCGATGGTGGAGGCCATGGTGAATCTGGTTTTGGCAGATCACCTGCTCAGGCAACAGGGTCAGTGCAGCCTCTGGTAAGGCGAGGCTGCACCATCAACATCAACTGCGGGCCGCAGACGCGATGCCGTTGCCACTCACCAGTTGAGCTGCTGCTTTGGCCATGCGTCCGGCCACTGACCCTGCAGATGCAGAAGACTTGGTGGCCTTGCGTGCACGACGGGCCGAGCGTGGCTTGGCAGCCGTACTGACGGACGTTGACGTCGTCGTCGACTTTTTAGCGGCCCTTGTCGTGGTGGCCTTCCTGGAGGCGGGCTTCTTTGTGGAAGCCTTGGCCGCCGATGCTTTCGCCGCAGGAGCTTTGGCAGTCGAAGCCTTCACTGCGACGCGCTTTTTAGCTGCTGGCTTTTTTGCAGCGGCTTTTTTGGCAGCGGGTTTTTTGGCAGCCGGTTTGCGAACAGACTTGCTGGGGGTCTGACGGTTGCGATGGCTCAACACCATCACCCACTCTTCATCGGTCAGTGACGACGGTTTGCTGCCATGGGCATTGGCCAGCTTGGCAGCCTTTTCGATGTCCTGAATCAGGTTGACCCAGGAGGTCGAGAAGCGCTTGTCGGACTGCGAACGAGCCCCGCTTTCCACCAGGGTCTCCACGACGCCGGAGGCGGTGACCTTCTTGCGACGTCGATTGAAAATTTCCTTCTGCAACTGAGCGATCAAAGCATCAGCTTTGTCGCTCAACTTGATGGATAGCTGAGACATCGTTCCCGAAACATCTCTCTTATCTGTAGCAGATGGGTCTCATCGCTACCACTCAGGCGCCAATCCAGGCAGCAAGGGAGGGATCAAAATCGTCGTTTTCGAACACAGTTCGACCAAGCGCAATGGCGTCATATCCAGCGTCCAGCCAGGAGCAGAGGTCACCGGCACGCAAGCCGCCAGCAGCAATGATGAAGGGAAGATTGCCCATCGGCGCTGCGATCTGACGATGAAAATCACGACCAACAACGCTTGCCGGAAACAACTTCACCAAACGGCAACCAAGGTCGGAGGCCTGCCTGATCTCAGACGGTGTCATCACGCCTGGCACCAGCAAACAACCGAGCTGCCTCGCCCTCTGCTGTAACGCTTTGTCCAGCAGCGGCGACATCGCGTAGCTGACCCCGAGTTCAGCCACCTGCTGGAGAGCCGACTGCCGCGTGATCGATGCTGCTCCAAGAGACAGACGTGGGTGACGAGACCTCGCTTCGATCACAAGATCGCTCCAGCGGGGATGCTCAATCCAGGCGATCTCCACATGCCGAACGCCCGCCTCCACCAGCTGATCGAGCTGACGGCAGAGACGGGTTAACGGGAAAGCAGCCCCGAGATCAGATGGGGCTGGACGCAGAACGACAAGCAGAGGCTGGATCCGCAGTGAGCGGATCAAACCTTCCTCAGAATCAGACGTATTCGGCAATGCGGACATCGCTGCGGATCAGCAGTTCCTGGAACTCTTCGGCATCCACAGTTTCCTGGTCGACAAGCATGTCGGCGAGCTCGTCGAGCACGGAACGGTTATCCACCAGAACTTTGGTTGCACGCTTGTAAGCCTGCGCCACAAGATCCGAAACCTCCTCGTCGATGGTGGCCGCTGTGTCTTCCGAGAAGTCACGCTCAGCGGCGATGTCCCGGCCAAGGAACATGCCTCCCTGCGAGCGGCCGAGAGCCACAGGCCCCAACTTGTCGCTCATGCCGAAGCGGGTGATCATCTGGCGGGCGGTGGAAGCAACCTGCTGAAGGTCGTTGGAAGCGCCTGTGGTGACTTCGTCTTCTCCGTAGACAATCTCTTCGGCGACACGGCCACCGAGAGCGACGGCCATTTGGTTCTGCAGATAGGTCCGGGAATAAAGACCAGACTCCATCCGTTCCTCACTGGGAGTGAAGAACGTCAGACCACCTGCATTTCCACGAGGAATGATCGAGATCTTCTGCACAGGGTCGTAATCAGGCATCAGTGCACCGACAAGTGCATGGCCAGCCTCGTGATAAGCAACAAGACGCTTACGGCGATCGCTCATCACGCTGTCCTTTTTCTCAGGACCAGCCATGACCCGCTCGATGGCATCGC
>CAJXFG010000116.1 GCA_913052185.1 uncultured Synechococcus sp. | reverse complement strand
AAGAACAAGGGCGTCCGGATCGTTGTCACCATTGAGTGCACCGAATGCCGGTCCGTTCCCGCTTCCGAAAAGCGTTCTCCCGGTGTGTCTCGCTACACCACCGAGAAAAATCGCCGGAACACCACAGAAAGGCTGGAACTGATGAAGTTCTGCCCGCAACTCAACAAGATGACTCTTCACAAAGAGATCAAGTGAGTCTGCCGTTCATCCAGTTTTCCAATCGTTTCTGATTCATGTCCAGCTCCTTTTTCAAGAAGCGCCTTTCTCCGATCAAACCTGGCGATCCCATCGACTACAAGGATGTGGATCTGCTGAAGAAATTCATCACTGAGCGAGGCAAAATTCTGCCCCGTCGTCTTACAGGCCTCACCGCCAAACAGCAGCGTGATCTGACCAACGCTGTCAAGCGAGCTCGCATTGTGGCCCTTCTGCCTTTTGTGAACCCCGAGGGTTGATTTCTGGCGGTCGTTGATTGCAAACCGGGAGATCTGGTCGGCATCAGCGACCCAAGATCGTCTCAACTCGCTGTTGTGCTTGCTGTTCAAGGGAGCAAACGGCGCTTGAGTGTCGGGTTCCGAGCCAAGGAACAGGTTGTTCCAGCTCGATTGATCGACTGCATTCACCCCCTACCTGGCGACGTTGAACCGTCTGCTCGGTTGGGGGTTTTTCCTTGGACATTCGACAACAGCGATCTCGAGCAAGCCAGTCCCAACAGTCGCGACTGGGGCGAAACATGGGTCTTGCTCCTGGAATCAGATGAGGCCATTGATCTTGCGTCGTTTGCCGAGCTTGCCTGCGGTGCCGACGAGGCGATCAACAAGGCAGCGTGCTGGCTGGCCTTGCACGCGGATGATCAGGACTTTTTCCGTTGGAAACAGGGCCTGGTCCAGGCCAGACCCGCCGCAGAAATTCGCAGCCGCCGCGCCGAAAGGCGGGCGCATCTGCGATCAGAGCAACGCAGCAAGCACTGGATTCATGTCCTCAAGGCACGCCAGCCGGTGCACTTCCAGACGCTGGACCCTCTTCATCAACGCTGGATCACCTCGCTTCAGCAGCTTGTGGCTGATGGAGAGGGTGCCCTACAGCTCGATCCACAGCTGTTGCAGTCGCTCAAGTCCCTCCGTGTGGACGTCAACACCAAGGAACTGCGCAACCTGCTGATCCAACTCGGCCAGTGGGACGAGCATCAGCCCGCAGCGATGTCAGGTACGACCTGGAGCAGCGGATTCAGTGGAGAGCTGTTGCTTGAAGCCAGGCAGCTGATCGACAACCATCAAAGTCTCTTTCCGGGAGACGAGGGGCGAGTTGACCTCACGGCTCAGGCCTGTGTCACCATCGACGACGCGGAGACAAGCGACATTGACGATGCCATTGCTCTGGAACGTCGACCCGATGGATCCGCACGTCTCTGGATTCATATCGCTGATCCCGGACGCTTGATCCTCGAGGGATCACCCCTTGATCTTGAGGCCAGGCGACGTGGCAGCAGTCTCTATTTGTCGAGAGGGAATCTTCCGATGTTCCCCACGGATCTTTCATCGGGTCCCTTCAGCCTCAGAACCGGGTGTCGCAACGCCTCCTGGAGTACCTGGGTCGATCTCAACGAGCATGGGGAAATTGCCGACTTCGGAATCCTGCGCAGCTGGGTCACGCCCCGATATCGGCTGACGTATGACGATGCTGATGAGTTGATTGATTTCGCTCCTCCTGAAGAGGCGGATCTTGCTCAGCTTCATCAGCTGCTGCAGTGTCGCCGCCGTTGGCGGGTCGATCGTGGTGCCCTGCTGATGGATCTGCCTGAGGGGCGCATTCGCTGCCGTGAAGGTGAACTGTCCGTGCAGATCACGGAGCCCAGTGCCTCTCGGATGATGGTGGCCGAGGCCATGATTCTTGCTGGCGCCGTTGCCGCACAATTCGGGGCCAACCATGGCCTGGCACTCCCCTATCGCAGTCAGCTTCCCGCCGATCTTCCCCCAGCTGCTGAGCTTGAGAAGTTGCCGGATGGAGCGGTGCGTTTTGCTGCGATCAAACGTTGCCTGAGTCGCGGTTTGATGGGAACTCAACCCTCTGGCCATTTCAGTCTGGGCCTGAACGCCTATGCCCAGGCCACATCACCGATCCGACGCTACGGGGATCTTGTTGTTCAGCGACAGATCGCTGCTGTGATCGACGGTGCGTCCCCCCTCAGCGAGGAGTCGATGCAGGAACTGCTCGACAGTTTTGATGGCTCAGTGCGGGAAGGACTGGCCATCGCCAGGGAGGATCAGCGCCATTGGCAACAGGTCTGGTTTGAACAGCATCAGCACGAGCATTGGCCGGTGGATTTTCTGCGTTGGCTCAGACCACAGGATCGTCTCGGACTGGTGCGCGTTGATGATCTGGCGATGGATTTCGCCGCTGAATGCCCCGATGGTTCGCTGCCGGGAGACACGCTGATGCTGCGGGTTGTTCAGGTTGATTCCAGGAGTGACCAACTCAGACTGCAAGCCTTCCGCGATTGATCAACGCAGTGAGGAAGCCCGGAACCATCCTCCCCAGGGATTGTGGGATCCCTGCAGTTTCACTTCAGTCGGTGTTTCAATGCCCTGAAGTCTGTCGTTGACGGCTGGCTCAAGAGTGATCAGCTGGCAAGGAGGGCCTCCCTTGGGATGGACTGTGTAACCACCCTGATTGTCTGGTTGGACGACAGCGTGCAGCGTTTTTCCTGAGTCCGGCATTTGCGGACGGGCAGCGTCCAGATGCTTCCGGTCAAGAACTGCTTTCTGCCGCTCCAGCCAGTCAGCGTGGTGCCAGGGTGTATCCCACAAAGGGGCAACTGCCGAGGGAGCCATGGCATCACTGATCAGTCGATCCTGAACGCTGCGGATCGTCAGCTCTGTGGGCTGCAGGTTTGATTCCACTGCGAGAGCCGACGCTGCTCCTGCTGCCTGACCGATATTCATGATCAGAGGTTGCAGCCGCGTGGCCCCATTGGCCATGTGACTTGTGCTGAAAGCCTTGTCGGCTGACAGAAGATTATCGATCGAGTCACTCAGCAACGCTCCAAAGGGAATGCAGAACGGTGTTCCCGTCCAGCGACCACCCCAACGGCAACTTTTGGGAGCCAATGGCCAGTCATCACCGGGGTAATGATGGTCATTGGCGTAATTACCCACTGCAATTGACTGCAGAACACCGGCGTCATTGACCGGCGGATCCGTCGAGGAAGCATCCTCAACTCTGGGAAGCAGATCCTGTTCGATCACCGTTGTGCGTCCAACCATGCGCCGGCCCTCCCTCCAGTACGGCATGGCTGCCAGCCAGGGTGCGGGGCTGGCGGCGCTGGAAGGGAAGCCATGCCCCAGTTCCAGCCACCCATCCGAGGCCTTGCTCAGCTCTTCGGTGAAGCTGAGACTGTGGCTCTGCATCTCAGTGAACAACGCAGCTTCCTCGGACGTGTCGCCAAGGAATGCCCGTTCCAACCCGTGATGCCAGTCATTGCCATGCAGGGGCCAGTTGATCATCACAAGTCCTGAAGGCAACCGGCCGTAGGTGATGGTTTTTTCCAGACCGAACGTCTCACAGGCCCCACGGAAGGGATCCGGCAGTGGCGATCCACCTGGATGAGCCCTTCGATCGGGGGCATCGGGGAGCCGGTCACTGCGCAGTTGCCCCATCACCACCCATGTGGGCGACTGAACAGGCTGAGTCCTGAAGAATGGATCGGTGCTCAGACGTTGCCGATCCGGCGCACTCGGTTCGTTCCACTGTTCCTTGGGCTCCCAGCCAAGACGAAACGGCGCATCAGCCAACGGCAGAAGATCGCCTCGGTCACTGCCATCAATCGCGACCCGACACTTCACCGTTCGCTTCTCCCCATCCACTGTCACCCGCAGTGCTGTGATCAGCGAGTCAGTCCGTTCAACCTCCAGCAGGCGGCAGCCAGGCCACCAGAGCAAGCGGTTTTCCTGATCCACCCAGCGCTGCAGGATCGCCTCCGCTGTGGCTGGTCGGTAGCCGAAACAGCTGACCCAGTTGTGATCAAGACCTTCAGGTTCGCGTTGCTCCAGTTCGCGCAGGAAAGCTCCCCACAGGCCTGTCTGCCAGGGGCTGAGTTCGTTGCCGTCAGGGCAGCAGACACCAGCAGCACTCACCATTCCGCCCAGCCATGAGCCCGGGGTGAGCAGCAGGGTGGAGGCGCCGCCACGGGATGCCTGGAGCGCAGCGGCAACCGCACCTGTGCCACCCCCCCAGACGAGGACATCCACTGAATCAACGCTGACGGTCATGGTCTTGTCCGTGGCGGCTCGAGGAAGAGAGCCAGAATGTCCTCAGCAACTGCTCTGTTGCCGATCAGGCTGTCCCTGGCAGTGACGTTGACATGACTGGGACCAGACAGGACTGACGAGGCCAAACGCCGTTGCACGCTGATGACAGTGAGAGCGGGAGATCTGGGACCCGGAAAGGGGGTCGTTAAGATCCAGCCCCAGAGCCAGGGGCCAAAGGAGAGCGCCGAAGCGATGACCTACAGCCTCACAACCCCGCTCTACTACGTCAATGCCAAGCCCCATCTCGGCAGCACCTACACGACGATTGCCTGCGATGCTCTGGCCCGTTTTCAGCGGCTTGAGGGACAACCTGTCCTGTTCATCACCGGTGTGGATGAACATGGTCAGAAGATTCAGCGCACGGCTGAGGCCCGGAAGATCAGCCCTCAGGAACACTGTGACCTGATCAGCCGTGAATACAAGGATCTCTGGTCCCGCTGGGATATCAGTAACGATCGTTTTGTCCGAACCACAGGCGAGCGCCACCTGCCCTTGGTTCAGGAGTTTTTCAACCGCTGTGAAGCCGCAGGCCACATTCGCACCGGTCGCCAGGAGGGTTGGTATTGCGTGGACTGCGAGGAATTCAAAGACGAGCCGGCGGATGCCAAGTCCCCCTGTTGTCCCACCCACCTGAAACCCCTGGAGTGGCGCGATGAAGAGAACCTGTTCTTCTGTCTCTCACAGTTTCAGTCTCAGATCGAATCACTGATCGCAGAGCCGGATTTCATTGCTCCGGCCAGTCGGCGCAGAGAGGTTGAGAATTTTGTGGCTGGAGGCCTACGTGATTTTTCGATCTCCCGCGTCAATGTGTCCCACGGTCTTCCTGTGCCTGGTCATCCCGGCCATACCTTTTATGTCTGGTTTGATGCCCTGCTCGGCTACCTGACAGCCCTTCTCGATGACGGTGGAG
>CAJXFG010000115.1 GCA_913052185.1 uncultured Synechococcus sp. | reverse complement strand
GAACTGGGGATAAAGGATTTGCAATCCTCTGCCTTACCACTTGGCCATGCCGCCGCCCGGAGCGGGTCCGCTCCACTGGCGGATCGTATCAGCGAGACCGCCCCTGCCCTGCTGGTGATCAGCAACGGACACGGCGAGGATCTGATCGCGCTGAGAATCCTCGAAGCCCTGCACCGACTGCAGCCTGCCTGGAAGCTGAAAGTCCTGCCGCTTGTCGGACAGGGCAGCTGCTTTGAGGCCGCGGCGGATCAAGGGTGGCTGCAGAGGATTGGTCCGGGAGCACGTCTTCCCAGCGGGGGATTCAGCAATCAGAGCCTGCGTGCTCTCCTGTCGGATCTGATGGCAGGGCTGCCACTGCTCACCTGGAGGCAATGGATCTGCCTACAGAAGCAAAGGCGAACCATTGCCGGAATTCTGGCCGTGGGAGATCTGCTCCCTCTGCTGATGGCCTGCAGCACTCGCCGAGCGTTTGGATTCATCGGCACTCCCAAGAGCGACTACACCTGGAGCAGTGGCCCAGGGCAAGCTCTGAGCGATCGCTATCACGCACTCAAAGGCAGCGAGTGGGATCCATGGGAGTGGCAGCTGATGAAACTGCGATCGTGTCGCCTGGTTGCCATGCGCGACCGTCTCACGGCACGAGGACTTCGCCGCCACGGCGTTGACGCGATCAGTCCCGGCAACCCGATGATGGATGGCCTGGAGAAGACTCCACCTCCTGCCTGCCTGGAGCGCTGCAGGCGCGTTCTGCTGCTGTGCGGCAGCCGGATGCCTGAAGCGCTGAGCAACTTCGGGAGGCTGATCAGTGGACTGATGCAGATGCCAAGCCCGGTACCTCTGGCTGTGCTGGCCGCTCTGGGCTCCACACCTCAGCAGCACGAGCTGAAGGACCTGCTCACGAGCCTGGGGTTCCGCAACTGTCCTCCTCCGAGCAACGCCCTGGAAGCGGCTGAATGCTGGGTCCAGGGGTCGGTGCTGCTGCTCCTCGGCCCTGGGCGATTCCAGCATTGGGTGGCCTGGGCTGAAGCGGGTGTGGCCACTGCCGGCACGGCCACTGAACAAATGGTGGGGCTGGGGATCCCGGCGCTGTCATTGCCGGGTCGCGGGCCACAGTTCACCCGTGGATTCGCCAAGCGGCAGAGTCGCCTCCTGGGCGGCGCCGTGCGCACCTGCAAGTCGGAAGCAGAGCTGGGCCGCCGCCTCGGCCAGCTCCTGAACGACCCGCTGTTGCAACAGGAGATGGGGCGCGTGGGACGCCAGCGGATGGGACCTGCCGGCGGAAGCGAAGCGATTGCCCGCGAGGTGATCCTGCAGCTCGCACCTGAGCGCTGATACTGGGTTTCCCAACAGAACGAAGGATCTCCTTCCCGACGCCATGGCCGCCATTCAGGATCGCGACTATCTGAGGCTTTGCGCGGAACTGGCGAGTCTGCTCAGCATCAGCCAGGCCTCCGCGCGACGGCGGGTCGACCAGCAGGCGGCCAGAGACGGTGCGCGGGATGTGGCGACCCGCAAGGCCGTGGCCCAAAGCCTGCTGGAAACTGCCAAGGCTGAACAGGGCCAGAGCTCAGCAGGCAGGAACCTGGACACACTCCTGGAAGCTGAGCCCAAGGATGAGCACTTCATGCTCGAAGACTGAATCAGCTCAGTGCTCGAAGGTGTTGACGAAGCGGAAGCGATCCAGATCAGACATCACCGGAACGCAGGCGAAGCATCGTTGCGCCAGCTCCCAGCGCCCCTCACGCCGCAGCATCACCTCCAACTGGCGGCGCGCTGGCAGCAGATAGCGAGCGTCATTGGCGGCGTAGGCCAGCTGCACGTCGCTCAACTCATCCACCCGGCCCCAATCGCTGCTCTGAGCCTGTTTGTCGAGCTCAACGCCGACCAGTTCCATGACCAGATCCTTGAGGCCATGCCTTGGGGTGTAGGTGCGCGCCAGGCGGCTGCCCACCTTGGTGCAGAACACAGGATTGACGCGGATTGAAAGCCCAGTGGCCAGCGCAGCCACATCAAACCTGGCGAAGTGGAACACCTTTTCAATGGCCTCAGCCTCCATCAATGCTTTGAGACGAGGGGCCTCCGCCTGGCCGAGCCCGATGCGAATGCAGGCAACCTGATCTTTGTCGTCGCAGATTTGCACCAGACAGAGTCGGTCACGACCGTGAATGAGTCCCATGGCCTCCGTGTCGACCGCGAGGGCTTTGGCCTGCACGAAACGGTCATACCAGTCCTGATCCAGGTCTCCGTCAAAGACTGCAAAGGCGCAGGGCTCCTTGGGAATCTCAGCCATGGAATAAAGCGAAGGGGGATAGAACGAAGGCCACTCTGGCCGCAGCGGGCGATGGAGCGAGTTTTAACTGGGCGCTTGAAAATCAGAATGAGACCGAGTTAGACAAAATCGAGACAGCTTGATTTCATGCTCACCCAACGCAAGCCGACGCGCTCCTGTCTGGCCGACATTGAACATTATTTCCGGCAGCCGCCTCCGCTTTTCCTCGATCTCGAGCTGGCGGTCTGCTGGGTTCTGGACTGCCTGCTGCAAAACGACAGCTATCCCTCAGGACTGCTTCAACGACTGCAGAGCGATCATCCCAAGCTGCGACTGTCCGAAACGGTGCTGCATCAGGCCGTCGACTTTCTCGAGCAGCAGGAGATGCTCGACTGCTACACCAAGCGCTGTCCCAGCCGGGGACGCCCCCGCCGGATGCTGCATCTGCATCAGGATGCGAGGGGCGAGGCCGAACGGTTGATGGAACCCTGGAGCCGCTGGCTTCATGAACACGATCCACTGACCACCTAGAACAGACTGACTGTTCTGGCAGCAGCGGATGCCCTCTCCCCAGACGTCCACCCTGCTGCTTACGGCACTGCTGGGGATTGGCCTGGTCTTCTTTCTGCGTGCTGCCAGCAAGGATCGAACCACCGTTGTGGAGGTTCGATCCCCGCGGCCGCCCGTGGAAGTGCTCAACGGCCTCGACACCTGGCTGAAGCAGCGGGGCTGGAGCCAGCAGGGCGGCGATGCTGACCGTTGCCTGCTGGAGTACCGAGGCCAGGTGGACAGCAGCGTTGCGCTGGCCGTCCTGCTCTCAATCCTTGGGACCGTCGGCGCAGGAAGCCTTGGCCTGGTCGTCCGTCAGATCAACCCATCCCTGAACTGGTGGCCTCTGCTGCTAGCCGCTCTCGGCCCTCTGGCCGGATGGATCTACACACGCCGGGCACGACGCGTCGAAGAGATTCAGATCCAACTGATCGAATCTCTCTCCGGTGATGGCAGCACACTGCGCCTGCGGGCCCATCGCGATGAGCTCATCGCCCTGGAGCTCGCCCTTGCTGATCCGCTGGAACTGGCCAGCGATGGCGCCTTGCTGTCCTCGCCGATCTGACCGTGAGTCGGCGACGACTGACCCTGACCCCGGCATGCATTGCCACCGGGCTGATCATGGCGATTGTTGTGGCATCGGCCGCGAAAGCACCACACCCGCAGGATGAGGATCCTCTGACGGGAGTCAGGGTGGCGTTGCCAGCCGCCTGGAGGGGCAGAAAACCACTCCCTCGCACCATCGAGATTCTGGTTCTCGCAGGCCATGCTGACTCCCAGGGCATCGAAGGAGCCGGAACCTCTGGAGCCGCCGTTGACCGGGCAGGAGCGCGCCCGATGGACCCACGGATGCGCGATGAACTGTTCTGGAATCGGCGCATCCGCGATGCCGTGGTGAGAACAGGCCAGGCGCGCGGACTGCAAATCCGTTCCTATGAACCGGATCAACTCACGATTGCGAATGAGAACGATCCCCGCACCAACTGGTCGGTGGGACGCCGTCACCACGATGCGGGCGGCTATGCCCTGGAGATCCATTTCGATGCCTACGGCAGCCATGGCGTGGGATCAGGCCTGATCCCCAACCTGCGCAGTCCAGCCTCACGAATTGATGAGAGCCTGGCCCTGAATTTCGGGCGCTATCCCCTGCGTTTCCGGGGCGGACTGGGCGCACCCCGAAGAGGAATCAGCATCTTGGAGATCGGCAAGCTTGAAGGACAGCTGGAGCGCAGGCTGCGGGATCCGGAAAGCCGGAACACGGTGATCACTGCGCTGGCGCTTCGGATCGTGACCGCCATGGAGCTGGGAATCGGGAATGCCCCAACCGTCCAGACGCTCAGTTCACCGCCTGATGCGGACGACAGCGCTCCTCCAGGGAGGGATCGTCGAACCAGTGCTGAGGCCGGGTGAACAGATCGGTGAGGAGGGCTTCACGAGACCCTTCCTGAGCCTGGTAGCCATACTCCCAGCGAGCCAGGGGCGGCAGAGACATCAGGATCGATTCTGTGCGGCCATTGGTCTGCAAGCCGAAAATCGTTCCGCGATCCCAGACCAGATTGAATTCCACATATCTCCCGCGTCGATAGAGCTGGAACTGACGCTCACGGTCTCCGTAAGCCAGTCCGTTGCGCTTGTCGACAATCGGCGTGTAGGCGGGGAGGAACGCCTTGCCGTTGGCCTGCGCCAGATCATGCAGCTGCTCCCAGGAAAGCTGCACTGAACCGATCTCAGCTGCTTTTCGAGCCGCAGGGCCTTGAGGATCCTGGCCGCGGTAAAGACGCCCGGACCCATCCTGATAGTCGTAAAAGATGCCACCGATTCCGCGTGTTTCCTGGCGGTGCTTCAGAAAGAAGTACTCATCGCACCAGGGCTTGAACACCTGATAGAGACGCGCATCGACCGAATCGCAGGCCTGCTTGTGGGTGCGA
Organism: uncultured Synechococcus sp.; assembly: GCA_913052185.1. Taxonomy (GTDB): domain Bacteria; phylum Cyanobacteriota; class Cyanobacteriia; order PCC-6307; family Cyanobiaceae; genus Synechococcus_C. The sequence goes on along the minus strand of CAJXFG010000115.1, from coordinate 523 downwards.
TGAAAATGACGAGCATCCTCGAGGAAGGGGTAGAAGGGCGTCAGATCGGCGCCTCCTCCGAACCACCAGACCGGCCCTGCCTCGAAGTAGCGATAGTTCAGATGGACCGTGGGAACGTATGGGTTCCTGGGGTGGAGAACCATGGAGGTCCCTGTTGCAAACCAGGGATGTCCCTTGGCCTCCGGCCGCTGTTTGAGGATTGAGGGTGGCAGCTCCTGGCCGTGAACCTCGGAAAAATTCACGCCTCCTTGCTCGAAAATGCGACCTTCACGCATGACGCGGGAACGACCGCCGCCGCCTTCAGGCCGATCCCAGCTCTCCTCCTGAAATCTGCCCACACCATCGAGCTGCTCCAGACCGGAGCAGATTTCATCCTGAAGACCCATCACCAAAGCGCGGGCACGCTCACGGGACTCTGCAGGGGGTCGCTCTCCAGAGACAGCCGCACCAGGCGACGAGGGCACTGAACCGAGCATCCGGCCCTTCAGACGCTTAAGCAGGGAACGGACCATGGTCGACAGTG
>CAJXFG010000114.1 GCA_913052185.1 uncultured Synechococcus sp. | reverse complement strand
GCAGCTGGTGGCTGAGCTGGGGGATCGGCCTGCTGATCGGTGCTGCCGGATTCCTGGTCAGGGTGGTGGCGCTGTCGTTGCTGGTGGGAGAAAACCTCTGGGTGGTCATCACCCGTGCCGGTGCAGGCCTGCTTGACAGGTTGCTGGAACTTCTGCAGGTACCGCTCGCTCCCGATCTTCTGCTGGTTCAGCTGATGGCTCTTGCTCTGGTGCTCATTCAGCAGCTCGTGTATGTGCTGGCTCTCCATGCACTGGCCTACTGGATCTTTCCCCGTCTTCAGGCTCCCGTCCCCGAGCCTCCCCCGCTGCTTCATGGACTGGTCGCCCTCGACCCTCTCTGACCCTCTGTTCGGGGTGAGTCGTCTGACCGCGTCGCCGGTCAGCGCTGATGCGAGGCGCTTTGCAGAGGTCTGGTCCGACGCTGCGCAACCGCTGCCAGATCTGTTGCTGGTGCTTGCATCCACAAGAACCGCGGAACAGCCGGGGATCTCTGCGGCCGGCTGTACACCCGCCGCCCGCCGCACAACGGCCCTCGCCGATGCGGAACTGCTGCTGAAGGGGCCATCCGTTGCTCCGCTCTGGTCCTTGCCACCGCTTCCAGCAGGCGTTTCACCAGCCTTGATCAGCTGGGTGGTGTGTGAGCAGCTCGGCCTCGATCCGCAGGTTGCTGCTCTCGGATTGCCGGTGCCACCCCACTTCCCCCATCTCCGCTTGGAAGCCCCGTGTGCCGGTCCAGGTGGGTGTGTGTCCAGCGGCGCTGCGATGGAGACCGAACGGGTGCAGCAGTTGCTGCATCGCGGTCAGCGCCTCGGTCGAAGGCTGCGGAGACCTCTGGTGCTGGCTGAATGTGTTCCTGGCGGAACCACCACAGCACTGGCGGTTTTGACGGGACTGGGATTGCCTGTGCAGAGGCTGGTCAGCGGCAGTGCCCTCCGTCCCCCCATGGCGCTCAAGCAGCAGCTGGTCAGCGAGGGGTTGTCGCGCCTGCCCTCTCACGGACAACCTGATGCAATCCCGCTGCTTGCGGCCGTGGGTGATCCCTTTCAGGCCTTCGCCACCGGACTGTTGATCGGTCTGCTTGATGGGGACCAGTCCGTTCTGCTTGCCGGCGGCAGTCAGATGGCCGCAGTGCTTGCGCTGGCGCTTCATGCGTTGCCATCCGACCGTCGTCAGCAGCTCTGCGACCGGGTTCTGATCGGCACCACCGCATGGCTTGCCGCGGAACGTCTGCAAGCAGCCACACCGGCCTCCTCGCTGATGGCGTTGCTCAGCAACCTTGAGCAGCACTACTCCGTTTCAGTGCAGGCCTATGCCGCTGGCCTGCGCTTTTCCGAAAGCCGCCAATCCAGACTGCGCGACTTCGAGCAGGGGCACGTCAAAGAAGGTGTTGGTGCCGGCGGTCTTGCCTTGCTGGCCCAGTGGCGGGGGGTTTCCGTGCAGCAATTGGTGCAGGCCTGCGATCGGGCTGTGGATCAGTTGCTCGCGACAGGCCATGCAGGCACTGTTGCCCCGTAGGTTCGGACCATGAAGCCAGTTGTCGTCCCGACACCACCCCCGACGCCACCCTTGAACCGTCGCCGGTTTCTCCAGCTCGCCGCCTTCACAGCTGCGGCGGGACTCGGCGGCTGCGGTCGGGGAGGATCCGTTCCCACGCTGCGCGCCGCGCCCGAGATCCTTCCGTCCGTCTGGCGCCGCAGTCTGCCGGCACCCTGGCGTTTCGCTCCGCTTGCAGGATTCAATCCTCTGGAGAGTCCGTGGCCGCTGCCCACGGATCTGCTGGCTCTGACCGATGGCTGGTTATCGCAGGTCAGCCCCCAGCGGTTGCAGGCGATCGCCGCTGACACTCTCCTGAACAGGATCGGTCCTGCTGGACAACGCTTCCTCCGCGAGGCGCCCCTGGACTGGAGAGACTTGCTGCTGCCTGTGGCCTTCAGCCCGTGGGTGATGGTGATCCGGCGACAAGGACATGATGGCCCTGGGCCTGATGCCGGCTGGGACGCTCTGCTTGATCCGGCGCTCAAGGGCAAGCTGCTGCTGCCCTCCAGTCCGAGGTTGCTGGTCTCACTCGCCGAGCGGATGGGGAATCCCGATGCCTTGCGCCGTTTGCGGGCTGCGGCCCTCAGTTTTGACGACCGCTTCGGTCTGAACTGGCTGCTGCAGGGTGATGCAAGGGTTGCCGTGCTGCCACTGCAGCGCTGTATGGCAGCTCTTCAGCGTGATCCCAGGCTCAGCGCCGTGCTTCCGGATCAAGGGGCGCCACTGCACTGGACGCTTCTGATTCGGCCAGCACAGACCGCTGAACCGATCCCGCAGGAGTGGGTGCTGGACGCCTGGAAACCACCCTTGCTGTCACGACTGCTGGCCAAGGGCTGGATTGCACCGCTGCCCAGGGATGAGCTCATCGCTGCGGAGGGACGGATCCCGGCCAGGCTGCGTCCGCTGGTGCTTGCGCCGGAATCCGTTTGGCAGAGGAGTTGGATGCTGTTGCCGCCGGATGCTGCCGAGTCGTCACGGTTACAGGAGCTCTGGGACGCTTCAGCCCCATAGCCGCCGGCGGGGAGCTGCCGCCAGCAGGCGATGGGTGTCAGCCAGCAGGTCGGGGATCGGCAGCTGGTGCGGGCAGCGTGGCAGGCAGTCTCCGCAGCTGCCGCACTGGCTGGCATCGACCGTTTCCCACCAGTGCCCGGCCTGCCCGATCAGGTTGTAGCGCTCGCCTGCGAATTCCATCAGGTCATGGCCCCGGGCGAGATTGCGCAATCTCAGCAGGTCGGGGATCGGCACGTCGTTGGGGCACGGCAAACAAGCACGGCACTGGCTGCAGAGGTCGCTGCCCAGTCGCCGCTCACGCTGCGCGTGAAGCTGCCCGAGCACTCTCTGTTCTTCGGCATCCAGCGGCCCAGCGCTGGCTGCCAGGGATCGTGCCAGTTTCAGATCATCGGCGCTCTGGGCTCCCACGGTGAGAGTGCTCACGCCCGCAGCCAGCAGAAAGCGATAGGCGAGCTGCAAGGGATGGAAGGGACTGCAGTCCGCTTTCAGCAGGTCACTCGGTGCCTGCAGGCGCCCACCTTTATCCGCCGGTGAAATCGCCAGCACGCCCATGGACCGTTCCAGGGCCTCATGTGCCAGAGGCATGCGCGTGGGATCCAGCAGATGCAGATGCAGGCAACAGAACCTGAAGCGTTCACTGGTGATCGCCCGCTCGATCAGGGCATTGGATCCATGGCTGCTGAAGCCCACCTGCCGGACCCTGCCGGTCGCCAGGGCCCAGTCGATCAGCCGGGCTCCCTCGCCGCTGAGCACCCAGTCGAGATGACTCTCCAGGTTCAGCCCATGGATGGCCAGATTGTCCAGCGTGCTGATGCCAAGCCTGCCGAGGCTGGCGTCGAGAGCCTCACAAGCGGAGAGAAAGCTCTGCCCTGGCAGCAGCTTGCTGGTGATCACCCAGCCGCCGTCGACCGGATCGGCTCCCTCCTCCTTCAGCTGGGCCAGGGCCTGGCCCAGAAAGGCTTCGGCCGGCCCATAGGCAGGCGCTGTCTCCAGATGGTTGATGCCAGCGGCGTGAGCTGCCCGCAACACATCGAGCATCTGCTCCGGTGACTGGAGCGCCCGCATGGTGCCAAGCGTGAACAGGCTGACATCGGCCCCGTCGCCGAACGGGCGACGCAGCACCGCACGGGGGAGTGTGCTGCTCAAGGGTCCTGGGTGTCGCCCTGGGAGTCCCGGGGATCACCTGGCTGGCGCGATTCCAGGTGTCGGCCCAGCGCGGCAGGACTGATCTTGTCGAGGAAGCGACGAAATTCATCACGATCCTCCGCATCCGCTTCCGCATCCACGGCGATCGAGGCTTCCGCCACGACCTCCTCCAGCATCCAGATGCTGCTGCCGGTGCGGATGGCCAGCGCGATCGCATCGCTCGGACGCGCATCGATCTCCAGCAGGTTGTCGTCCCCGTCGACAGCAGCATCAACCTCCTCCTCCATGGAGTCGACGGTGTCGTGATCGCAGTCACACAGACGCAGCACAGCCCTGAAGGTGCTGTCTTCAATCGCATGGATGATCACCCGCTCCAGCTGCAGCCCACCCGCCTCCAGCAATGCGGCCATCAGGTCATGGCTGAGGGGCCTCGGCTGGGGCGTGTCGTTCAGCCCGGCCATGATGTTGTGTGCCTGGGCCTGGTCGATCCAGATCGGCACCTGACGACTGCGGGACGGGTCTCGCAGCAGAACGATGGGACTGCGACTGCTGGCATCCAGGGCGATTCCCGCCACGCTCATCTCGACCAAGTACGGCTCCGCCGCTCTCTCGATTATGACCAGTGCAGAGGGGATGGAGATGGGCAATGTTCACGGGGCTGGTCCAGGCGGTTGGTCAGGTCGAACGACGTGGTCGCGCTCTGCTGGTCGAAGGCTGCGGTGCGTTTGCTCCACTGCAGCTTGGCGACAGCGTCGCGGTCGACGGTGTCTGCCTCACGGTGGCGTCGTTGGTGGGTGACGGCTTTCTTGCGGATGTGAGTGAGGAGACGCTTCAGCGCACCACCCTTGGAGCCAAGGCCTCCGGTGGCGGATCTGTGAATCTCGAGCCCGCTCTGCGTTTGTCGGATCGTCTGGGAGGTCATCTCGTCAGTGGCCATGTGGATGGCATTGGCGAGGTGGTCGCCGTGGAGTCTCTGCCGCAGTCATGGCATCTGGAATTGCGCTGGAGGGATGCCGACTTCGGTCGCTACATCTGTGACAAGGCCAGTGTTGCGGTGAACGGCATCAGCCTCACCGTGGCGGGCTGTGCCGATGCAGGGGCACGCTTCTGGCTTGCCGTGATTCCTCACACCTGGTCGGTCACGGCGCTTCGTGATCTGCAGGTGGGAGATGCGGTGAATCTCGAGATTGATCTGCTGGCGCGCTACACGGAGCGGCTCATCGGTGCCAGTGCTGCCAAGGCTGAGACGCCGCCGATCAGCGCGGCCTGGCTTGCGGAGCACGGCTGGGGTTGATCCGCAACCGCAATCAATGGCGGGATTGGTGAGGTCTCAATACCTTTCGGATGTTGTTCACTGTGAACTGTTCATGAATTCCGAGGACCGCTCCGAATCCCTGGGCACCTTCAAGGCCTTCTCGATCGCCGAAGGCATTCTTCTGATCGTTCTGGGCGTCCTGGCCCTGATTTTCCCAGTTCTCGCGTCGTTCTGGACCACCGGCGTGATTGCTGTGCTCTTCCTGGTCGGCGGTGTGGTCGGCTGGGTCAGCAACCTTGCCCGTTCAGGTCGCATGGGCCGCTGGATCTGTTTCTGGCGCCTGGTGGTGTCCACTCTGTTCATCGTGGCCGGCGGCTCGATGATCA
>CAJXFG010000113.1 GCA_913052185.1 uncultured Synechococcus sp. | reverse complement strand
GAAACCTTCGCGAGGTCGTCATACCCTCCCAGCACTTCTCCATCGATGAACACCTGGGGAAAGGTGTTCATTCCGCTGCGTTGACGGAATGACTCGAAGCGTTCGTCCGTTTCGATGGTCTCCACTCGATGGGGAATGGACAGCCTCTCGAGAAGTTGCCTTGCTCGCAGACTCCAGGGACAGTCAGGCAGCACAGCTAGTTCCACGCGCTCTGGAATGCGAACCGTCTGCTCAGCCGGCAAACCGCTGAGGCCCAGCAGCAGCTGAGCACCCTTGAGAACAATCGTGCCTGGCTCGAGATGACCACCCCACACCTGACAGGCACCGTCTGAAAGGCTGAGGTGAAGATGAACACCGTCAGGCGAAAAGGTTCCATTCAGCGTGATGACCTCGAGCTCACCGCGCATCTGTGTGGGGTGCTGTTGCCCAGGGCAACTGAAGGTGGCCTGAGAAAGATTGCCGACCACACCCAGAACAAATCCACTGAGCTGTTGCTCTACCGCCAGCTCTGACAGGGCGGAATGCAGATCCTGACCTGGTTTCAGCTGCAGTGGCAGGGTCTCCATCCAGACAGGTCGAGAAACCGGGTCAGGTTACGTCACGCCTGCGAAGCCCAAGGCGATACGTTTCAGTAACGGATTGGTAACGAACAAGTGTCATTGTTAAAAAGCCTTCTTGAGGAGTTGCAGCAACAGCTGCAGACCGAAGTCGTCGAAGTCACAGCCGTCGAGGTCACAGCCGCCGAGGTCGCCGAAGCCGCGGACTCGGAACGGCTCAATGTCACGTTGCCAGGTGGTGTCATGAGCCGCCTCAAGCAACAGGCTCTTGCGGAGGGGCGCAGTTGCAGCAGCCTGGCCAACTTTCTGATCGAAGACGGATTACGCCGTCACGGTCCTCTGGGGTGAATCCCTTGATCAACAACCGGTGGCCATCACTGCAGCAGGCTTTCAGTGATCATTTTCACCTCACCACTGCGCTGCATCTGCAACAGCGCCACATCAATAGGAGTGCGCAGTTGACTGCCCATTGGAACCACAAATCCATAGGTCTGGCTTGCCAGGGCAAAGGGCGCCAGCTTGAACGGTGCCTCCGGCTTTTGTTGAAGGTAATAACGAAGTGGCGCCTCATCAAACAGCACGGCCGCCACCACACCTTTTGACAAGAGGTCAATGGCTTGCTCAAGGCTTGCGGCTTCGCGTGCCTTGGCTCCATAAATTCGGGCCCAGGTCCCACTGGTGGTGCCGGCCACCACAGAAACGGTTTTGCCACGCAGATCGGAGCGATCCTGAATGGCTGCAGGTTCCAGTTTTGACAACGACACGGTGAACGCCGAAGCCAGACCTGCCGTAATCGATGACAGTGCCAGCAATGACATCAGCATCCAGATGCCGGCAATGACTCGACCGGTCTTGGACACGGGAGATCGATCTCCGTACCCGACTGTGGTCAGCGTGACAAGAGCAAACCACATGCCATTGCCGACTCCATGCAGGTATTGGCGTGGGAAGTGCTCGGTATTGCAGCGGCGCTCAGCCAGCCAGATCAGATTCCCCACAAGGAACAGAAGAATCAAAAGCCCCCCAATCGATGAGATGGCCGCCCAACCGAAGAAGGGCTTCAGCCTTGACCACAGGTCAGGATTCTTCAAGGGCACCATCAACCCCTCCCTGCCATGGAAGTAAGGCTGGGTGAAGTCAATTCGGGGGTTCGCCAGTCGGTCGGGAGTGATGCTGATCGGCCCCACGGCCAAATCAAGATCACCGTTCTCCAGTGCTTTCAAATTCGCTTCTGTGTTCGGCTGTTGAACAAACACGTACGGTTCATCAAGGCGTCTGGCGACCTCTTCCCAGATCTGAATGCTGATCCCCATCCCCTGAACGGAATCTCCCTTGGGCATCACAAACGGAGGAGAACCACTGACGCCGACACGCAGAACATCCGCCATAGCCCCGGCCGGCACGGCAACGCTGATGACACCGGCGAGCAGCCAGCAAATTCTGGGAACCCTGATCACACGTTTCACCCGTTGTTCTCAAGACGCTTGACGATCACTCCCATGGCGATGAGCGATCCCAGAAGAGCCAGCAACAGAGCAAGGGTCATCAGAAGTCAACCGTCGAGAGCATTCTGAGGTTGCCATCTCAGAAGCGCTGAGGCCATGCCCTCCATGCCCATCGAAGGGCAGACCATGCTTTTGAAACACTTCCGTTATTTGCCAGCAAAATGGTGCAACCCTCAACCGGCAACCACACTGTTGACTGCCATCAACGTGGAGAACAGCAGCGATCAGGCTGATGGCACGCCAACAGCTGATGCACAATCTGACCGCGCGTGTTGTCGCTGGCGATGGCGAGAGGAGGAGCTGGTTCTGCTAGCTCAAAAAGCCATCTGGAGACCCTCCAGCGCTGAACTCTTCGTGGCCGATCTGCACCTGGGCAAGGCCGAAGTCTTCCAGGCCTGCGGCATTCCACTTCCCAGTGACGAGGACAAGGCCACATTGCTGCGACTGGAAAGGCTCTGTGAGCAGTGGAGACCGAAACGAGTGATCATCCTTGGGGATCTGATCCATGGCCCACTGGGTCTGACGCAACGTCTACTGGCTGATCTCAAGAACCTGCACCACCGATTGAATGCCGACGTGCTTCTGATCGGTGGCAACCATGACCGCAGGCTGGATTCCAGTGCTTTGCCCCAGCACCCAGCCTTCAGGCTGGGTGAGCTCTGGCTCAGCCACGAACCGGAACAGCCCATGGATGGCCGCGAAGGACTGAATCTCTGCGGTCACATTCACCCCACAACAACACTGCGTCAGGGACCGGATCAGCTCAGGCTTCCCTGCTTCGCGTTTGACAACGTTGAACAGCGAATGCTGATCCCGGCGTTCGGAGAGTTGACGGGAGGGCATCACTGCCGTCAGCGTGACCGCAAATGGTTGGTGGCCGAGGGCACCATCGTCCCTTGGTTCGACAGCGCACAGGCATCCAGAGCGTGCAGGGCGGAACGGTGACAAGGACACGCTCCGCCGCCACAGCAGCCCCAGCGCGCCCGAAGCGTGTCAGGCGCCGACGATCCCGTCCGAAGCGACTGCGTAAGCGCTGGTTGGTGCTGGGTGTTCCCCTTGGAGTCTTTGCAGCTCTTGTTGCCATTGCTCCTGGAACTCCTCAACCTGATGCCATCACGGGTCTGGGAGATGAGCCCAGTGGTGATGCCCTGGGCGCCTTCCGCTATCAACCCGATGACGAGGTCTACGCACTCAATTTCGATCCGCGCAAAGTGCGTCTGGGACTTCTCGAAGGATGGGATCGGGAACAGGATGCCTTTGAGGATTCCGCCGCTCTGGCCTACGTATCAGGCCCGATGTATGAGCGTCATATCGACAACGGTGGTCAGGAAATCACCGTTCCTCTCGGTGATCTGAAATTCGGTCAAAAGGTCTGGCAGGGCAGGAACCGGACAGCATCCCGGCAGCGTGCATTCGTGGGCATCAAACGGGATGGAGGCGTGGACTTCGGGTATGGCGAACTGACGCCAGAACGCGCTCGGATCTACGACATGTTCGTGGGTGGTCTGCACAGTGTCTACAACGATCTGCAAGCACCTCCCGCCAGCTACAAGGGTGCCTACAGCATCAGCATGGGCCAGCGAATTCGCTACTACCTGCCGAGGATCCGGATGGTCTTCGGACTGCGCAGCGATGGTCGGATGGAAATGCTGATGAGCAGAGATGGCCTCACCCTGGAACAGACAAGAGAGCTGGCCCGTCGTCGCGGATTGGTGGCGGCCTACATGCCGGACCACGCCTCCAAGAGTCGTCTGATCATTCCCGGAGTGAAGGGGTTCACCGAGGAAGACGCCAACTGGATCAGCGGTGGAGCGACCAGTTTCGTGCACGTGCCTTATCTGCTTCGGCTGAGTGAACGCCGCTTCCACCTGCAGGGCGGCTTGGTTGAAAACCTGGCTGAAAGTCTGCGCTCAAAGGTGGCTTGCCAGGGCCCTCTGGGCTGCGCCGAAGTTGCTGGCCATCGCCTGATCGACAGGGCCCTTGCTGGACTGAACCGGGTGATGGAGCAAGGCGTGGAGCCCATCGCTCGGTTGATCTGGCAGCCGAAACACCAGCCACTGAAACCAGGCCTGTCCGGAGACGAACGTCGAGCCAAGTCCGATCGTTCCCCGTTACCGGAACCGCCGATCACGGCCGATCCACTTGTCTTGCTGGAACAGCCGCGGCCGAGCAATGAATCGGACATCGAAGGAACCGATTCAGCACTTCCTACCTTTGAGCGAGACCTTCCCCCCGACCTTCCCCCACCAATTCTGCTGAAGCCGGAACCGCTGCCAGCCGAGGGATCCCCGGCGCTATCACCTTCCCCATTGGAAGATCAAGACATCACCGCTGAATCCATTGAGGAGTCTCAGCCGCTCAATGCTCCGACTTCCAGGCCTTCCGAAACAGGTGTTGTGGTGGGAGCGCCACCACCACCGGTGTTGCCACCACCAATTCCCTGAGATCAGCGCCGAAAGAGACCATTGCAATCGCCGGCCGGCGGTGTCTTGAAGCAGATGTTTTCAGGAGACCAATACCCCACCGCAGGAAAGCGAAGACCCTGACGGCGAGCCTCAGCGTTGACCGCCTCCACACCACGTGCTGTCACCAGAACATGGCCGGGTGCCTCGACCTGATCAAGGAATGCCTGTTCTGGCATCTCCTTTTGCGGGGAGGCGACCACCGGGCTGGCGATCAGCGCGAACAAAGAACCGCAGAGAAATGGAATGGCGGTGCGTACAGACATCATTCAGCTGGGGCGAATCGGATCAACGGGAATGGAATCAATTGGACTTCACGACCACAGGGGTGCCGACATCCACCTGTTGAAACAGGGTGACAACGTCCTTGTTAAGCATGCGGATGCAACCCAGGCTGACGGCCGAACGCAACTTCACCCAGTTCGGCCAGGCGGTTCCATGAATCGCGTATTCACCTGAGCCAATCTGGAAATACGCCATGTAGCGAACACCCACAGGATTTTTAGGACCCGGTGCAATCACTTTTCCTCCTTTGTGATAGACGGGGGCCTCTTCCATCCGGGTGATGGCGTAGCTGCCTGCGGGCGTCGGTGACTCCGGGGCTCCGATCGCAACCGGGAAGCGCTCCACCACCTTTCCGTTGTCAGACAAGGTGAGGTAACGATCCTTGAGACTGATTTCAATGGTCTTTTCAGCCCTTGCGGGAGCCTGAATCAGACCGAGGGTCAACAGGGACAACCCCGCAGTTAGAGCACTGCGCCTCAATCGCAAAAGCATGCCTCGGGACTCACGTTCCGCGACATTTTGACCCAAGAACGGATCCGGCTACCGTCGCTGCACTCGTTGCTGAGACCTGTGACTCAATTCCAGGCGTTTGGTTCCGCGCTGAAAAAGCTCCC
>CAJXFG010000112.1 GCA_913052185.1 uncultured Synechococcus sp. | reverse complement strand
CAAGCAGACAGGCTCGAATTCAGAGAGCTGCGGTGGTTCCAGGCTGACAACTGCATCAAGCTGATTGTCATGTCCGCAAACCGGGACAACTCCCCGGCAACCTGCAGGCCAGGAGCGCAGACGGGTCATGGGACAGGCATGGCCCAGCAATGCTGCCGAGCGCAAAGCTCGCGATAGTTGTCGTTAGCACTCACTGATCAGACAGCAACTGACATCGAGAGGGTCTGAGAAGTGAAACCAAACCAGGCCAGCTTCAGGAGGATGTCTGCGCTGATGCAGTCTTCAGCAGTCCTTAATCGGAGTCATCAGAGTCAATCGGAGCAGAAGCATCCTCAAGACGTGTTTCATGGTGATGTTCAACGATCTCCAGATCGCCGTTCTGCCAGCTGTAGATGGCACGCGATCGGAAACGATCCTGATCGATCAGGCGCGTGTATTCCTGCACATCCCAGTCGAGGTAATGGGACTCGAAAACAACCTCATGTTCATCCACCTGACGAATGCGGGTTCGCGATTCGACTTCCTCGAGGTAGGCACGACTGCGCAGCAGCTGGTGACCCATCAGCGTGGCTTCCATCACGCCTTCACGTTGATAACGAGGTTTGCGCTCAAAAAAATCTGTTTCGTGTTCAGGCCACCAGCTCATGCGGTAGTGGGGCTTGCCCACCCTTGATTCCGCAAAAATCTCAACCCGAATCATCATGTCCAGGAACAGAACCTCCTCGTTTCTGAACACGTATTGGCGTCGAGAGCGCCAGAGTCCAAGGTTGCGCGCAAACCAACGTCTGAGATTGCTGTCCAGGTAAACCCGCTGTGAAGCCGGGGGTTCCCCATCCGGGGGCTGAGCACCACGGCGTTCAACAGGAAGGAGCGGCATGCAATGACCTGACTGACAACAGTCTGTTCAAAATCGTCTTAGCGGTTCTGCTGCGCTTTGCAAAAACCCATAAGGTAAGGCTCATCTTTTGGAGCAACACCTGGTGGGCGGGATCGATCCCACACCACGTCAGCAGCTGACTCTGCTCCTTGTCGCAGGTCGTCACCATCTCTCCAGCGGTGATCTGCGTTCGCTGATCCAGTTCCTGGAACAGGAGGACTGCGGTTTTGACGTGACACTTCAGGTGGCTGATCCTGTTGAGCACCCGGAACTGCTGGAGCTGCACCGCTTGGTTGTGACGCCGGCGCTGGTGAAATTGCAGCCCATGCCGAAGCAGGTTTTCGCCGGCAGCAGTATTTTCCAGCAGCTTCGCGGCTGGGTGCCCCGATGGCAGCAGGACGAAGTCGTGAGCGGGCTGGGGCTGAGCCTGAAGCCCACGGAACTGGATGGAAGCCGCACCCAGCGTGAACTTCAACTCGAAGATCAGTTGCTGGTCCTGCGCCAGGAAAATGAAACGCTGATCGACCGCCTGCAATCCCAGGAGCGCCTCCTGCGAATGGTGGCGCACGAACTTCGCACGCCGCTGACGGCAGCAACACTGGCCCTTCAGAGCCAGCAACTCGGTCAGATCGATCTCAACCGTTTTCGCGACGTCCTGAAACGTCGCCTCGACGAGATCGCCCTGCTATCAAAGGATCTGCTTGAAGTGGGCAGCACACGCTGGGAAGCTCTGTTCAATCCCCAGAGATTGGACCTGGCCAGTGTGGCCGCCGAAGCGATCCTTGAACTGGAGAAGCTCTGGCTGGGCCGAGATGTGACCATCCACACGGATATCCCAGCCGACCTGCCACTTGTTTTCGCCGATCAGCGGCGCATGCGTCAGGTGCTGCTCAATCTCCTGGAAAACGCCCTCAAATACACACAGGATGGGGGCACGATCGCGTTGGCGATGGTGCATCGCACCAGTCAATGGGTGCAGGTGAGTGTGAGCGACAGCGGTCCGGGGATTCCCGAAGCAGAACAGCAACGCATTTTTCTGGATCGGGTGCGATTGCCCCAGACCTCTGGGGGAACATCAGGCTTTGGAGTTGGACTCTCTGTCTGCCGTCGAATCGTTGAAGTTCACGGTGGGCGCATCTGGGTTGTCTCTGAACCCGGCAAAGGAGCATGCTTCACCTTTAATGTCCCCGTCTGGCAGGGACAAGGGCAAGAGAAGTTGACCACTGCCTTGACGGAGGGTCAGTCGGAACCGTAATTTCATTTGGTGCTCAGGAGATGACCTGAAAGCACGGCCTCGCCCCCATCGTCTAGAGGCCTAGGACACCTCCCTTTCACGGAGGCGACAGGGGTTCGAATCCCCTTGGGGGTATTGAATTAACCGCTTTGAATAGCGTCACATCCAAATTTTTGGATGTTTTTTTATGACAAGTGATTTTTGTCTAGAGAGCTTCTTTAGAACTCAGAATTGATTTTTTCCAGAAAGAATCTTTCAGATCTCAGTTGAATCGTCGAATGGTTTCTTCTTCAACGGCGAGAAGGTTGTCATTCAGATCCTGGCGCAGGCGTTGCTCGATCAGGGCAACGGGCATGCCCAGGCATCCCTGAACAGTGAGTTCATACAGAACAAGGGTCTGATCGGGAACAGACTGCAGGCGCCAGGACCCTTCAAATCGTCGGAAATCGCCCTTGGTCATCCGAAACTGAAGCAATCCCTCAGGGCGATGCTCGGTGAGCTCCAGCTGCACTTCCGCAGAAAATTTCAGACCTAAAACCAGTTGCTGACTGCCGACCTGGGCGAGGGTCACGCGATTTCCAGATCGCTCGATCAGCTTGCTGCTGCTGAGGTTGGGAATAAATTCGCTCAGGCCTTCGTAGTCGGTGAGCACCTGCCAGAGCTGCTCGACGGACTGATCGGTCCGCAGTTGAACAGCCAAGCGACGAACGCCGTTGGGCAGACGCTCAACGGTCTGCTCAATCGTCTGATGACGGCCTCGGGTTGCTCGCTGAAGAGTCGTCAAGGAGTCGGCGAAGTTCAACCTGAAGAAGGTAACAACGAAATCCTAATGAAAGCCTTGGACAGGGCCAGACAACGATCTGATGTAAAGCCATAACGGCTTTTTTCTCAGATTGGTCGACGCGCCTATGATCGCGCCTTCTTAAAAGGGATGCGACAACTCATGCGTGTTAGCTCGGCAAACACCAGCAGTTACAACGAACGGATGTTCACGTTGGTCGTTGTCTGGCTACAAGCCGGCAAGCATCTCAAGGCTGAGGAGCGCATCACTGTTCCCTACGACCGTCTGCAAAGCACCGTTCAGGCCATCAATGGCAGAGGCGGTCAGATTCAGTCTGTGATTGCAGACAATGCACCGAACGCGGGCACGTCGCCGGCTACAACTGCAACATCCGCCAAAGCTGTTGCTGCAAAGGCTCCCGCCAAGCAGGCTTCGAAACCTGCTGCCAAAAAGGCAGCTGCGAAGTCTTCTTCTAAAGCAGCTGCATCGAAGGCTCCCACCAAGCCTGAAACCAAAGTGGCTGCTTCCAAAGCTCCTGCCAAGCCTGCTCACCAAGCAGTTCCCATCAACCTTTACAAGCCGAAAACTCCGTTCATCGGCACCGTCACCGAGAACTACAGCCTTCTTCAGGAAGGTGCCATCGGTCGTGTTCAGCACATCACTTTTGACCTGAGTGGCGGCGACCCTCATCTCGAGTACGTCGAGGGTCAGTCGATCGGCATCATTCCCGAAGGCGAGGATGCCAAGGGCAAGCCTCACAAACTCCGCCTGTATTCCATCGCCAGCACACGCCACGGCGACGATATGGCTGGAAAGACCGTTTCCCTGTGTGTTCGTCAGCTCGAATATCAAAACGAGGCTGGCGAGGAGATTAAAGGTGTTTGTTCCACCTATCTCTGCGACATCAATCCTGGCGACAAGGTGAAGATCACAGGGCCTGTCGGCAAGGAGATGCTTCTGCCTGATGATGAAGAAGCCAACGTGATCATGTTTGCGACGGGCACCGGCATCGCACCCATGCGCACATACCTCCGCCGCATGTTTGAGCCATCAGAGCGAGACAAGAATGGCTGGAACTTCCGAGGGAAAGCCTGGCTTTTCATGGGAGCCCCCAAGACGCCGAACCTGCTCTACGACGCTGATTTCGAGCATTACCAGACTGAATTCCCAGACAACTTCCGCTACACGAAAGCGATCAGCCGTGAGCAGAAGAACAGCAAGGGCGGCCGCATGTACATCCAGGACAGGGTTCTCGAACATGCCGATGAGATCTTCGCCATGATCGAAGATCCCAAGACTCACGTTTATATGTGCGGTCTTCGTGGCATGGAGCCCGGTATCGACGAAGCCATGACAGCAGCAGCCGCTTCTAAGGGTCTGGACTGGTCTGAACTCCGTCCTCAGCTGAAGAAAGCCGACCGCTGGCACGTTGAAACCTATTGAGGTCTAGACACTCCCGCTTTGACCGTCATGCCCGCCGAAAGGCGGGTTTTTTGTTGGCGAAGACTTGTCCCGAGACGACCACAAAACATGGCTGGTTGTTCCGGAGCACTGTCAGCGCGTGGATTCCTGGTTAAACCTTCGTCAGAGCTTCCGCGTCCGGTGTCATGAGCGCAACGATGACGAACCCGCTGAGGGTCGGCCTGCGTCAGGAGCGAGTGATTGCTCCCCAATGCCTGGTGATCTTCGGTGCAAGCGGCGACCTGACCCATCGCAAGTTGGTTCCAGCCCTGTTCGAGCTGTTCCAACAGCGCCGCCTTCCGAGTGAATTCGCATTGCTGGGATGTGCCCGCCGTCCCTGGAGTGATGAGGAATTCCGTCAGAAGATGGCGGAGGCGATGGAGGCAACGGTGAAGGAGAACCGTGCTGCCTGGGAACAGTTCTCGGCTGGCATGTTCTACGAACCGGTGGATCTACAGCAGCCGGAGGATCTGGTGAAGCTCGGTCACCGTCTCGACGAGATCGACAGGATGCGAGCCACCCGCAGCAATCGCACCTTTTATCTTTCGGTCTCTCCCAAGTTCTACGGCAGTGGCTGCCGTGCCCTCGCCGATGCAGGACTGCTGAAAGATCCGCAACGCAGCCGTGTGGTGATCGAGAAACCCTTCGGCAGGGATTACGGCAGTGCTCAAACACTGAATCGGGTTGTGCAGAGCTGTGGACAGGAGAATCAGATCTTCCGAATTGACCACTACCTGGGGAAGGAAACCGTTCAGAACATCATGGTTCTGAGGTTTGCCAACACCATCTTCGAACCGATCTGGAACCGCAATTACATCTCAAGTGTTCAGATCACAGCAGCGGAAACCGTCGGTGTTGAGGAACGGGCCGGCTACTACGAAACCTCTGGTGCACTGAGGGACATGGTGCAGAACCACCTGACCCAGATGCTGGCCATCACGGCCATGGAGACTCCCGGGCGCTTTGATCCGGAAGCAATCCGCAGTGAAAAGGCCAAGGTGCTCCAGGCTGCACGCCTGGCCGATGAAAACGAACCCTGGAACTGCTGCATCCGCGGTCAGTACGGACCGGGCGGAACCCAGG
>CAJXFG010000111.1 GCA_913052185.1 uncultured Synechococcus sp. | reverse complement strand
TCGACCCAGCTGATGCCGAAGTCGGAGACGAGAAAGCGCACCATGTGCTGCTCGCCCAGCTCGGCCATGAACGATGCTCCGCTTCCGTCATTGCCGTCATCGCAGACGTAGCAGGTTGCTGTGATTCCTTGTTTCCTGAGGTTGGAGGCCAGAGCCTGCAGGCTCATGACCAGATCTTGGACGACCGAGCGGTATTGCTCGGAAAGCCGGAGAAACACAGGGAACACCAACCAGAATCAAATGATTCTAAAGGTTTTCTTCCGAATTCATGGTCTGATGAGCGTTCCAGGTTTTACGGGCTGTCGGCCAGTGTCCAGAAGCCTGCGGCAGGCCCGATGAAGCGCACCACCACCCAGAACACCACCAGGGCTGCGATGCCGATCCAGGCCCCTCGCGTGGTGATGGACACGAACTGAGATGCCTGGGCCCGTGTCAGTGGCAACCAGGCGATGAACCGCTCGGCCTCCTTGGGATCGGGCTTGCGCTGGCGAGGCGGCAGTCCCTGACTGGCACGGCGTCGTGCTTCTCCCATACAGGCCTCACATGCTGCTCGCCAGCCTAGAAGTGATTGTCAGTCTGGAAGAAGCCTCTGCAATGCTTCCCAGGGTTCGAGCGCTCGCAGCACCTGCTCTCCCCAGCTGCGTCCGCGAACCCTTCCATCGAGGATGGCCAGGCGACCACCGCCGCGTCTTAACGAGGCAATGGCAGGGATCAGGGTCGCCAGTGCTTCGGGTAGCAGAAGCGTTCGAAACCAATCACGCCCCTGTCGCTTCAGCGACTCCACACGGGCTGCGGTGAGCGGGTCCTCCAGGCTGGCGATCGGCAGCATGGCGGCAATCAGTTGTTCCGGTTCAGGCAGCAGATGCTGATGGTTCAACCACCAGCTCCAGCTGCAGCAAATCACACCATTCGTCTCCGGTGCCGTACTTTCCAGGGTGACCCGGCTGCCGAACTCCGCAGCGAGCTCACTGCAGAGGCGCTGACGCAGGCCAGGTGCATCCAGAAGCACAACCGTCAATCCAGATCGTCCCAGGATCAGGCGGCGGCTCTGCTCAAGAAGATGTCCGGCGAAAATCTGCGTGTTGGGGAGAGGTTGGCGTCTTGGCAGATAGATCGGCAGCGCCTCCCCGCGGGGTGCATCGCGCAGATCGATTTGCAGCGCATCGAGGCCGGAGCCAGGCTCTTCGCCATGACGGCGACAGCCCCCATCGCCATGGATGAGCGTCCAGGGATGGTTGAAGAACAACGCCTCCAAGCTGATCAGTGGTTCCAGCGGTTGGAGCTGCCAGGTCCACTGGAGAGTGTCGGGATTCATGCGTGCCCAGCTGGCCCATGACGGCCGGTCCATGGACATCAGCTGACACCAGGGTTCCGGCGTCGATCCAAGCAGTTGCAGCAGGTCGCAAACCCTGGTCAGTGCGCTTTCGGGCATGCACAGGTCGCGGTTGCTTCCTCCGCCGAGCGCGACGAGCTGGCGGCTCAGTCGTTCATGCAGCTCCAGCAACCCCTGACCAGCAGAGGGAAATGCAGTTCTCAGCTGCTCCCAGTGGTTTGCTCTGATGGTCACGGTCATGGCCCGCCGCAGACGGGATGGCAGCCATTCCGCTTCCGGCACCACCAGATGGTCATCCGGGCGGAGCTGGCCGCAGCGATGCACATCGAGAAGCTGTTGGGGTGTCAACAGCCAGAGTTGCTCTCCGGGCGGGGGATCCATGCCTGTCCAACAGGCCAGCTTCAATCCGCTCTCCAGCAGACGAGGTCGTTCGACATGCAGCAGCCGCTGATGTTGTGTGGAGTCGAGCACCAGCACGGTGTGCTGGCTACGCAGGCTGAGCGGCACCAGCAGGGCCAGCCACCAGCGATCACTGCTGCCCGCGGACAGTTGGATTCTGGTTCGATCCTGTCGTCGGAGGCTTCGCCCCACCAGTCGACTCAGCGTCAGTTGGTGTTCCCATTCGCCTGCTTCTCCCCTGAGCAGGTGCTTGAGCTGCTGATGGGCCTGGACTTCCAGCATCCGGGAAGCCTAGGAACCGCCGCACCGTCCACCGGTTCAAGCTGAGCCGTTCCGATCTCAGCCTTTGGTCGAGCAACATGGGCTGTATGCGGACGGCGGTCATGGATCAGGAGCGGATCGCAGAGCTGGCTGGTTTCAGCAGAGTTGGTGTGGTTGGTCTGGGTCTGATCGGTGGCTCGATCGGTCTTGATCTGCGTGCTCTCGGGGTCAGCGTCCAGGGCCTCGTTCATCGCGCCAGCACTGCCGAGCGTGCACTTGAGCGCGGGCTGGTCGATGCCGTCAGCTGTGACCCTGCCTGTCTTGAGGGGTGTGATCTTGTGGTGCTCGCGTTGCCGTTGGAGGCCTTGTTGCAGCCGCAGGAGACTCTGCTCAAAGCGCTTCCACCAGAGGCTGTGGTCACGGATGTGGGGTCGGTGAAGGGAGCCGTTCTCGATGTCTGGAGGGATCGTCACCCCCGTTTTGTGGCCTCCCATCCCATGGCGGGAACAGCGGAGTCCGGAGTGGAGTCCGGTTGCAGCGGTTTGTTCCGAGGTCGTCCCTGGGTGGGAACGCCCGAGGTCGATACGGATGCAAAGGCCCTGGACCGGGTGCGAGCGCTCGCCTGTTCACTCGGTGCGCACTGGATCAGCGCGGATCCGCTGATTCATGACCAGGCCGTTGCCCTGATTTCTCACCTGCCCGTGATGGTGAGCGCTGCACTCCTGCGTGTGCTTGGAGAGGAGCGTGACCCGCGTGTGCGTGACCTGGCCCGTCAGCTGGCCTCCAGCGGTTTTGCGGATACGACCCGTGTCGGTGGGGGTAATCCAGCCCTGGGAACTGCGATGGCCAGCCGCAACACAACGGCCTTGCTGAAAGCTCTCGCAGCCTATCGATGGAGTCTCGAGCAACTTGAGGAGGCCATCCTGAATGGCCACTGGGCTCAACTCGAGCAGGAGCTAGAGAAAACCCGTGCCCTGCGCCCCAGTTTCCTGGAGCCCCCCTCGGATGCGGCTATGCGGCAAGACTGATGCTCCGGCCACGTGCAGCCATCAGTTGCCTGCACGCCATCAGCGCTGAAAGGCTGACACCGGCCGTCCCTTCCCCGGGATGAATCGAATCGCCGCACAGCCAGAGCTGGGGAATGGGTGTGCGGCTTGCGAGTCCAAAGGGTCCGAAGCGAGCTGGACTCTGCCCCAAGCCGCCGACCACGCCCTTGGGGCGACCGGTCCAGTAGGCAAACCCTCTCGGTGTCGCCAGTTCCTGATGCAGCCAGGCGTCATCCGGCAGGTTGAGGGCGGTGTTCAGTTCACGTCGAATCGAATCCTGAAGCTCCTGTTTGCGTTGCTGGTAGTCCGTCTCATCCAGGTCGTGCCAACCCTCCGGTGAGGTGAAGACGCTGGCAATCACCGTGGCCTGTCCCTCTGGAGCTCGACCATCTCCGTCATGGCTCACCGACAGGAAGAGTGAGCCGGGGGAGTTCCCATCACGCTGCAGATGGCCTGGACATTCATCCGGCAGATGGTGACGTGCAAGAGCTCCGTAGAACACCAGCGCTCCGCTGGGTGCCTTCAGGGTCTCGAGATGGTTTCGGTACTCGTCTGGCATCTGTCGACGGTCGGGAATCAGTCCCGGCAGGCACTGCGGCGGGAGGCTGCAGATGATCTCGCTGGCCTTCAGGCGCTGCTGCGTTTTCGCAGGAGCATCAACCGTGACGGACCATCCGGGTTGATCGCTGTCACGCTCAAGCTTCAGAGCGCGATGGCGCAGAAGCACACGCCCACCATCGCGCGCGAGCGCGAATGCCAGATGATCACTGAGACTCTGCATTGAGCCCTGCAGGTGCCAGAGACCAAGTGGGGCCTGGCACATCTGCAGGACGGTCGCTCCATAGAGCGCCGCGGTGCGCTCGCTGGGTTGCTGTGAGTAAAGCCGAAGCTGCAGGTCGAGGAAGCGACGCAGTCGCTCGTTCCCACCACATCCGCTGAGAGTCATCAGGTCAGCGACCGTCAGCAGGCTCAGGGGGGCACAGGCGAGATTTCCGGGGGTCAGAGCGGACAGGGTGCGACCGAGATCCCAACCGGTTCGAACCGGCAGCACGGGGTCTGCTGAAGCGAACTTCCAGTTCTGGCGGTGAATCCAGCTGCAGAGCTGCCAGAAGCGTTCGCTGCCGGGAAACTGCTGGTTGCGTTCCTGGCGCCAGCGTTCGGGATCGTGCCAGAGATGCACAGGCGGAGAGCCGTCATTGAGGTCCACCACACAGCCAGGGTCCAGGCGCGCTGCGTCGGGAGGGCTGATGTTCAGGTGCTGAAAAAGCCTTGCATGACTGCCGCCAGGTTCCAGACCTGCCACCTGTGTGGCACCGACATCAAAGGTGTAGGGACCTCTTCGGAACGTTCCTGCGCAGCCGCCAAGCTGGTGATGCGCCTCCAGCAGCGTGACGCTCAATCCTTCATGAGCGAGCAGTGCAGCGGCGGTGAGACCGGCAATGCCGCCACCGATCACGATCACGTCCTGGACTGATTCCATCGCGGCATGCTGGCAGCAGAGTTCGATCAGCGTGGATGCGTGATCAGCTGCAACAGGCACTGGCGAAAGCGCCTGGGTTGCTCCAGGGGCAGCGGGTGGTTGGCGTGCGCAGTGTGGGCGGCGGCAGTGTGGGATCCAGCTGGCAGGTGAGCCTCAGCGACGGTGAAGCCCTTTTCGTGAAGATGGCCTGTGCAGCCAACCTGCAGGCTGAACAGGCCGGTCTGCAGGCGTTGCGCCAATGGGCCGACCTCTCCCTGCTCGAAGTGCCCCAAGTGCTTGGCTGTCTTCCTCTGGGTGAGCAGTCAGCTCTGGTGATGGCCTGGTGGGATCTGAGCAGTGGTGATCAGTTCTCTCTGGGTCAGGGGCTGGCGCGGCTGCATCGTGCTTCGTCTGCGGGAGGACCAGGTCGTTTCGGCTGGGACCAGGATGGTTTTATCGGCCTGGGACCGCAGCCTTCCGGCTGGCGTGACAGCTGGGGCGAAGCATTCACCCAGCTGAGGCTTCATCCCCAGCTGTGTCTTGCACGGCAGTGGGGGCTGGATGCGCAGGACTGGGAGCCACTGCTTCAGCCGATTGCCGAAGGGCTCAATCGTCATGCCCCTGAGCCCTGTCTGGTACATGGCGATCTCTGGGCTGGTAATGCCTCAGTGCTGGCCGACGGCCGCGGGCTGTTGATTGATCCCGCCAGCTGGTGGGCCGATCGTGAGGTGGATCTGGCGATGACTCAGCTGTTCGGTGGATTCTCCCATCGATTTGTGGCTGGTTACAGCAGTGAATGGCCTTTGCCGGCGGGAGCAGAACAAAGAACTGAGCTGCTGAATCTTTATCACCTGTTGAATCACGCCAACCTGTTCGGCGGTGGCTATCAACAGCAAAGCCGCAGGATCCTCAAGGACCTGCGGCTGATGTTGCTCTGAAGGTTGAACGGCCAGTGGCTGCCGAGGAGGTTCAGCCCAGGTACTCCTGGCGCAGTGTCTGGATACGGGTCACCAGGGCGTTGCGCTTATCGCTGGTGGTGAGATTCTTCCAGCTCCATTGCCCGACCACCACAACGCCGAGCAGTTCCA
>CAJXFG010000110.1 GCA_913052185.1 uncultured Synechococcus sp. | reverse complement strand
GGAATGTCCAAGACGTTCCTTGAGAGGTTTTTCCAAGGGTGTCTCCCAGAGAGACCCAGGCAAGGCATTGACGCGTTCAGCCGTGAAACCGGCGGCACGCCTCACACCACTGGCGTCGTACATCACCACGAAGGCCACGGTGGCGGCCAGAGCAAAAACGGGTGAGGAGAATCCTTCCTGCCATCCCGCTGCAGCAGCCGTGCCGCTCACCAGCGCAGAGTGGCTGGAGGGCATCCCCCCGGTTTCGATCAACACCGCAGGCCTCCAGCGGCGATGGACGACGAGTTCAATCACCAGCTTTGACAGCTGGGCCAGACCACAGGCGGCCAGCCCCCAGGCGAGAACAGCGTTATCCAGGATCTGGAGGGGGATGCTCAAGGCGACGTCATCCATGCTCAACGATCCCTGCTGGCCACGTAATCCGCGAGAGCAAGCAGAGGTTGAGCCTTGTCTTTCCAGGGCTGAAGAGCAGCTTTGGCCTCTGCGACCAACTCCAGAGCGCGGGTTCGAGACGGCTCCAGGCCAAGCAGTTTCGGATAGGTGGTCTTGTCTGCAAGCAGATCTTTGCCCGCCGTCTTGCCCAGCACCTCGCTGCTGGCCGTGACGTCGAGGATGTCATCGACGATCTGGAACGCAAGACCGATGCCATTGGCGTAGGTGCGCATGGCCTGGACCTGGGCCTCGCTGGCACCACCAATCAAAGCTCCGGTCACCACACAGGCCCTGAGCAGCGCGGCGGTCTTGTGCAAGTGGATGTATTCCAGCGTCTCCAGGTCGACCTGTTTGCCTTCGCATTCGAGATCCACCACCTGACCACCCACCAGCCCTGGCGCTCCGGACACCAGAGCAAGCTCACCGACCACCTTCACCAATCTCTCGGCGGGGACATCGGCACTGCGCACAGCCACCATCTCGAAGGCGCGGCTGAGCAGAGCGTCGCCGGCGAGAATCGCCATGGCATCGCCGTACACCTTGTGGTTGGTTGGCCTGCCACGCCTGAGATCGTCGTTATCCATCGCCGGCAGATCGTCGTGGATCAGCGACATGGTGTGGATCATTTCAAGCGCCACCGCCGTGGGCATGGCCTTGAGGGCATCACCACCCACCAGCTCACAGGCCGCGAGACAGAGAATTGGACGCAGCCGTTTGCCCCCAGCCAACAGGGAGTAGCGCATCGCCTCCCTCAGCGATTCCGGCCGCTCAGGTCCCATCGAGGCATCAAGGGCAGCCTCGACCCGCTCGCGAGCGTGATTGAGATAGGCCTTGAAATCAAAGCTCTGCTGAGGCTCACCCGACGGCGGAACGCCTTCAGGGCTGGTCGCCGTGGCGGTCATGGGGAGCGCAATGCTGGGCGAATTCTGTCAGGCCGACGGGCCGGAAAGCACCATCAGATGATCAAGTCCGCCAGATCGTGATCAACCCCGTGGCGACGGCACCAGGCCACCACAGTGTTCACAAGCAGCATGGTGACGGTCATCGGTCCAACGCCTCCCGGCACAGGCGAAAGCGCAGCGGCGATGGGCTCCAGCTCAGCGGCTTTGACATCTCCACAGAGCCCACCTTCAGGACGGCGGTGAATACCCACGTCCACCACCACCGTGCCAGGGCTCACATGCTCTGCGCCGATCATTTCCGGGCGACCGGCTGCCACAACGAGAATGTCAGCCTGACGCGTGATGGCCGAGAGATCTCTCGTGCGTGAGTGCGCAACCGTGACCGTTGCATTGGCTGCCTGCAGCATCAGTGCCATCGGCTGACCGACCAGGATGCTGCGTCCGATCACAACAGCACGACGACCGGCGGGATCGACGTCAGCGCTGCGCAACATCGCCATCACACCTGCTGGCGTACAACTGCGTGGGCCCGGTTCACCCTTGAGCAACCGACCCAGATTCAGCGTGTGCAGACCATCGGCATCCTTTTCCGGATCAATCGCAGCCAACAAAGGCGTTTCATCGAGGCCCTGCGGCAGCGGCAGCTGCAGCAGGATTCCGTCAACCCTGGCATCGGCGTTCAACGCCTGGATCGCCCGCAACACCTGATCGGATGAAGCGTCAGCAGGGAGGTGAGATCCATAGCTCTCAACCCCGATCCGTGCACAGGCCTTTTCCTTGTTGGCCACATAGACCGCACTGGCAGGGTCATCACCGACACGCAGAACAGCCAGCCCCGGCGGACGGCCGGCAGCCTGGCTCGCCGCTTGGACCTGAGACTGCAGCCGCAGCTCGAGCGTTTTGGCCAGAGCCTTGCCATCCAACCTGAGGGCCATTGCCTTCCGATGCATGTGAATCCAGCATGCCGCTCCGGCAGAGCTAGCGTTTGTGCTGGATGCCGTCTGCTGACTTGCGTTCGCAACGCCTTGCACGTCTCTGGAGGTCCTGGCTCAGGAGCGAATCACCACGCCGGCCTGTGCTGCGCTGGAACAGGTTTCAGAAAAGCGCTCTGCTGATCCTGTGTGTTCTGGTGGCGCTGGTTTCAAGCTGGCCCTGGCTGGTTGAGCCAGACCTGCGTCCAGGCCTGGCAGCTCCGTTCGATGCGGAGGCTCCCAAGGATGCACGGGTTGTGGACAGTGAGGCCCTGGAACAGAGGCGTTCAAGCCTCGGCTCCAGCACCTTTGTGCAGGTTCTGAATCCTCAGGAGAACGAGCAGATCCGCATGCGGCTGGAGCGTCACCTCAGCGAACTGGAACGGGTCGCCAACAGCAACGATGCCGAGCGAATCGGACCGGTGAATCTGTCGCTGGACGAGCAGCTATGGCTGGAAAAACGCACACAGGATGAACGCCGCGCCTGGGATATGGGCGTGCGGCGCGCGCTCGAGAGGATGCTCAGTCAGGGCCTGGTCAACACCCTGGCGCTTGAACAGCTGCAACGGGCCAGCGACCTGCAGCTCGAAGACATGAACACAGGCAAGCAAGCCGGCCGCAGCCTGGGCAGCAAGGTGCTGACCACCACTCTCCAGGGCGCCAGCAATCTTCAAACCGATCCTCTACGCAGCCAGCGACTGATCGAGGAGCTGATCACCAAACAGGGGATCCCCACCATTGAAGTGAACAAAGGGGATCTGATCACCCGCAAGGGCGAGTCGATCAGCTCACAGGCCTACGACGTTCTCGATTTCTTCGGAATGGTGAACCGTCGTCCAAAGCTGGGCATCTGGATTGTTCGTTTCACCGAAGCACTGGCCAGCTGCGGGGTGCTGTTGCTGGTCATGCGCCGGGAACGTCCCTGCCTGGAGGCCCCCCACGGCCTGCTCGCTCTCGGGCTGCTGCTGCTGAGCCAGGGCTGCAAGCTCTGGTTCGGCGCGGCTGTGAGCCCTTTGGCAGTGATCGTGCCCCCCACCCTTCTCCTGGCTCAGGGCCTTGGCACCACCAGTGCACTGGCCTGGATGGCTGTAGCCAGTCTTCTCTGGCCCACTCCGGTCACCGGCCTTGGGGAGGGGCGCTTGCTGATTGCCGCAGCGGCAGCCACTGTCGCGGCCTTGCAGGCAGGCAGGCTGCGCAGCAGAGCCCAGCTGCTGCAACTCGCGGTCCTGCTGCCCGTGGGGGCCTGGTTGGCCGAACTGCTGTTGCTGAGCGGGCAGGCACCGCCACTTGCAGGTTCATGGATTCGCCTGCCGCTCGATGCCGGAGAACTCGCCTCGGAAGCACTGCTGCTGGGGCTGATGATGATGCTGGCGATCCTGGTGATCCCACTGCTGGAAAGCTCCTTCGGATTGCTGACCAGAGCTCGGTTGATGGAGCTCGCCGATCAGGAACGCCCCTTGCTGCGGAGACTCTCATCCGAAGCCCCGGGCACGTTTGAGCACACATTGATGATCTGTGGTCTGGCCGAGGAGGGTGCGCGCACGATCGGCGCCGATGTCGACCTGATCCGGACAGGCTCGCTTTATCACGATGTGGGCAAGCTTCATGCTCCGGACTGGTTCATCGAGAACCAGACCACTGGCGAGAACCCCCACACCCGGCTGAACGACCCACTGGCCAGCGCAGGAGTGCTCCAGGCGCATGTGGATGAGGGCCTGAAACTGGCCAGAAGGCATCGGCTGCCACGCCCGATCGCGGACTTCATTCCTGAACATCAGGGAACGTTGCGAATGGGCTATTTCCTGCATCAGGCGCGTCAGCAGGACCCCGGGGTGTCTGAGAAACGGTTCCGCTATCACGGACCAACTCCCCGCTCCAAGGAGACCGGGATCATGATGCTGGCGGACGGCTGTGAGGCGGCTCTGCGCTCACTGCCGCCGGATACGAGCGATCAGCAAGCCCGTGACACGGTGAAACGAATCGTTGAGGCAAGAATCAGCGACGGACAACTCAGCCAGAGCAGCCTCAGTCGGGCGGAACTGGAACTGGTCATGCAGTCGTTCGTCCGGGTATGGCGAAGAATGCGCCATCGCCGGATTCCTTATCCCATTCCCGCCAAGCGCAGGTTCTCTGCCTGAGCCCAGGAGGGCAGGGCAGCACGCACGCGGATGCGTTGCCGGTCATAGGGGTCCTGGAAACTCAGAGCATGAGCATGGAGATGCATCGGACCTTCAGCGTCAGAGGCGGCGTAGATCGGATCAGCGCAGATTGGGGAACCCATGGCCGCCAGATGAGCGCGCAACTGATGGGAACGGCCGGTCAGGGGCCGCAGCCAAAGGCGCCTGCAATCCCTTGACGGCGTCCATTTGCGCCAGAGCGTGCAACAGGGCTTGCCATCCGGATGCGGGCCATACAAAGGCGGCTGGCGCTGCAACCTGGCCAGGGGATGGCGGATACTTCCGCGTCTGCCCGACAAGGGCCTGAGCACATCAGCGATGTAGAGCTTCTGAACGCTTCGAGCAGCGAACAGAGCGCTGAGAGCCGGCAAAGTGGACTGATTTCTGGCCACAAGCACGAGTCCGGACGTATCCCGATCAAGGCGATGCACCAGTCGAAAGTCAGGGCAACAGCTCTGCAGTCGAGTGATCAGAGAATCCCTTTGATGGGCTCCGAGACCGGGCTGACTCAGCAACCCCGAAGGTTTTTCGACCACCAGATACTGCGGACGCTGGAGCAGGAGCGAACATCCTGCGATCTGAGCCATCGCTGCAGCCAATGCATCAAAGCCTCACACCACGCCGGTGGGCAGGACGGCACCAGTAGATCAGCGCCAGCACGTTGACCACCCCGAGAAGGACAGGCCACAACCCCATGGTCTGAGGCTCAAGCCCCAGGACCAGGCGAACAATGCCGTAGGGGAACGTTCCTGCAAGGCTCATCGACAGAGCCACGATCGCCAGGATGACGCCCCATTTTCGCTGAGCCAGCAAGCCTGCGGAAGCCACGATGCCGACGATCGCAGCGGGCCACGCCAGAGAGAAGGCAAGGGTGATGTTGGTGATTCCAATGCCGGCTGAGAGTTCATCACGGAATGCGAGCACGCCGATCACAGGCAATGCGATCAGGTTGGCCACCAGGCCCAACCAGGTCATGAACCAGTAACCACGAAGCCTTGGACCCATGGAGAAACGCCACACATCTGCACACCGTAAGAGCCGTGCCGCATCAAGCCATGCCCCCTCCACTTGGGCTGGCGTCTTCATCCAGAACCGTTTCCAGGGTGGCGAGCAGAAG
>CAJXFG010000109.1 GCA_913052185.1 uncultured Synechococcus sp. | reverse complement strand
TGAGCATCGGGATCAGACGCCCACCGATGAACTCGGCAATGCTGAGGTTGATAGCCATCCGCCCGGCGATATCCGACGCATGGCGTTGGCTGTAAAAACGCTCGGGAAGGCCGAGGATCTGATGCTCGAAGCCAATGGCGAAACGGCGTGTCAGGCGCTTTTCGAGGCTGCGGGTTCCCACCAACTGCAGGTGTTGCAACATCACCTGAAGGCCAATGGTGAGAGCCATGGCCCAGAGCATCGGCTTCAGCCAGTTGTTCATTGCATTGCCGATCACTTCATCCAGATAGATCTGGGCAAAAACCGGCATCACCAGCTGGGGAAGAATGAGCAGCAATCCGGCGATGAGAATGAACGCAACCCCCATCGGCTCGCTGGCCATCCGTTTAAACACGATCGGCCAGACCGATGGTGCCTGCCCTCCACGTTGAAACGCAGGACCAGGTTCCATCGTCAACACGATGCCGGTGTAACTGCGGTCGAATTCTTCTCGGCTCACGGTGCGTGGGCCAAGGGCAGGATCATTCAGCGCGACGTAATCGCCTCGAAAACCCTCGAAGACCAGGAAATGGTTGAACTCCCAGAACAGAATCGCCGGAGGCTTCAACTGTTCAAGTGCTTCAAGACCTTTTTGAAACCCCTTGGCGTCCAGCCCGAAGCTGCGGGCCGCCAGAATCAGATTGGCAGCATCACTGCCATCACGCGACACGCCGCACAACTCACGAAGTTGGGTGAGAGGGACATAGCGTCCGTAGTACTGCAAAACAATGCTGAGTGAAGCTGCACCGCATTCGGTGTTCTCCATCTGCAGCACCGTGGGCGTGCGCACCATCAGTAGATCCCCGTCAGATCCCGCAGAATCGGAATCACGTAGCTGATCGGCCGTCGTTCCTCAACGAGCACCCGCACATCTGTAGGGGTCCCTGCCGTGATCTCGATCGCAGGCCCAGGCCCGCCGCCCCAGTCGTAACCACTGACGGTGCTGGGATCTCGCTGCAAGGAAGTCTTGACCTCGATCAGGGGACCTTTCGGTTGCATGCGCACAGCATCCAAAAGCGATTCCAATCCGAGGCGTTTGATCAGGGCCTGATCATTGACAGGCAGTCGCCGAATGCTGAGCACCTGCCCCTCAATGCCTCCGTGACGTTGCTGTTTGGTACTGCTCGGGCTGATCCGTACCCGCTGGCCTGCCCTCAGTCGCTTGCCATCACCAGGGGAGAAGAAAGCCAGACTCTCCAAACCGGTTTGGCTTGCACCCACATCCAGCGTGAACAACGTGCTGCCGGGTTGCACCACTTCGCCACGATGCACGTTGCGATCAATCACGCAGCCATTAATCGGTGCCCTGATCTGAGCGATGCGATTGATCTCCTCGCTGCGGGCCTTGATGCGGGCCTGCTGCTGCTTGATCTGTTGTTCGCGTTGGCCATTCCGAGCTTCAATCGAATCCACAAGGGTGCTGAGTTCCTGCTGGCGTTTGGCAAGCTCGTCGAGCGAGATGCCTCCACTGCGAGCCAGCTTCTCGATACGGGCAATCTGAGCTTTCTGTTGACGGACTCGGATCGAACCAAGGGCATCTTCCTCAAGGTCCTGGCTGATCAATTGCTCGAGCTGCAGCTGAGCTTCCTTGCGACTCATCTCCTGCGAGACAGGGTCGATGCGGGCCATCAACTGCCCTCTTACAACGCAGTCACCGATGGCGTTGTTGAGCTCCAGAATCCTGCCAGCTGTTTCACTTTGCACCACCGTGAGGCTGTTGGAGCGGATCAACACACCCTTGCCACTGATGCGAACAGGCAGACGTCCGAACACCGACCAGAGACCAATCGTGAGGCAGAACCCCCCAAGAGACAGCAGAAGCAGCCATTGCCCAGGTCGCAGAAGGCGAAGGGGCTGATCCAGTTTTTCCGGACTGGAGAGAGCGTCCAGTGCGTTCTTGCGGAAGAGGCTCATGTGATCTGACGCTGCATCATCCGGAAGAAGAGACCCTCGTTCTGCATCAGGGTCTCGCAACTGCCCTGTTCCCGCACCTGCCCCTGGTCCAACACCACGATCCGATCAGCATGCCGAATCGTGCTGAGGCGATGGGCAATCACAACCCGTGTGATGGCCATCGCCTCAAGGCTGCCGGTGACAATGGCCTGGGTGCGGTTATCGAGGGCACTGGTGGCCTCATCGAAGATCAGAATCCGAGGCTTGCGGATCAGCGCCCGGGCAATGGCGACCCGTTGACGCTGTCCACCTGAAAGGGTTCCTCCACCCTCGGGAATCATCGTCTGCAACCCCATCGGCATTGCCCGGATCTCATCGGCGAGGCCGGCCAGTTCGGCGGCATGCCAGGCCTCTTCCTCTTCGACCACACTTCCCCCGGCGATCGCTTCCAGCAGAGTGCCGGTGAAGAGCGTGTTGGTTTGCAGCACCGTGCCGATCTGGCGGCGGACGCTGTCGAGCCGCAGGCCGTTCAGAGGTTTGCCATCGAATCGAATTTCTCCATCCTCAGGAGCGGCAAAGCCGAGGAGAAGTCTGACCACTGTCGATTTTCCAGACCCTGACGGACCGACGATGGCGAGATGTTCTCCGGCTCTTGCCTCCAAACTGACGCCATCCAGCACCAAGGGGAGATCAGCGGCGTAGCGATAGCTGACACGATCAAGCTGGATCTGGCCCTGAAGGGCGCCTGCATCCTCCTTGAGGTCAACGGTTTCAGGAGCGGTATCCAAAATCGGACGGGCCCGCTCGTAGATCACCGGCATGTCGAAAGCTCCGATCAGCAATCCCGCGAACCCTGCCGCTGCGCCGATGAAGGTGCCAAAGGCAGAAAAGAAGCCAAGCAGCTGACCAACATTCGGGGCATTGAGGCTGGGACTGCTGGCGGCTTCCGCAATCAGCCTGGTGATCACGATGTAGAGAAGCAGGGTGCCGAGATTCGGCATCACCCCATTGAGAAGCGCCGCCGTTGCTTCCTTGGCATCAAGAGCATTTTCCAGCTCGACGATTTTTTGAAACTCCTGCCCCCACCAGCGGGCCGCAGCAGTCTCAGCGCCAGCCAGGCGCAGCTTGGAGACGGAACCGATCAGTTCAAGGTTACGGCTCTGAGCCTGTCCCTCGGCCTCTTCCTGGTGACGTTGCAGTGGTCGCGACTGCAGACCGATCAGAGCTGTGGGCAGGAGAATCAGCGCTGCCACCACGAGGGCAAGGGCCGTCAGCTTCACGCTGATGCGCAGCATGAACAGGATGTAGATGCTGGTGAGAACAAGCCTGAGCAACCCTCCCTCGAGAAGTTGCTGAATTTCACCCCGCAGTTCATCCAGGGCACCGAACCTCAGCTGTAGATCGCCAACGTTGCGGAGACGGAAGAATTCAGCGGGTAACCGCAACAGTCGGTGCATGCCGGCCAGCTGTGATCGCGCGGCACCCCGTTGCTGGCTGAGCTGCACCGCCCGGCTCTGAACCCATTCAAAGCAGACTCGGGTCACGCCAGCTGCAAGCAGGATCAGGCTGATTTGCATCAGCAAACCCAGATCACGGTCTGGGAGGGCCTGATTCGTAATCACCGTGTTGAACGTCGGTGTTAACAACGACAACAGCGTCGACATCAGCATGACGCCAACTCCAAGGCGGAATCCACCGCTCAACACCCCTAGGCAGGCACCCGCAAGCAGACCTGTCAGTCCCAGACCAAAGATCCAGCGAGCCGCTCCCACATCCCGACCGATCGCAAGAAGAAACCCGACTGCCACACCCAGAAGCAACCCTGCGATCACAAAGCTGGTGGTGTTTCGGGGTTGGCCGTAGGCGAAGCGAAGCAGTCCGAGAGTGCTGAGATCCCTGGATTGAAAGGCCGGGCTGATACTGAGCATCCGCGGCGATAGCCGTTTCAAACAGCCATGGCACTGTGCCAACGGCTGAGGACGAGTCATCTCACTCGGCACCCAGGCGCAATAGCCCTTCGCCGTTGACTGAAGCACCACCACGTCAGCCTGATCATTCGAGTCCGTCTCCAGAAAGCCGATCAGATCTCCACAGTCTTTTTGAAGATCAGCAAGATTGATCAGAACGTCACGAGCGAACAGATCGGTTCGGGAGAGCAATTGCTCAAGTCGACGCCGTGGTTCGAGGTCCGTCTGACTGCTGGTCAAGGGCGGCACGGCACCATGGTCATGACACAACAGGGTCAGTGCACGCAGCACTGGATCGTCTGCGACCCCTTCAGAGGACTGACCCTGCTCCATCGCCAGGACAAGGTTCTTGGTGGCGGTGGCATTCAACGGTTGATGACCATCGAGCAGAGCCTGATGACGTCGCTCGAACTGACGGTGCAGCATTGTCAGTTTGTTCAGCCATTGATCACTGCTTGGCGCTGGAGAAGCGACAACTCCGAGATCGTGACTCACTTGCTCATCAAGCCAGCACAGACCTTGCTGACAGGGCTGTTCAGGGGAGAGCTCCAGACGGGTCTCCTGAATGGCCTTGAGTGTGATTCGCATCGGTGCACTGGCTGCATCCGACAGGCCTGGGTAGACGATGTTCCGTTCCAGACGCAGCACACCGAACGCATGGTCGCCATGCGACACCAGCAACAACTCTCCGGCAGTGATGCGGAAGGGCTCAGTGGGCCAAGGGTGATCGCTGCCGGCATTCCAGGTCATGGCGTGGCGGGCTCTCCACGTTGAAAGTGTCGACAAAGCCAGTCGAAATGACGCGCTGCGCGTGTGATCGACCCAAGTTGATCGACGTCGAGACAGTCAATCGCTTCTTGTTCGGCTCGCTGACTCAGCGCAGCTCGTTGATGGCTGAGGAGCTGATCACGGCTACGTCGCGAAAGCATGCAGGCCAGACCTTTGTAGAAGCGGGAGCCCAGAGCGGGATTCTGTTGGAGTTCTGCGCGCAGATCACTGAGCTCAATCGCGAGCAGATCCATCCCCAGCGCCGAACGAACCCCTGCTGCAGCCCCTCGCTGGTCACTCAGGAGCAGTGACATTTCACCCAGAAGTTCTCCCCGTCTTGAGCTGCCCACCAGCTGAGTTCTGCCGTCAAGAGTGAACAGAACCTCCGCCTCACCGCTCAACACCAGATAAACAGCCCTCACCTCATCGCCCTGATTCAGCAGCACCGTTTGGGGCGGCACACGTTGCACCCGGCCGAGGCGAGCCAGCGTGAACACATCCTGTTCCTGAAGCGTGGCGAACAGGGTCAACACCTTGCGGAGAGCCTCCAATGGCGAATGATCGGTTTGAAGTCGATGCGTCCAGGCGTTCTGCCCCTGAATCTGCACAGCCAGTTTCTGAGCAATCACCCGATAAAGCTGCGCAGCCATCAATGGCTGTTCCTTGATCAGCTGCTCGAGCTTCTGAGGCGAAAGTTGCAGAACCGTGCAAGCACCTGATGTGGTGATGGTTGCAACAGCCGGTCGTTGCTCCAGCCAGCTCATTTCACCCACCATGCTTCCAGCTGTCAGGGTCGCCACTTGGTCCTGTCGGTTCTGCAGGTTGGAGGTGGTGACGATCAGACGACCTGACAACAGCAGCATTGGATTGGAACAGTGTTCCCCCTCCTTGATCAAGACTTGATCGGACTGAACCGGAACCGTCTCCCCATTGATCAGGAGCCAGGTGCGCAGTTCCTGGCTGATCCAATCAAAGACGTTGAAGGGAGGCATGGCTCAGTGGACTCGCAGTGCGTCCCAACGAACAACTTGCTCCCCAAGCA
>CAJXFG010000108.1 GCA_913052185.1 uncultured Synechococcus sp. | reverse complement strand
TCTACTCACGCTTGCTGCGCGAGCGGATCATTTTTCTCGGTGAAGCTGTCACCAGCGAGTCAGCCAACAGAATTGTTGCCCAACTGCTTTTTCTCGAAGCTGAAGACCCGGAAAAGGACATCTACCTCTACATCAATTCACCGGGTGGATCGGTCTACGACGGTTTAGGCATTTTTGACACGATGCAGCACATCAAACCGGATGTGCAGACAGTTTGCGTCGGCCTCGCCGCCAGCATGGGTGCCTTCCTTCTCTGTGCCGGCACCAAGGGGAAACGCAGCAGTCTTCAGCATTCACGCATCATGATTCACCAGCCACTCGGTGGTGCAAGGGGTCAGGCCAGCGACATTCGTATTCAGGCCGATGAAATCCTTTTCCTCAAAGATCGTTTAAATCGCGAACTCGCTGACAGAACCAGTCAGCCCCTTGAAAAGATTCAAGCTGACACTGACCGCGACTTCTTTATGTCTCCAAGTGAGGCCAAGGAGTATGGACTCATTGACAGTGTCATTGACAAGCGGCCTGTTCATTCTGTCTGATTGGCGATGGTTAGCGCTCTTGGCTCTTCCCTTGGGAAGAGCTTTTTTTATGTCTGGAGTGGTCGACAGGAGATGAATTGAGAACAAAAAAATCCAGGTTCATTGCTGAACCTGGAAATCATTAACTGCCTGGTAGCAGGTTCAGTTCAGAACAGGTGAGAATCGATCCTTCTCTGGAATTGTGGTGTAATTCGCGAGGATTTCACGGAACTCGTCTCCATCCATGGTTTCCTTCTCGATGAGAAGTTCGACGAGATGATCCATGGCTTCACGTTGCCCTTGCACGAGGTTGAGTGTCTCTTCGTAGCACTGCATCACGATGCTGCGAACTTGCTCGTCAATCTGCTTGGACGTCCCTTCCGAGGTGTCACTGCGGGTCATCAGGTCTCTGCCAAGAAAGACTTCCTGGCTTCCACCATCCAGAGACATCTGACCAAGACCGCTCATTCCGTAACGGGTGACCATCTGTTTGGCGATTGAGGCCACCATCTGGATGTCACCTCCAGCTCCGGTGGTCACCTCCGCGTAGCCAAAGACCACATCTTCGGCGGCACGACCACCGAGGGCACCCATGATCCTGGCTTTCAGCTGTGATCGCGACACCAGCATCTGTTCCTCATCGGGAGAGAACCAGGTCAGACCCTGGGCCTGTCCCCTCGGGATCAAAGTGACTTTCTGAACGGGGTCATGGTCCTTCACCAGGCTGCCGACGAGAGCATGACCGACTTCGTGATAAGCGATCAGCCGCTTGCTGCGGCCGTCGGTGAGTGGTTGACCTTCCATACCCGCGATGATCCGATCCACGGCATCATCGATTTCTGCAAGGCTGATGGTCTCCTTCCTGCGCCGCGCCGTCAGAATCGCCGCTTCGTTGAGAAGGTTGGCCAGATCAGCTCCGGTGAAGCCAGGTGTTCTTCGGGCAATGCTCTCCAGGGAGAGATCCTCGTCAAGCTTCTTGTTGCGTGAATGAACCTTGAGAATTGAGAGTCGGCCTTTGATGTCCGGTGCATCAACCGTGACCTGACGATCGAAACGACCTGGGCGCATCAACGCCGAATCGAGCACATCGGGCCTGTTGGTGGCGGCGATGATGATGATTCCGCTGTTCCCTTCGAAACCGTCCATCTCAGTGAGGAGCTGGTTGAGGGTTTGCTCACGCTCATCGTTGCCGCCACCGATTCCAGCTCCACGCTGACGGCCAACGGCATCAATCTCATCGATGAAGATCAGACAGGGGCTGTTTTCCTTGGCACGTTTGAACAGGTCGCGAACTCTGCTGGCACCGACACCAACAAACATCTCGACAAATTCAGATCCTGAAAGAGAAAAGAACGGGACGCCGGCTTCACCTGCGATCGCCTTGGCCAGAAGCGTTTTGCCTGTTCCTGGAGGTCCGACCAGGAGGACGCCTTTGGGAATCTGTGCACCAACAGACGTGAATTTCTCCGGTTGCTTGAGGAAGGTCACCACTTCCTGAAGATCCTGTTTGGCTTCATTCACTCCTGCCACGTCGTCAAACATGACACCCGTCTCCGCTTCCATGGCAAAGCGGGCCTTGGTCTTGCCGAACTGCATCGCCTGACCGGGACCGCCGGGCATGTTGTTGCCGCGACGGGCCAGGAAGATCAGCGAACCGATCAACAACAGGGGGAACAGCAGATTTCCAAGAATTCCCAGGGCGGGAGGTGCGGTCTTGGGTGGGTGAATGTCAAAGCTGATTCCCTCCTCCTTGAGGGTGTTGATCAGCTCAGGAGCCAGGCCGGGCAGATCGACTCTCAGACGCTGCACGCGGTTATCCAAGTCGGGGTCAACCGCTTCAACCACGGCATCACGTCCTCCGTCGTAGATGTCGACGGAGGTCACCCGTCCGGCCTCCACGTAGTCGAGGAAGCGGCCATAGCTCATGCGTGCCACGGCTGTATTTCTTGGAGCCACGGTGGGGCCGCCTGGCTTCAGATTGCTCAGGGCCCCGCTACCGAGGAATTGCCATGCCAGCAGCAGAGCAACGGTGATGGGAAGTCCCCAAAGCAGGATCTGCCGCCAGCGTTGATTCATGGCAATGAAGAAGATCCGTCGATCGTAAGAGCTTCGGGTTACAAACTGTGCAGTTGTTCTACCTAAAGACTGCGCAAAGCCGTAATCGGATCCAATCGGGCTGCACGTCGTGCGGGCACAACACCGAAGAACAGGCCGATCGACCCTGAAAGTCCAACGGTCAGAAGCACAGTTGGCACTCCGATTGCGGCGGGTAATGGCGTGAGAACAGCCACCGCTGCGATCGCTCCGTAGCCGACAGCCGTGCCAATCACCCCGCCGAGGCTGGAGAGCACCAGCGACTCGACCAGAAACTGGCGCAGAACGTCGGAGCTGCGCGCGCCAAGCGCTTTGCGCAGACCGATTTCCTCGGTTCTCTCACTCACGGAGACCAGCATGATGTTCATGATCCCGATCCCACCGACGAGCAGCGAGACGCCTCCGATGGCACCCAGCATCAGGGTCAGTCCACCGGTGATCGTCCCCACAATCGTGAGTGCATCCTGCTGGGAGCGCACGGCGAAATCGTCGTTGCGAAGAATGCGATGCCGTTGACGCAGAAGGTTGGAGATCTGGAACTTGGCGGCACTGGTGCTGTTTTCATCTCTTGCTTCAGCACTGATGAAACTGAGGCTGACGCCATAGGTGGGGTCACGCCCTGTCAGACGACTGACCATCGTGCTGATGGGGATATAGGCATTTTCGTCCTGATTGGATCCAAACACCGCTCCCTTGGGGGCCATCACGCCGATCACGCTGAAACTCTGGTCGCGAATCCTCAGCGAGCTGCCGATTGCCCCTCCGCCCGGAAAAAGTTTGTCGCGCAGATCCGGACCGATCACCGCCACGGTGCGGGCGGCCTGAATGTCCTGATCGCTGATGAACCGTCCTCTCGCCACCTCGAAACTCCTGACAGGCAGGAATTCCGGTGTCACGCCAAAGATGGCGGCGGTGCTGCTTCTCGCCCCTGACTGCACCACTTCATTGGCATTGATCTGAGGTGCCACGCGCTTGACGCTGGGCACCTGTTCCGCAATCGCTTCAGCATCCTCAAGCACGAGCGTGCGCGGAAAAGCCACTCCCTGACGTCGGGTGTCGTTGCTGCCAGGGACCACGAACAGCACGTTCGCTCCCAGGTTGCTCAATTGGCTTTCAGCAAGATTCTGGGCTCCCCGTCCCACGCCAACCAGCGTGATCACGGAGGCATTGCCAATCACGATGCCGAGCATGGTGAGCAGGCTGCGTAACCTGTTGGCCCTGAGCGTGTCGAGGGCCATGCCGATGGTTTCGGCGATGGGCAGGTTGCTCGCCATGGACGCTGGCTCCGGTTCAGAGCATCGTGTCGAGTTTCACGGCCATGTTGCTGCCGGTTCCTCGATGAACGGCTCCCTCTTTGATCAGCAGCGTCACAACCTCGCCCTCCAGTAGATCGCGGGTGGCATTCGCGATGCCGGTGATCACGGGGATGCCAAGACGCTGGGCGATCACGGCTGCATGGGAGCTTTCCGCAGGCGTTTCGGTGATCACCGCAGCAGCATCCCTGATGGCGTCGAGATAATCGGCGTTGGTGTCGGTGGCCACCAGCACCTCTCCGGGTTCCAGCTTGGCGCAGTCACTTGCGCTGGTGGCAATGCGGACCTTGCCGCTGATCGAACCGGTGCCGAAACCCGTTCCGCGTCCGAGAACGGCGCTGACAATGCCCACCTTGATGAGATCGGTGGAGCCGCTGACTCCAGCCAGGGTTCCAGCTGTCTGAACGCAGAGGTCCCCATCCTTGAGCACGCCCATCTCCTGCGCCACACCCATGGCCAGAGTGAAGGTTGCCGTGGTGCTCTGCTGCGTTTCGATCAGCAGAGGTGTCACACCCCAGACCAGCTGGAGTTTTCTGGCAACCGAGACCTCGGAGGTGACCGCCAGGATCGGTGTGGAGGGACGGAATTTGCTCACATTGTGCGCAGTGGCTCCGCTCTTGGTGAGCGGCAGAATTGCAGCCGCGTTGAGTTGTCGGGCAATGCTGCTGACCGCGCCACTGATGGCGTTGGGAATGGTGCTTGGCAGATGCGTATCGATCGGGCGTTGCGGGTAATCCCGTTCAATCCGCCGAGCGATTGTGGCCATCGTCTCAACGGCTTCCACCGGAAAATCACCCACAGCTGTCTCGTTGGACAGCATCACTGCATCGGTGCCGTCGAGGATGGCATTGGCCACATCGCTGACTTCAGCCCTGGTCGGACGAGGGCTCGAGGCCATCGAATCCAGCATCTGCGTGGCGGTGATGATCGGAATTCCAAGGCTGTTGGCCTTGTGAATCAGGTCCTTCTGAAGCAGCGGAACCTCCTCAGCAGGCATTTCCACGCCCAGATCGCCCCTGGCCACCATCACGCCGTCACACAAAGGGAGAATCGCGTCGATCTGATCGATCGCCTCGAACTTCTCGATCTTTGCGACCACCGGCGTTGAGTGGCCATGCTTTCTGATCAGCTCGCGGATCTCCTGCATGTCTGATGGGTTACGCACAAAACTCAGTGCTACCCAGTCCACGCCCTGCTGCAGGCCGAAAGCCAGATCCTGACGGTCCTTGGTGGTGAGTGCTCTGACCGACAACTGAACATCGGGGAAATTGACCCCTTTGTTGTTGGACAGAACGCCCCCAACGGTGACGATGCAGTGAAGGGTCTGGTCGACCTCATCCACCCGGTCGACCTTCATCTCGACCCGACCATCGTCCAGAAGGATGCGACTCCCGGCGGTGACCTCCTCAGCCAGCTTGTCGTAGGTGACAGTCGCAACGGTCTGATTACAGCGAACCTGTTTGGAGGTCAGAGCGAAATGGTCCCCCTTGCCGAGGGTGATCGGACCCTCTTCGAAGCGTCCGAGTCGGATCTTCGGGCCCTGAAGATCCTGCAAAACGCCGATGTGGACTCCGAGTTCGTGAGCCACCTGACGGATGGTGGCGATCCGGGTGGCGTGCTCGGAGTGGTCTCCGTGCGAGAAGTTCAGCCGGAAGGTTGTAGCGCCTGCTTGCACCAGTTCCCGAATGCGTTCGGGACTCTCAGTTGCTGGGCCGATCGTGGCGACGATCTTGGTTCTGCGTGTCAGATCGAGCTCGGCCATCCTTGGCGCCGGAAACCAGCGGAATC
>CAJXFG010000107.1 GCA_913052185.1 uncultured Synechococcus sp. | reverse complement strand
GCCCATTCATTGTCGTACCAGGCGACAAGCTTCATGAACTGATCATTGAGAGCCATGCCTGCGCCTGCATCAAACACTGAGGTGCAGCTTTCTCCCAGCAGATCGTTGGACACGATGGGATCTTCGGTATAGCCGAGGATGCCTGACAGACCGTTCTGAGACGCCTGCTTCATCGTGGTCTTGATGTCTTCGTAGCTGGCGGGTTTGGCCAGATTCACGGTCAGGTCGACCACGGAGACATCGGGAGTTGGCACCCGGAAGGCCATGCCCGTCAGTTTTCCATTCAGCTCTGGGATCACCCGACCCACCGCTTTGGCTGCACCCGTGGAGCTGGGAATGATGCTCTGTCCCGCGCCCCGTCCTCCACGCCAGTCCTTCAAGGAAGGGCTGTCCACAGGCTTCTGAGTTGCCGTGGTGGCATGCACTGTGGTCATCAGTCCGCTGACGATGCCGTAGTGATCGTGCACTACCTTGGCCAGCGGCGCCAGGCAGTTGGTCGTGCAGCTGGCGTTTGAAACAATGTCCTGTCCTGCATAGGAGTGATGGTTCACTCCCATGACGAACATCGGGGTGTCGTCTTTGGAGGGAGCACTCATCACCACCCTTTTGGCACCTGCCTCCAGGTGCTGGCGAGCGGTGTCATGGGTCAGAAAAAAGCCAGTGCTCTCCAGTACGTAGTCGGCTCCCACCTCACCCCAGCGCAGCTGGCGCGGATCACGTTCGGCGGTCACACGAATGTGATTTCCGTTCACCATCAAATGGCCATCCACGACCTTGATCTCACCGGGGAAGCGACGGTGGGTTGAGTCGTAGCGCAGCAGGTAGGCGAGATAGTCGAGATCAATCAGGTCGTTGATGGCAACCACCTCCACATCCGGGCAGGCCATGGCCTGACGGAAGGCGAGACGCCCAATGCGTCCGAAGCCATTGATGCCGATACGGATGGACATGAAGGTGAGTCCTTCTGCTTCCCTGTTTTATAGAGACCATTTCGGTCAAAAACCCCTTCCTTTCCGGGGACGCAGACAGAGTGAGCTCAGGTTGCCCCTTGGTGCCCATGGTTTTTCTGCAACGTGAGGCGTCCTGCGCAATCTGTGCTCTCCACAGCGACGATGCCGAGCTGGCTGCCCATGAGGTGTGGCGCGATGACCTCTGGCTTCTGCGTCACCACCCTCAGCCTGCACCACTGACCGGTTGGTGTCTGCTGGATGCGAGGCGACATTGTGCTGGCCCGTTGGATTTCGCCCCTGAGGAAGCGCGGGAGTGGGGAGTGGTTGTTCAACGCGCATCCCTGCTTGTCAAGCAGGTCACCGGCTGCGAACGGGTTTATGCCATCGCCTTCGGTGAGGGCGCCCGACATCTGCATCTGCATCTGATTCCACGATCTGGCGATGATCCACGCACAACTGCCTGGAAGATTGCTGATCTCTACCGCCATGTCGAAGCGGGAAAGGTTGCTGCAGCTTCGGCTGATTGTGTGAATGACTGGTTGCAGCGCGCCAGGGCCATGGCGCCCAGATTGCTGAATGGATGACGTCGCCCTGGTATGCAGATCGAGGTTGTGGCCAGACTCAGCGATGCCAGTCTTCGCCGGTGGCGGTCTTGTAACGCTCAATCAGCATGGTTTCGATGCGTGAGAAGCGTTCAATGTTTTCTTCCAGTTCAATTGCGTTGTGCCTGAGATAGGCATGATGACGCACTTTCCATAATGTTCTGGCTTTTTTCCAGCGAATGCGTGCTTCTTTCGCAGCGGCGATTAAGTCGTCGAACTCTTCTTTGGTGAAGTCAAATTTCATTCGTTGTTGATGTTGACCGCTGTTTTCAAAGGTCTTAGCAGGGGTTGGTGGCAATGGCTGTCGGCTTGTGCGGACCTCTTTCGAGAGGCCTTTTGATTGAAGTGTTTTCTGATGTGAGGCCATCAGCAACCATGATCTCCATGGGTGATGGTGGACAGGGGTGGTTCAGTTCCACGTTTCAAGTTGAGGCCTTGATCCACAGATCATCGGTTTGTTCTGTTCAGCCGTAAGGCCCGAAACGTGTTGCACAGGCAGCTCCGCAGCGCGCTCCCAGCGCAACGGATTGCTGGATTGACCAGCCTGCGCTCAGTCCAGCTGTGACGCCCGCAGCGAAGCTGTCACCACAGCCGTAGGACTCCACCATCGGGCCTGGCAGTGGTACGGCTTCAAAGCGTCCGCCCGGGATCAGGACTCCACCGGCGTCACCTTCCGTGGCAATGCGAACGGCGGGTGCAGGGTTCAGGCAGTCTTCAGGCACCTGCTCGGAGGGGTCGAGTCCACTGCCGATCAGGGCTTCCAGGGGCACGGCGGCTTGTTGCAAAACATGCAGGCCCAACCGCGGTGTTGCGCTGAGCACCGTTGATCGGCGGGCGTGACGCAGTCCATCGCGGTCAGTGGCTGTGACGAAGACTCCGTCACAGTCGGCCAGTCGTTCCCAGCCAAGCGCGTCAGCTCCAAGGGGCATCAGTCGTTCCCCGATCACTGTGATGGCACGGTCGCCGCCAGGATCAACAAGGCTGATTCCGCGCCGACTGGGCTGGTCACGCCAGGCCACCACTGGTTCAACACCCAACTCCTTCAGGCGCCGTTCGCTGTGCTCGCCGATTGCATCCCGGCCGAGTGCCGTGAAAAAGAGAACCCTGCGACCGGTGAGGCGCGCCAGTTGAACTGCGATCACCGCACCGGCACCAGCAGGTTCTTCAAGGTCTCGACTGGCTCTGCCGATCCTGCCGGGCCTGGGAAGTTCATCCACCTCCAGGAATGTGACCCATTCCTGATGCCCCACCACAGCCAGATTGAGAGAGCTCAGGTCGCTGTCCAAAGGCGTGAGCATGTCCTCAGGGGATCGGCAGGATGGATTTTGCGGCATCGCGCAGCTGCACGTTGAGCTTGCCTCCTACGGAATCCACCTTCACACCGCCGGTCACATTCAGCATTTCGCCATCGGGGGTGCCCACCAGGATGGCGCCTCCATCGGTGCCGTTCACGGTGACTGGATCCCTCACTTCGCCCACGGTGACA
This sequence comes from uncultured Synechococcus sp., assembly GCA_913052185.1. Taxonomy (GTDB): domain Bacteria; phylum Cyanobacteriota; class Cyanobacteriia; order PCC-6307; family Cyanobiaceae; genus Synechococcus_C. The sequence continues at coordinate 2,692 of CAJXFG010000107.1, read as the reverse complement.
GGTCCTTCCACGGAGACTCCCCCTTCCACCTCAACAGGATGGGTGACGCTCACCCCCTTCGGTACCGCAACATCACCAGCCACTGGAAGTGGTTTGCTGGCTTCGATGCTGAGAGGTTCTTCACCCTTCACGCTCACCGGTGCAGAGAGCTTGTCGACGGTGATGCCTCCGACAAGACGAACCGGGAACGGCTGATTGAGTGGAAGGCCGATCGGGATCGGCTGGCGAAGAATCTGAATGGCGGCCACGGCAATGGCCCATGCGGCGATCACCAGTGCCAGCGGCCAACGGCTGGCCATGAGCAGCACGAACCAGCGTGGGTCCGAGCTTGAAGTGGGTGCTTGCCCCTGATCTGCCATGACTGTTTGAACGCGATGCACCGGTTGTACCGGCTTCCCGTGGCTCGGCCATGGCAAGGCGGCAACGTTCAGGGCAGCATTCAGAGTTCGTATTCCTCTTCAAACCTCGCCAGCAGGCCTTTGTAGAGAGCCAGGGTTCCCTCGCTCTCCTCGGTGACTCCCTCACTCACATAGAGCTGGGCCAGATGCGAGCAGGAGGCATGAACCTGCGCAAAAGCCTCTGCGTATTCGTTCTGGATGTCTTCCTCACGAATGTCGCGGATCATGGCCGAGACAAATTCCACCTTTTTCTGGGCTGCCTTGATCTCAGCCTCCATCTCCTTGCTCAGTTTGCGCCGCTTGCGAGCCATGCCTCTGGTCTGACTGACTTCAACCTAGGGGTGAGAGTCGCAGACCCTGAACAGACTCAGAAACAGAACGGAAGATATTTGGCGCTGCAGGCGGCGTAGCCGTCAACCAGGGGCCCAAGACCGATCTGATGGACAATTCCCTGGCCTGTGATGGCTTCTGTGATGACACCGATCACGATGCCCAGCATCGCGGCACGACCGTTGAAGCGCTCAACCCTTTCGAGCTGCTCTTCATGGATGGCGTGGGCCGCTGAATCCTGAAACCACTTGTCGCTGGCTTGCTGCTCGTTCATGGATTCAGTTGCGGATGTTGAGCAATGTAACAGGATGTTGACTTTTGTTCAAGCGTCGAATCTCGCGGCTTCGGTCTCTGCCCAGTGACAGATCGGTCCCTGCCCCTGGCCGATCGCCAAAGCCTGCTGCAGTCCTTGTTTGACGTAGTCACGCCCCAGCGCGATCGCCTGCTCGAGCTCCTGGCCCAGAGCAAGCCCTGCGGTGATGGCCGCTGACAGAGTGCAGCCTGTGCCATGGGTGTGGGGCGTGTCCACCCACGTCCCTTCAAGCCAATGGGGTTGGCCGTTGAAGAGAAGATCCCGTCCGCCCTGGGAGCGGTCGCTGCCGCTTTTGATCAGGACTGCTGCAGGCCCCTGCGCGTGAATCAGGGCAGCGGCTTTCTCGGTGTCGTTGTCGTCGTTCAGTTCAAGTCCGCTGAGTAATCGCGCCTCATGGCGATTCGGTGTCAGCAGGGTGGCAAGCGGCAACAGGTCATGGCGCAGTGCAGCAATCGCGTCATTTTCGAGAAGCACCGCCCCTGTGCGGCTCACCATCACTGGGTCAATGACCTTGGGAATGCTCCAGTGCCGGAGGAGTTCCGCGGTGGTCTGAATCAGCTCGGTGTTGAGCAGCATTCCGGTTTTCAGGGCATCGACGGCCAGATCGCTCTGCACCGCCTGGAGCTGCGCTTGCAGACCTTCCGGCGGTATCGGATCCACTCGGATCACGCCGCAGGTGTTTTGCGCGGTGACACAGGTCAGCGCACTGCAGCCATGGACCCTGAAGGCCATGAAGGCCCGAAGATCCGCCTGGATCCCGGCACCACCCCCTGAATCACTGCCAGCGATGGTGAGGGCAATCGGGGGAGTGATGTGTTTGGCCTGCATCAGGGTTTACGCCAGATCACTGGCTTGCGCCGTTTCGGATAGAGCTCTCGGCACAGCTTGCAGACCGTGCCGTCACATCCGCGTGCGGTGCAATGTTCGCGACCGTAGAAAATGATCTGCAGATGCAGTCGATTCCAGTGCTCTCTCGGGAAGAGAGCCTTGAGATCAGCTTCCGTTTTGACAACGCTTTCGCCTTGACTCAGTCCCCAGCGCTGAGCGAGACGGTGGATGTGAGTGTCAACGGGGAATGCGGGCACACCGAAAGCCTGGGCCATCACCACGCTGGCGGTCTTGTGCCCGACGCCCGGTAATGCCTCCAGCTCTTCAAAGCTTTCCGGAACCTCCCCGTCATGAACATTGACGAGGATGTGAGCGAGTTTGTGAACGTTGCGTGCTTTGGTTTTCGCCAGGCCCAGCTGACGGATGTGGGAGTAGATCTCCGCTTCCTCGAGCGAGGCCATCGCTTCGGGAGTGGGGCCGGCTTCAAACAAGGCCGGTGTGACTTCATTCACTTTCTTGTCAGTGCACTGGGCGCTGAGCAGAACGGCAACCAGCAGCGTGAAGGGATCGCTGTGATCCAGAGGAATGGGCGTCTCGGGATACTGCTGATTCAGCCGATGGAGGATCAGCTCTGCCCGCTCGCTCTTTTTCATCGCCACCATGGACCGATGGCCATGATTGCAGCGCTCAGGGAGAAATGAGAGATTGGCTGATGAGCCCACGAACCGTTCATGGCCTCTGAACAGCGCAGAATCCGTCCTGACTCAGGTGATGCCTACGCGCGGGCTGTTCGCAGGGAGGAGCAGCAGCAGGAGCGGGAGCA
>CAJXFG010000106.1 GCA_913052185.1 uncultured Synechococcus sp. | reverse complement strand
TGGGGAGAGCAGGTGCTGCGTGCGCTGGAACCCTGGGACTCGTTGCAGAGACTTCGGCCAGACTGACATTCACTTCTAGGCTGACCAACAGCTTGTGAGGCCTGAGATGGGAGAAGCACGACGCCGTGCCAGTCAGGGACTGCCACCTCGCCAGAGCAAGCCCGATCCCAAGGACGCTGAGCGATTTATCGCCTGGCTACCGCTGACTCGAGCGCAGGCCACGCAATTCGTGTCCATCACCACACGAGGCGCCTGGATCGGCATCGCAGCCCTGGTGCTGTTCTGGGTGGTGGTGCGCTTCATCGGGCCTGCCGCCGGATTCTGGACACTTGCCGACAGCCCATAAAACCGCGAAAGCTCACCTCAGCCCTGAATTCGGAAGAAAACCTTTAGGCTCATATGCACCTGGGTGGTGTTCTGCGTGTTCCTCCGACTTGCCGAGCAGTACCGCTCGGTCGTCCAAGATCTGGTCATGAGCCTTCAGGCTCTGGCGACAAATCTCAGCAAACAGGGCATCACAGCAACCTGCTACGTCTGCGATGACGGCCAGGACGGAAGCGGGGCCTCATTTATGGCCGAGCTGAGCGAGCAGCACATGGTGCGCTTTCTCGTCTCCGACTTCGGCATCAGCTGGGTCGAATCCCGCAATGGGCGAGAACTGGTGAAATTTGAGGGCGCTGAAGCGATCCAGGAACTTCAGCGCATCACAGGGAACCTGGAGGGGAGCCGCAGGGAACGCAGCTCCTCAACACTCCAGCAGAGCTGATCAGGCTGCGTCTTTCGACGCAGCAGCAGCAGCGTCAGCGGACTTGGCGAGAGGCTTGGCAGCAGCTGACCGAGCAGCGGCAGCAAGAGGACGCATCGAATTGGACGTGACTTCCGAACCCTCCGTCAGCTTCTGACGCACGAGCACCTCAATGGCGTCCTTGGCTTCTGGATTCTGCTCCAGCCAACCGATGGTGTTGTCGCGGCCCTGGCCGATGTTGTCGCCCTCATAGCTGTACCAGGCTCCCTTGCGAGTGACGACTCCCGTCTCCTCCGCCAGGTCGAGCAGACAACCCAGCGTGCTGATACCCCGGCCGAAGAGAATGTCGAATTCCGCGATGCGGAATGGAGGAGCCACTTTGTTCTTGGCCACCTTCACCTTGGCGCGGATGCCGTACTCCTCTGTGCCCCGCTTGAGCGTTTGAATGCGGCGGATATCAAGCCGCACCGAGGCATAGAACTTGAGGGCGTTACCACCGGTGGTGGTTTCTGGATTGCCGTAGGTGACGCCGATCTTGAGACGCAGCTGGTTGAGGAAAATCACCGTGCAACCGGACTTGCCGATGTTGCCGGTGATCTTGCGCATCGCCTGACTCATCAGCCTTGCCTGACTGCCGACGGCCAGGTCTCCCATCTCACCCTCGATCTCAGCGCGGGGCGTGAGAGCGGCAACGGAGTCAACCACCACGATGTCAACGGCAGCGGAACGGACCAGCTGGTCCACGATCTCCAGAGCCATCTCGCCGGTGTCCGGCTGCGACACGAGCAGATTCTCAACATCCACTCCCAGGGAAGCCGCATACACAGGGTCGAGGGCATGCTCGGCGTCGACGAAGGCCGCAACGCCTCCATTGCGCTGAACCTCGGCGATGGCATGCAAGGTCAGCGTGGTCTTACCGGAACTTTCGGGTCCGTAGACCTCCACAACGCGTCCCTTGGGATATCCACCGCCCAGAGCGAGGTCCAGGGTGAGAGCTCCGGTGGAAATTGTTTCCACCCTCATCCTGGATGCGTCTCCAAGGCGCATGATCGATCCCTTGCCGAAGTTGCGCTCGATCTGACCGAGCACGAGGTTGAGCGCTTTATCGCGCTCACCGGGGCGGACATCTCCACCGGAGGACTGGGAGGCTTTCACATCGGCTGGCATGGCTGAAGTAGTTAAAGAGCAGAAGAACGCCGCAGGCAGCTGATCGGGACGGCGGATGAACCGACGCCTCGGTGGGATCAGGGACCGGACAGATCATCCAGTGCCCCGACTCAGGCCATCCGTCTCACGTAGTACAGATGTACGTTATCGAATCAGGGCCAGGTCGCCAAGGGGGCCGCGAACTGTTCCTGACTCAGCAGACGAATTCCCTCGGGAAGACCCTGCAAATCCGTGGGCTTCAGGTACCCCCAGCTGACCAACCAGCAGGGGAGGGTTTCGAGGCCCGGGGTGGCCTGAACGGTTTCAAGGGTGGGGCGCCGGTCCTCCACAAAGCCGACAAGTCGCCAGTCAGCAGTCAGACGGCGCAGCACTTCAGGCTTCGACCCCGACTCATGGCCATCCAGCTGTGCTGGATTGAGCCCCATGGAAGCGAGCAGTTCGGCGGTGAAGTGGCGTGCCTTGGTGGTGAGCACCGCCCAGGAGAGATTCTCCTGCGCGAGCGCATTCAGTCGTTCAGGCACGCCCGGATAGGGCTCATGCAGAGCCAGCCAGGCATCACGATCGGTCCGCACAGCATCGGCACGCACCGCCTCCAGAGCCTGCTGCAGCAACCGGGGGTTCCAGCCGAAACGTTCCAGTGCTGCCGCGCAGTGAGCACCGTAGTCAGCCACGAAGGTCGCAACCCCCAACTGCTCGAGCGGGCCAGCCTGTTCGGACAGCAGTGCCGCGATCAGCACCATCTCCCAACCGTGATGAATCCAGGGCCTGAGCTGACGAAACTGTTCGGGCGCAGATTCCGGAAGATCAGCACCGGGATGAAGCCTCAGGCATGCCCGACGAGCACTCCACCAGTACTCGTTCATGCCGTTCACAATCACGCCGTCGAAATCAAAGACCAGCAGATTGGGGGGCAGCACCGGCGATCCGGAAAAACTGGGCCGCTAGGATTCGAACCTAGGAATGGCGGGACCAAAACCCGCTGCCTTACCACTTGGCGACGGCCCATTGACTCCAGCGTTGACACTCCCTATGGAGAACAGCCCTGGGGTTCAAATAGTTACCCACAGCGAAGTGACCTTCGTCAATCCATTCGGGCCATCTGTTGGCTGATCAGGGAGGAAACACCCTGAGCCGACGCTGATCACTGGAGCCATAGACATCGCTCTGCAGGCTGTAACGCGCCACGAGATCGGCCTGCATCTGAAGCACGGTCTCATTGCGCGGAAGCAGTTCGACCGGACGCCCTTCGGGCATCACAATCTTCTCCACCGCAAGCCTGCATTCCTCGAGAGCGGCCAGAGCATCAGCTCGATCGGCCTGACCTGGTGACCTCTCAGGTTCCTGTTCCCGCTGGGTCTGAAGCTGACGGTTGAGCAGACGCTCCAGGGATCGCTCCACCTGGGCCAGAGAATCCGACTTGATCACAAGAATCGGCACCCCGGCCTCCCGTGCCTGCCGGCGCAGCTCAGGCTGACGTCCCAAACCCTGCCGCACGCTCAACAGCACATCGGCTGAAGCCAGATCATCAACAGCCCTGACGGGCCAGTCATGGCAGCGGACAGCCTCTTCCAGTCGCTGCCGGCTGAAGCCGCAACAGAGCACCTGCAACACCACCTCGCCAGGGTCCTTCACAGCAGGAGACTCTCCGGAGGGCTGGGCGGATCCAGGCCTTCTGGGACCGCTGCGCTCCGGATCGGGCACAGGCACAACGGCCAGGGCCGGCCGCCGCTGGGGTGGCTGCGGCATCGACGGCTCTGGATCGACAAGCCGGACACCACCGTCCGCCATCAGTTCGCGCTCCTGAGGCCTGGGGCTTTGACCGCGCAACAACAGATCCACCGTTCGCCCGACATCGTCATGAACAGCCCAGCGATGGCGGCTGTGCATCTCCACAGCAAGAGGGAACGTGGGGTCAGCCGCCCGCTCCAGAACAGTCTTCTGCGTCCGGCGACGACGAGCTTCCTCATCGCCCAGGGTGACGGATTCAATCCCACCAACAAGATCGCAGAGAGTGGGGTTCTTGATCAGGTTGGCAAGCGCATTGCCATGGGCGGTGGCAACCAGCATCACGCCCCTCTCGGCAATCGTGCGTGCCGCCTGAGCTTCCAACTCGGTGCCGATCTCATCAATCACGATGACCTCCGGCATGTGGTTTTCCACCGCTTCGATCATCACCTGATGCTGAAGTTCAGGCCGAGCAACCTGCATGCGCCTGGCACGGCCGATGGCGGGATGGGGGATGTCACCGTCACCAGCGATTTCATTGCTGGTGTCGATCACAACAACCCGCTTGTGCAGATCGTCGGCCAGTACACGGGCAATTTCCCTGAGAGCTGTGGTCTTGCCCACACCGGGGCGCCCCATCAGCAGCAATGACTCTCCGCTGTCGAGCAGATCACGCACGATGGCGACCGTGCCGAACACGGCACGCCCCACTCGGCAGGTCAGGCCCACCACATCTCCACGCCGGTTGCGGATGGCACTGATGCGATGAAGGGTGCGCTCGATGCCGGCGCGATTATCAGCACCGAACTCACCGATGCGTCTCACCATCTCGAGGAGATCATCGCGTTCGAGGCAGCGCCTTCCAAGTTCGACCGACCGACCGGGGTAACGGGCTTCGGGAATGCGGCCGAGATCAAGCACCACCTCAAGAAGCTGATCGCGACGCTCAGCAGGATCAAGAGCCTCACGGACCGCAGCGGGCAACAGCGCGAGCAGGCGCTGCAAATCATCAGTGATGCGCTCGGTGCTCATGGTCCGGGCTCCAAGTGCTCATCAGGACCTAGACGCCTTCTAGCAGGACTGAGTCCACAAGCGGGGACAGTCAGGGCCGCGAAAGCCAGGGAATCACAAGTTCCCTGGCCAGCGAAAGGGCCTTGTCCCAGCCCAAAGGCCAGTCACGCAGAGTGGTTCGACGCGATTCCGCTTCCTGCAGAAGCGGCTGAACAATGGCGCGGGCCATCCCACCGAAGGCGACCCCAGCCGGCCCCCTGGAGCGCGGTAATCCCAGACCATCCAGCAGACCGATCGTCGCGCCGTTGGTCCCTCCAGCCAGCTGCAACGGGCCCGGAGGCGCAGTGGTCCGCACCTGCTGCCAGAGACGCAGGGCCGCCCGGGCGGTCCCGGCACCGACATCACCGCTCATCGGACGTCCATCCAGCTGCCAGAGAGGTCGAAATCCGCGCTTGCGCAACGCCTCATGACGCCCCCACAGCTCGGTGACCAAATCCTCTGGGCGTAGTCCATGCCCCTCAAGACCGCAGCTCACCGCCAGCCTTCTCAAGGGGATGGAAGCAGCCAAGACCTCATCGAGCGTGCGTTCAAATTCCTGGAAGCGCCCGGGTGCGGTGTGAACCTCAAGCGCATCGGGTTTCAGCTCTGCAAGCAGGTGGGCGAGGTTGTCGAGCCCAACCCGATGATCAGAGGTTTCAATCAGGCCAAGGGGACAGGCCGGCAGACAGCGTCCACAGCCATAGCAGCGGCTTGGGTCGACACCGGGACCAGCGTGAATGGCATCAGCAGGACAGACCCTCTCGCAGGGGCGGGAACAATCGGGGGGGCAGCGGGAGGGATCAAAGACAGCCTTGCGAAAATGGGCATCGCGACCGTCACTGACGCTGACCATCAGCCAGGGCGAGTGACCTGTGCGATCGCGAGCCCAGCTGAGGCCGGCGCGAGCTGCGTTGACAACAGCGGCGTCGGCTGCCACATCAACACACTGCACTCCTGCAACCGCATACAGAGCGCAGAGATCGGCCACCGCAGCCAGATCCTGATTACTGGCCCCGCAGATCAACTTGACCCAACGGCCCTCCCCGAGGGCATCGTCACCGGCTTGCAGAGAACCGGTGACCGGCAGAAGACAGGC
>CAJXFG010000105.1 GCA_913052185.1 uncultured Synechococcus sp. | reverse complement strand
CGCAGCCTCAAATTGCTCAACTGCAATCGCAACAACCTCAAAGACCTCAGCGTTGAATTTCCACTCGGACGTCTGGTCTCAATCACGGGAGTGAGCGGCAGTGGCAAGAGCACCCTGGTGAATGAACTGCTCCACCCCGCACTGGAGCATGGTCTGGGTCACAAGGTGCCCTTCCCCAATGGGCTTGGGGAAATGCGTGGTCTCAAGTCAATCGACAAGGTGATCGTGATCGATCAGTCACCGATCGGCCGGACACCCCGCTCCAATCCCGCCACCTACACCGGTGCGTTTGATCCGATCCGGCAGGTGTTTGCCGCCACGGTCGAGGCGAAGGCCCGCGGATATCAGGTGGGTCAGTTCAGCTTCAACGTCAAGGGTGGCCGTTGTGAGGCCTGTCGCGGCCAGGGGGTCAACGTGATTGAGATGAACTTCCTGCCGGATGTCTATGTGCAGTGCGATGTCTGCAAAGGCGCCCGATTCAATCGTGAAACGCTTCAGGTCACCTACAAGGGTCACACCATCGCCGACGTGCTGGAGATGACCGTTGAGCAGGCAGCCGACGTGTTTTCTGCCATTCCCCAGGCGGCTGATCGATTGCGGACGCTGGTGGATGTTGGTCTCGGTTACGTGAAGCTGGGTCAGCCTGCACCCACCCTCTCCGGTGGTGAAGCCCAGCGGGTGAAGCTGGCGACTGAACTGTCCCGCAGGGCCACGGGCAAGACGCTTTATCTGATTGATGAGCCCACCACCGGCCTGAGCTTCTATGACGTGCACAAGCTGATGGATGTGATGCAGCGTCTGGTGGACAAGGGCAATTCGATTATCTGCATCGAACACAATCTCGATGTGATCCGCTGTTCCGACTGGTTGATTGATCTCGGTCCGGAGGGTGGTGACCGCGGTGGAGAGTTGGTCGCCTGTGGAACTCCCGAAGAGGTGGCCCAACATCCAACCAGCCATACCGGTCGCTATCTCGCCAAGGTTCTGGAGCAGCATCCCCCTGAGACGGTCCCTCTGGCGGCATGACGGTTTCCCTGAGTTTCCGGGTTCGCGTTCTGACCGCTGCGGTTGCTTCCCTTTTGGTCGCTCAGCCTGTGGCAGCGGTTGAACGACTCACGTTCAACTTGCCTTTGCTGGATGAGAGCATCAGCCTGGATCTGAGCCAGGCCACCAACGCCCGGGAACTGATCGATTCCAATCCAGATCTGCAGGAGCTGGATCGGGCAGGGGATGGATCGGTGCTGAAGCTGATCGAAGCTCTGCTCACGGCTCCGCTGCCCGAAGAGACGGGCAGCATTGTTCGCCAGTCCGTCGGCCATCCACTGTTTGAGCAGCTTCTGCTGGCTGCCTCCGAACTGGTTGAGGTCAAGGGGCTTCCAGCTGACACCAGCGGTCAGATGCTGTCGGAGGCTCTGGCCGCGGCCTATCGGGATGATGAGCCCCATCTGCTGGGATTTTTGCGTCATGTCCCCGGGGATGAGCTCTCGATGAATCTGCGAGTGCTGGCTTCCTACGCCCAGAGACTCAGAGCCAATCAGGACGATGCAAGGTCCCTTGTGCAGAAGGGCACCGCTGCCAAGCCTGTTTCCACATCGATTGTTGATGCCGCGGCATCCGGCTGGATGCGCAGACAGCGGTCCATTGCGGTTCAACATCGTCCGCAGCCGTTGCAGGTCACCGTGATCTCACCGACCGGCATGTCCAACGGTCGACTGGTGGTGATCTCCCATGGCCTCTGGGATGCACCCTCCAGTTTCGAGGGCTGGGCCTACCTGCTGGCTGCCAATGGTTACTCCGTTGTGCTGCCACGTCATCCCGGCAGTGATTCCAGGCAGCAGGAGTCCTTGCTCAAGGGCAGACAGCCCCCACCGGCATCGGAAGAACTGCGTTTGCGTCCGATGGATGTTTCGGCCGTCATTGATGCTGTTGAGAACGGCAGTGTGCTGGCTGGGGCCCTTGTTCAAACCGATTCAGTGGCAGTTGTCGGTCATTCCTGGGGTGCCACCGCGGCCCTGCAGCTCGGGGGATTGCAGACCACAAGCCGGAAGCTGAGTTCCCGCTGTCAGGATCTTCGAGATCCGGAACGCAACCTGAGCTGGGTTCTGCAGTGCAGCTGGCTCACAGGTGCCGATCAGGGATCTCTGGCTGACCAGAGAGTGCGTACCGCGGTAGTGGTCAGTCCGCCTTTGCGTCTTCTGTTTGATGAAGCCAGTGGTCCTTCGATGCATGCCAAGGTCCTTCTGGTGAGCGGGACCCGTGATTGGGTTGTCCCCTCTGACCCTGAGGCGGTCGTGCCGTTGCGGGAAGGTCAGCCCCTGGCCAATGGTCACCGCATCGTGCTGGCCTCAGGTGGTGATCACTTCAATCTCTGGGCTCCGGTCGATGCCGAAGAACCACCGGTTCTGGGTCCACTGATCCTTGCCTGGATCAATGACCACTTGGGAATCAGCAACTCGCTCAGTTTCAGCGCTGGCGGTTGGGGCAATCAACGCGTGCCCTTAGTGGATGTCACCGGACAATTATGAAAATTCTTTACGCCAAGATCCTGTTATAAACAACCCTTTTTTGTCTGTATTTCTTCATCAAGAAAATCGCAGGTCTCAGTGCTCGTCTGCGTTAAACCCTGATGAGATCAAAGTTTCTGGGCATGTCTGCGATTGCAGGTCGTTCAGTTATCAGATTGTTTTCATCTTTTCGAATCTCCACATCACCTAACCCTTGTTCGGACACCAGGACCTGTTCCTGAACGTGTTGGAGGTCGAGTGGGACTGAAGCTGCTGCATCTTCACCTCCATGGCTTGTTTCGTTCGCAAGATCTGGAACTAGGCCGTGATGCAGATACCGGAGGGCAGACCCTCTACGTGCTTGAACTGGCCCGCAGCCTTGCCAGTCGCGCAGAGGTGGATCACGTCGACGTGGTGACGCGTCTGATTCAGGATCGTCGCGTGTCGCTCGACTATTCGAGATCGCACGAAGCAATCGCTCCCGGTGCATCGATTCGACGGTTCAGCTTCGGACCACGTCGCTATCTGCGCAAGGAACAGCTCTGGCCGTATCTGGATGAGCTGGCCGATGAGCTGGTTCGTCATCTCCGTGATGAGGACAACCGGCCCGATTGGATTCATGCCCATTACGCCGATGCCGGGTATGTGGGGGCACTGGTCAGTCGACGTCTGGGAATTCCCCTTGCTTACACAGGCCATTCGCTGGGGCGTGAGAAATTGCGCCGGCTGCTTGCGGCAGGTGGAGACCATGAACAGATCGAACAGAATTATTCGATCAGCCGGCGCATCGATGCTGAGGAACTCGCTCTAGCCCATGCCGATCTGGTGATCACCAGCACACGTCAGGAGCGCGATGAGCAATACGCCCGTTATGGATGCTTCAACCCTGACCATGCCGAGGTGGTGCCACCCGGTGTCGACAGCAGGCGTTTTCACCCCCACAGCCATGTTGATGAGCTCACTGAGGTGTCAGCGCTGCTCAGTTCTTTTCTGAGAGAGCCTGAGCGCCCGCCTCTGCTGGCCATCTGCCGTGCGGATCGGCGCAAAAACATTCCCGCTCTTGTCGAAGCCTTCGGTCGCTCATCGGTGCTGCGGCAGCGTCACAATCTGGTGCTCGTGCTGGGCAATCGCGATGATTCCCGCCAGATGGACCGTCAGCAGCGGGACGTGTTTCAGCAGATCTTTGATCTGGTGGACCGTTATGACCTCTACGGGTCTGTTGCTTATCCCAAGCACCATCGGCGCGATCAGGTTCCTGCCATCTATCGCTGGGCTGCTGCCAAAGGTGGTCTGTTTGTCAATCCGGCACTGACAGAGCCCTTCGGCCTCACGCTGCTGGAGGCTGCCTCATCAGGCTTGCCCATGGTGGCGACCGATGACGGTGGACCTCGCGAGATTCTCAGCCGTTGCAACAACGGGCTTCTCGTGGACGTGACGGATCGGGAATCGCTTCAGGACGGATTGGAGCGTGCCGGGGCTGATCGCGATCGCTGGCGACGTTGGAGTGATAACGGCGTGGAAGCTGTCAGCCGTCACTACAGCTGGGATGCCCATGTGTGCAGTTACCTGGCGCTGATGCAAGAACGCCTCAAGCGCTCAAGCACGGTGACGGTTTCGTCGCAGCTGCTCGCCAGCCCATCGGGGCTGAGTCCTTTTGGTTCCCGTTTGCTGCTGCTTGATCTGGACAGCAGTCTTGAGCAACCGGATCTCAAGGATCTGCAGAGTCTTCGTCAACAATTGATGTCACCCTCTGGGCCGGCTGCGCAGACAGGTTTCGGCATCGTCACCGGACGTTCTCTGGGTGCGGCACGACAGCGTTTTGCTGAGCTGCATCTTCCCGATCCCCAGGTCTGGATCAGTCAGGCCGGAACTCAGATTCACTATGGCCAGGAGGAGCAGTGCGATCGCTTCTGGCAGGCTCAGATCGGCGTTGACTGGGAGCGCCAGGCTGTGGAGCAGACCCTCTCCGACCTCGGGGATCACATCAAGTTGCAGAAAGCTGAGCATCAGGGTGAGTTCAAGGTCAGCTATCTGCTGCAGCAACCTGGTCCGTCGGTGCTGCCGCTGATCCGCCAGCGACTGCGGCAGAGCGGCCAGCCTGCAAGACCCCAGCTGCGGTGTCACTGGTTCCTTGATGTGCTTCCCATGCGGGCCTCACGCAGTGAGGCCATTCGCTTTCTTTCGCTTCGCTGGGGTCTGCCTCTGGAACACATTCTTGTGGTTGCCAGTCAGCAGGGTGATGTGGAGCTGGTCCGAGGTCTGCCGGCGGCGGTGGTCACCGCTGACCATGACCCCTGCCTCGACGGTTGTCGCCATCAGCAGCGGGTTTACTTCTCCAACCGGTCCCGACTGATGGGCGTGCTGGAGGGTCTCCAGCACTACCGCTTCATCAGCGCACGCTCCCGACTGGACTAGTCCTCGATCTGAAGCGTGACAGCTCCAGCGCTCCGGTCGGCTTTGGCCTGGGCTTCGTCCCGTTGGTCGGCGCATGCCAGAGCCACGCCCATGCGCCGACCGGGACGGGCCTCCGCTTTTCCGAACAACAACACCTTGGTGTCGGGTTCGCTCAGTGCTTTCTCCAGGCCGTTGAATGTCACCCTGCTGCCATGGCGGTCCGCCAGGATCACCCTGCTGGCAGCTGCGGCGCCGCAGCGAATGGTTGGAATGGGCAGACCAAGAACGGCTCTCAGATGAAGTTCGAATTCACTGAGGTTCTGGCTGATCAGGGTGACAAGACCCGTGTCATGGGGGCGGGGGGACAGCTCTGAAAAGATCACCTCGTCGCCGCAGAGAAAGAACTCCACACCGAACAGTCCAGTCCCTCCCAGATTGTCAGTCACCGTCCGGGCCATGGTCTGGGCCCGTTCCAACTGCTCTGCGCTCAGTTGGGCAGGTTGCCAGCTGCATTGGTAGTCACCGTTGGCCTGTTCATGCCCGATCGGTGGACAGAACAGGGTGGACCCGTCCCGCTGGCGGATTGTGAGCAGTGTGATCTCCAGATCGAATCGCAGAAATTCCTCCACGATCACCTGGTTGGAGGTTCCACGCGCGTTGGCGATTGCCGCATCCCAGGCCTGATCAAGATCCTCGCTGCGATTGACGACGCTTTGTCCTTTTCCGGATGAGCTCATGACCGGTTTCACAACCACAGGCCAACCCAGTGGGGCAGCAGCGTTGTGCAGCTCTTCGGCACTGGTCGCATAGGCGAAGCGAGCGGTGCGCAGTCCCAGTTCTGTGGCAGCGAGGTCCCGGATGCGATCACGGTTCATCGTCACGGCAGTGGCGCGGGCCGTGGGGATCACGGTGATGCCCTCAGCTTCCAGTTCGGCCAGTGCGTTCACGGCCAGCGCTTCGATCTCGGGAATGACCACGGTGGGCCTGTGGCGCCGCACCACCTCCAGCAGAGCCTCCGGTTCGGTCATCGGCAGGACTTCCGCCAGATCAGCCACCTGCATGGCGGGTGCTCCGGCATAGCGATCGCAGGCGATCACCCTGCAGCCCAGGCGCTGGGCGG
>CAJXFG010000104.1 GCA_913052185.1 uncultured Synechococcus sp. | reverse complement strand
CTCCGTCACCCGCGAAGTCCGTGTTGCATGGTTCAGATGAAGGTCTGATCGAACAACTGCTTCCAGCTGCCGTAATCCGCTGATGAATCCCTGCGGCTTCTGGCCAGATTCAGCTCGGCATGATGGCGCGCATCGAGATAGGGAATCACCTCGAATTGAGCCCCACGTGGCTGCAGGGTGACCAGAAAGAACATGCGCTGGGCGTACAACGTTGCATACACGTCGCGACCTTCCCCAGCAGGGGCAACTCTGTAGAGCATCCCAAAGGTGGGGTGGTTGAGATAACCCTCAGCGCTCACAGACCTGAAAACGGGGATCAGAGAGCACCGTACCTTCCGCGCAGAACAAGAACAGTGACAAGCCCCACAGCAGCCACCCCGTTGAGAATGGTGCGGCCAGCACCCTGCAATGGCTGCTGCGGACGGAACGCATCAGCGGGCAACCAGGTTCCACCTCGGGCAAGCAGTGCTTCAGCCCCCTGTTCAGCACGCAGAAGAATGTTGGCCAGGAGGCGCTCGCCCACCGAAAGCACCAGACCGAAGGACGCTTTGAATCCGAGTCGCCGCAGGTTGACAGCACGACTGGCAAGTGATCGCAGAAGATTCTGGAGCTCCTCCTGAACCAGGGGCAGAAAGCGCAGAGCCAACAACAGCTGAAAACTCAGTCGATCAATCGGCACGCCAAGCCGGGCCAGAGGCGCCAGCCACCAACTCAAAGACCACATGAGTTCTTCGCTGGGGGTGGACAGCAACATCAGATTCACGCTGTGGACAACGGTCACAATCAAGGTGGCGCTGTTCAGTCCGAGTTCGGCCGAACGGCGATCGACCACAAGCGGACCCAGTTGCAGCGATCCCAGCTGAAGCGGTCCAAGGCGCAGCAGCTCCCAGGAGGGTGACGTGAGCGTGATTCCTGGAATCTCGCCCGGTGGACGCAGATTCACACTCGCTCCGGGATCACCGGTCGGCAGAAGCATGGCCAGCAGGCCGACCGCGCAGCCGAGAACGCTGACCAGCAGCAACGAGCGCCACCAGAGCCTTGCAGGCAGTCCGCTGACAAGCGTGATCAACAGCAGGGCCAGCACAAGCGCCACCCGCCAGAGCGGACCTGCAAGAACCGGGGTGAGCAGAAACATCAGAACCCACAACAGCTTGAGGCGGGGATCCAGCTGACGCAGCCACCCCCCGGCACCATCCACGTACTGCCCGATCGGAATCTGCCTGAGCCAATCCATGCCGCTCAGCTCTGACGGTTCTGCTGCCTGGCCAGATCCCTTTCCGCGTCACGCTGTTGCTTGCCACGCCAGAAAAGTTTCAACGGCGTGCCGTCAAATCCCAGTCCCTCCCGGATCTGCCGCTCGACATAGCGTCGGTAGGTGTCTCCAAACAGCTTGGGATCATTCACGAACAGCGTGAAACTCGGCGGCCTGCTGGCCACCTGGGTGCCGTAATAAAGCCGGCCCTGCCGGCCACCTCTGGTTGTCGGAGGGCTCCGCCAGCTGAGGGCTTCCTTGAGCACTTCGTTGACCACGGACGTACTCACGCGACGACGGTGCTGCTCCACCGCCAGAACAGCCAAAGCAAAAATGCTGTCCACACGCTGACCGGTGAGGGCTGACGTGAACAGCATCGGCGCCCAGTCGAGGAAATACAGCTTGGAACGCAGCTCTTTCTCCATCGCCGTCATGGTGTGGCTGTCCTTCTCAACCGCATCCCATTTGTTGACAACGACCACACAGGCACGTCCGTCCTCTTCGATGCGACCTGCCAGGCGTTGATCCTGCTCGGTGACGCCATCAAGGGCATCAATCACCAGCACGCACACATCACTGCGCTCGATCGCCTTGAAACTGCGATTGATGCCGAAGAATTCAGGCCCGTAATTGACACTGCGGCGACGGCGGATGCCGGCGGTGTCAACCAGACGCCAGGGCCGGTTCTCCCGCACGATGCTGGTGTCAATCGTGTCGCGGGTGGTGCCGCGAATCGGACTGACGATGGCCCTCTGCTCTCCGCAGATGGCATTGAGAAGACTGGATTTGCCCACGTTGGGACGACCGATGATCGCCATCTGAATGGGCTCCTCCTGATCACCCTCCTGATCCTTCGGTGGCAGGAATGTGAGCACTCGGTCGAGCACCTCTGCGGTGCCGGCCCCGTGGATTGCGGAAATGGGGTACGGCTCTCCCAGCCCGAGGCTCCAGAACTCCGCTGCCATGGCCAGGCCTTGATCAGGCGACTCGCACTTGTTGACCGCGAGCAGCGTGGGGCAGCGCTGGCCACGCAGAAACTCCGCAATGGCCTCGTCGGATGCCGTGAGGCCCTGCTGCCCGTCAACAATCACCAGTGCAACACTGGCCTCCTCGAGAGCGAGAGATGCCTGCTCTCGGATTTCAGGCAGAAACTCACTGTCGTCATCGAACACCAGGCCACCGGTGTCGACCACCTTGAATTCGCGATCGCCCCAGTAGCCATCCTGATAGGTGCGATCACGCGTCACACCGGGCTCGTCATGGACGATCGCCTCACGACTCCGGCAGAGACGATTCACCAGCGTGGACTTGCCGACGTTGGGGCGCCCGATGATCGCGACGACGGGACGCGCCAAGAAGGTCCACAGCAAGAACAGTCTTGACAGTACAGAGGCGCCTGCGGCGGGAGACAGCCGCGATGACAGCCCTCCACTTTTCATCTCACCAACAAGAATGGGAATTCTTTCCTGGCGAGACCAATAAGACGCAGATGAGACAGCTAGCGGTGGGGCAGTGCATCCACCGTCACATCGTCATGCTTGAACTGATCGCCACCCTGGTGGTGGACCTCTCGGATCAACAGCTCACCGTCTACGACACCAACAACGAGATCGTGAGGGTCATCCCCGTGAGCACCGGCAAGGCCTCCACGCCCACTCCCACAGGTGAAGCCAAAGTGCTGACCAAATATCGCTCGGTCACCATGCGTGGGCGGGGCTATGTCGCACCGGGCGTGCCCTACGCGATGTGCATCACGGCCAACGAAATGATCTGCATGCACGGCGCGCCATGGCAGGAAGACGCCGGACAGGCCTTTGGCGTTCCCCGGAGTCATGGCTGCGTGCGCATGCCCACGCATCAGGCCCGCTGGCTGTTTGAGAACACGCTGAAGGGCACCAAGGTGGTGATTCAGGTGTGACGTTCACCCCACCGGCGGATCACCGGGGTGCCCCTGCACCGGATCCGCCGGGCACTCGAGCAGTGGCGGCAACACTCCCTGCTCGGGCAGTCCCTGCCCAACCGATGCCAACCAGGCCAGCAGCCAGTTCACCGCCGTGGCACGGCGGGTACGCCTCGGGTACAGCTCATTGATGCGGTAGCCGGCGAACTGCAGCTGCTGCTTCAGCAGTTGCTTGGATTCCTTGGGAATCGACCGGGTCAGACGCACCGAAGCGGGCCTCGACGCGATCACCTCAGGAGCCTCCGGGAACGCCTCGCTCCACTCGGCGGGCGTTTCAGGGCCCGCCAGCCATGTGCCCTCACCATCCTCAGGGGGGAGATAACCCAGCCGCTCCCAGACCAGAGACGCCACGAATCGATCACTGAGACGGTCGTCAAGGATCGCCATCAGCAGGGTCCGACTCAGGTTCCAGGACAGGGATGACATCGACGCATGCTGTCATCCATCCAGGCTGCAGCCATGGAGATGGCCCCAGTGCCAACGCAGCACCCTCAGGACCAACGGCCGCAGGAACAGCGTCGACCCATCGCTGCAAACGGTCCGAACCGGCAGATGGCGAAGATGCATGCACTGAATCAACTCCCGATGATCAGGGATCTGCAGCTGAGAGGAAGCAGCATTGAACGCAGGCTGCGCTGCAACGTGCTGCAGTCTCCGCTCGCAGGAGTCAGCGACAGAATTTTCCGTGCTCTCGTCAGACGCTGGGCACCGGATGCTCTGCTGTTCACGGAGATGGTGAACGCCACCAGCCTGGAGCTCGGCCACGGCAGGGGCAAAGTCGAGGAGCTGAGCGATGAGATCGGACCGATCGGCGTCCAGCTGTTCGATCACAGACCCCAGGCGATGGCGGATGCAGCCCGTCGAGCCGAGGACTCCGGAGCCTTCCTGGTCGACATCAACATGGGCTGTCCCGTCAGGAAAATCGCCCGCAAAGGCGGTGGCAGCGGGCTGATCCGCGACCCCGATCTGGCCTGTCGGATTGTGGAATCCGTGGCTTCAGCCGTGGGCGTGCCTGTCACGGTGAAGACCCGGCTGGGCTGGTGCAATCCCCCCGAGATCGACACAGCCCATGGCGCGGCCGTGGCCTGGTGCAGGCAGCTCGAGAATGCAGGTGCCAGGTTGCTCACCGTGCATGGCCGCACCAGGGAGCAACGCTTCAGCGGCGCGGCCGACTGGGAAGCCATTGCCTCCGTCAAGCAGGCTCTCAGCATTCCGGTGATCGCCAACGGAGACATCAACAGTCCCGATGACGCCGTCCGCTGTCTCGAAATGACCCGTGCTGATGGGGTGATGGTCGGGAGAGGAACCATGGGAGCTCCCTGGCTGGTGGGTCAGATCGATGCGGCACTCAGTGGTCGCGCCATCCCCAGCACCCCAGGACCGCGGGAACGTTTGTTGCTGGCCTCTGAACAACTGCAGGCCCTTGTTGAAACCCGTGGCGATCACGGCCTGCTGATCGCCCGCAAACACATGAGCTGGACCTGCACCGGATTCACAGGAGCCTCCCAGTTCCGCCAGAAACTGATGCGTGCACCCACCCCTGATCAAGCGCTGACCCTTCTGCAACAGCAGCAGGAGCAACTGGCTTGACCTGGCTGCCGCTTGTGGTGCTGTTGTGGCCTCTTTGGCTGAGCCGACAGCCTGAGCAGCAAAGCCCCATCTGGAGACGACGCAGCCTGATTCTGTTGATCAGCCTGCTGACCGCTCGCTATCTGCACTGGCGGATCACCAGCAGCCTGAACCTGAGCACAAGCCTGAGCACTGGGCTGAGCCTGTTGCTGCTGACAGCGGAAGCCTGGCTGCTGCTGTCGGGCCTGTTGCCGTTATGGCTCGCCTGGCGTCGCTTTCCGGACCGTCGCGAGACGATGCACCAGCTGAAAGCACAGTGGCAGCAGAGCGACTGGCGGCCGAGGGTCGACATCCTTGTACCCACATACGGCGAACCCCTGGAGGTGCTGGAACGCAGCCTGATCGCCTGTTGTCATCAGCATTACCGACCCAGTTGCGTCTGGGTGCTGGATGACAGCGGCCGCCGGGAGGTGCAGGAGCTGGCACTCCGGCTGGGATGCCGTTACCGCCATCGGCCGCAACGCACCAATGCCAAAGCCGGCAATCTCAATGATGGCCTGCGCCACTGCAGCGGCGAGCTGGTGGCCGTGTTTGACGCTGACTTCATGCCGCAGCGGGAGTTTCTGGATTGCTGCATCGGTTTTCTCCAGGACCCATCGGTGGGGCTGCTTCAGACACCGCAGACCTTCATCAACGCCGATCCGGTGATGCGGAACCTGGGCATGGAACGTTGGTTGCTTCCCGATGAGGAGAGCTTCTATCGCTGGATTGAGCCCGTCCGCGACGGCTGGGGCGCTGTGGTTTGTGCGGGCACTGCTTTTCTGGCCCGTCGGAGCGCCATTGATTCCGTTGGCGGATTCAGGGAAGGGGCGATCTCCGAAGATTTCATGACAGGTCTTCGGATGCGGCGCAGGGGCTGGAAACTGCTCTATCTCCAGCAGAAGCTGAGTGCTGGCCTGGCCGCTGAGACCATGGCCGACTTTGTGCGTCAGCGCCAGCGCTGGGCGAATGGAACGCTGCAGACCTTGCGACTGCGTGATGGACCACTGGGCCGCGGCAACCTCCGTTTCGGTGAGCGGATGGCCTACCTCGAAGGGGTCGTGCACTGGTTCAACAACCTGCCCCGGCTGGTGCTGATGCTGATGCCGCTCAGCTACGGCCTTCTCGGCACTGTTCCCATCCTGATCAGCAGCAGTGACGCTCTCCGGCTGCTCTTGCCGCTCTGGGCAACCCTTCTGCTCAGCATCGGCTGGATCAACCGGGGCTCCCGCACCGCCT
>CAJXFG010000103.1 GCA_913052185.1 uncultured Synechococcus sp. | reverse complement strand
AGATTCGTGCCGAGATGGGCAAGCTGGATCTGGATCAGACCTTCACCACCCGCAGTGAGGTGAACGAGCTGCTGCTGAAGGAGCTTGATGAAGCCACCGATCCTTGGGGCGTGAAGGTCACCAGGGTTGAAATGCGCGATATCAATCCATCCCCGGGTGTGAAGCAGGCGATGGAGGCACAGATGACCGCTGAGCGGGAGAAGCGAGCAGCCATTCTCCGTTCCGAAGGCGAGAAGGAAGCCCAGTTGAACGAAGCGCGGGGGCGTGCTGAAGCCCTTGTCCTTGACGCCCGCGCCCAGAAGGAAGCCATCCTGCTTGAGGCTGAGGCTCAGGCCAAGCAACAGGGTGTCATGGCGGAAGCCAAGTCTCAGGCGGCTCTTGTTCTGGCCAAGGCGCTTGCGGAGAGCCCGGAGGCTGAGGAAGCTGTTCGACTGATGCTCGCTGAGGACTGGATGGCCATGGGCCAACGCATGGCCGACTCGCCCGCTGGAAGTGTGCTGATGGTGGACCCCCAGTCACCTGCATCCTTGCTGACGGCACTGAGGCAGTTCCAGCAGGGCAAGGATTAAGCCAGGGCCAGGGCCTTGGCGCCCTCCAGGTAAAGGATTCCTGTGCACAGCAGAGCTGAAGCCCAGCAGAGTCCCCTCAGCGGAGCAATGTTGGCGATGTAGGCGGGCAGATACAGCAGGCGCAGCACCGGCTGAAGCAGGGCCGCGGGGATGGCCAGTCCCTGCAGTTCACCAGTCTGGGAGACCGCAATCAGGGCCAGAAGCGCCGCCGGTGCATGCAGGCTGAAGGCTTCGAAGCTGTTCTGATGTGCCCAGCTGGCCCGTTTACCCCAGGCGGGAAGGCGGTCGAACATGGCTCTTGGGGCCTTCATGTCGTCCAGGGTGAAGTCCGCCTGTGAACGGGCGGCACCGAGGGGAATGATGCTTGTGATCACTACGGCTCCTGCGAACACGAGCGAAAAGGCATAGGGCGCCGCTGGCGTCCGGGTGACAAGCTCCGTGATCAACACAATGAAGAAAATCGCGGTTGAAAGGATAGGGATCGACTGTTGATCGACGTGACCACCAGGCCACGCCCAGCCCACCATCCATGCAGTTATGGCCCAAGAGGAGTTTGTACTTGAAGGTGCTGAATGCTGATCACAAGTTGATCAATAGCCTTCCTTGGCCGCTGCTCCTGGAGAGAGCGGCTTCATGAACGTTGCTAGCCTTCAGGCACCGGCGATTGATCGATGGCTTCGTATTCATTTGATGTGGTCTCTGACTTTGACCGTCAGGAGTTGGTGAATACGCTTGATCAGCTGCGAAGGGACGTTTCTCAGCGCTATGACCTCAAGGATTCCGGAACGGAGGTCGAACTTGAAGATGCTGCAATTGTGATCACGACCGCCAGTGATATGACCCTTCAGGCTGTTGAAGATATTCTGCGAGCCAAGGCGACAAAGAGAAATCTTTCTTTGAAGATCTTTGATTTCCAGCCTGCGGAGACAGTTGGTGGTAATCGTGTTCAGCAGACGGTCAAGTTGAAGAAAGGGCTAACTCAGGAACTTGCCAAGAAAATGAGCAAGATTGTTCGCGATGAGCTCAAGAAAGTGACTGTGGCTATTCAGGGTGACAGCTTGAGAGTGACGGGTAAGAGCAAGGATGATCTTCAGCAGGTGATTCAGTTGTTGCGTTCAAAAGAGGACGAGCTTGATGTGCCTCTTCAGTTTGAGAATTATCGCTAAGCCTTAAGTCTTTGAGAATCTGACTTTCAAGACGATTCGTCTTGGATGGGAGGGCGAGCTCACCTCAGGGTCTTTTTGAGCAAAGAACATCAGTGATTTCTTCTCTCAACACCTGTGAATTTGGATGTGAGTGCGGAATGGAGCACCCTGCAGTGATGTGATGGCGAGGGCCAGCCCGATCAACACCTTGCTGGACTGAATCACCATGCCGCTGCTGGGAGATGGCATGGTGATTCAGTCTGAGCGGGGGAGTCAGGCCACTGCAGCGAAGCTTTCGCGGAAGGCCTGAATCGTGGCTTCGATATCCGCGTCCGAATGGGCCAGGGAGGTGAAGCCGGCTTCGAAGGCAGAGGGAGCCAGATAAACACCGCGCTCAAGCATGGCGCGATGCAGTTTGCCGAAGCGTTCAGAGTCTGTTGCCTTCGCTTCTTCGAAATTGCGTACAGGACCCTCGCAGAGGAAGAATCCGAACATGGCGCTGACACTGCCGCCGGTGATCGGCAGCCCTGCAGAAGCCGCAGCCTCCTTGATTCCAGCGATGAGCTTCTCGGTGGTTGCGGTGAGTTTTTCGTAGCTGCCGGGTTGTTTCAGCAGCTCCAGGGTTTTGATGCCCGCCGTCATGGCCAGGGGATTTCCGCTCAGGGTTCCTGCCTGGTACATGGGGCCTGCTGGAGCCACCATCTCCATGATGTCCCTGCGACCGCCGTAAGCGCCCACCGGGAGCCCTCCGCCGATGACCTTGCCCATGGTCGTGAGGTCAGGGGTGACACCGAAATGGGCCTGGGCGCCGCCATAGCTGATGCGGAAGCCTGTCATGACCTCGTCAAAGACCAGCAGGGCTCCGTTCTCCTTGGTGAGTTCACGTAAACCCTCCAGGAAACCAGGCTCAGGCTGGATGAATCCCGCATTGCCAACGATGGGTTCGAGAATCACACCTGAGATCGCGTCCGGATTTTCGGCAAACAGCTGCTTCACCGCCTCCAGATCGTTGTAGGGCGCTGTCAGGGTGTTGGCGGTGGTGCTTCTCGGGACGCCTGGTGAATCGGGCAGGCCGAGGGTTGCGACACCGGAGCCGGCCTTCACCAGGAACATGTCCGCGTGGCCGTGATAGCAACCTTCGAACTTGATGACCTTGTCGCGGCCGGTGAAGGCGCGCATCAGGCGCAGAACGGCCATGCAGGCTTCCGTGCCGCTGTTCACGAAGCGAACCATCTCCACGCTGGGAACGGCATCGATCACCATCTCCGCGAGAGTGTTCTCGAGAGCGCAGGGTGCTCCGAAGCTGGTTCCCTTCTCGATTGTTTCCTGCAGTGCGCTGATCACCTCGGGATGGGCATGGCCGCAGATCGCAGGCCCCCAGCTGCCGATGTAGTCGATGTACTTGTTGTCATCGACGTCCCAGGCGTAGGCGCCCTTGACCCGATCGAAGACGATCGGCTGGCCACCCACAGATTTGAATGCACGCACTGGGGAGCTCACGCCACCGGGCATCAGAGCCTGGGCGGCACTGAACAGCTCCTGGGAGCGACTGGTGTTCAAGCTTGGTGCTGTCACGGGGGCGGAAGCCAAAGGGCCGATGCAAACCGTGCCACATCCTGACCCAAGAACGTGCCAAATCGGCTGATCTGTGTACGAAGCGGAGAATCCTGAACTTGTGATACCAGGATTGGCATCGTGTTTTTGGCCTTGGTCAGGCCTTGTCTGAACAGCGTCTGAGCAGGATCTGAGGCGGTTTCGGGTTTTCTGCGGCCCTGAAGGGCGCTGAAAAAAACAGCTTGTTTACGACTGTGACGGACTGACCACTTCTGAGATCAATCCCTGCAGCGAGGGGTGCCGCAGCTCTATTCAGCCATGACGTCCGAATCCTCGTCGAGATCCTCCTCCAGCTCCCAGGAGAGGTCCACGACCACCGGCGCATGGTCACTGGGTTGCTCGCGGTCGCGCTCCTGTTTGTCGATCTGACAGCTGAGAGCCAGCTCCTGCAGGTCACCGCTCAGGTAAATGTGATCAATCCTCCAGCCACTGTCACGGTTCCAGGCACCGCTGCGGTAGTCCCACCAGCTCCAGTGACCGCTGCCTGGTTCGAACAGCCGGAAGGCGTCCTTGAGTTCTTCGCCAAGCGCCTGAGACAGTGCACTGCGCTCGGAATCCGAGGCCATGATCCCTCCGGTAAGGCGTTCGGGGTCATGCAGGTCTCGGGCTTCCGGACCGATGTTGAAGTCGCCGACAACACAGAGTGGCTCGTCCCTGCGCTGGGCTGCGCGCAGATACCTCTCAAGGCAGGCGAGCCAGCTGAGCTTGTACGCGTATTTGTCGGATTTGAGGCTGGAACCGTTCGGAACGTAGAGATTGATCACCCTGATCCCATCCACCAGAGCACTGATCACCCGTTTCTGCTGGCTGAGTTCCTCGGCCTCAGAATCAGCCTCCAGTTCTCCCACGAACCCCATCCGCACGTCCTCCAGGGGATGCCGGCTGATCAGAGCCACGCCGTTGTACGACTTCTGGCCATGGAAGCTCACCTCATATCCCCTTGAACGGAACGGCTCGAGGGGAAAAAGCGGATCATCGACTTTGGTTTCCTGCAGGGCCAGCAGATCCACACCGCTGCTCTCCAGCCATCGGACGACGTGATCCAGTCGAGTGCGAATCGAATTGACATTCCAGCTCGCGATCTGCACGGAGACCCTGATGCACCTGATCGGAGACCCTTAGCATCCACCCGAACCGAGCAGTCGAACTCATGCAATCGCTCCGTGTGACCTCCGCTCTCGCGATTGCCGCCTGCAGCACGTTGCTCTCGGTTTTGCCTGCGGCCCACTCTCAGACCACGCTGTCTCAGCCCAATTCCCTGGAGCTCAACAAGGATCGGGACATCTACAACACCCTGCCAGGGGGATCGAACAAGAGGGAATCGGTTCTGGATGTCACCAACCCCATGGAGTTGATGAAATCTCTGCGGCAGGCCACCTCGATGAACGATGCCACCGATCCCGTCGACGCCATCGATGAGGCCCTCAGGGAGTTGTCACAGCCCTGAGCCCCGACCTGATCGGGCTGTTGCGTGCAGCCTCCAGGGCCCAACGCAGTTCAAGAGTCTGTAGATCGATCGCCGGTGAAAGCAGTCGTTTGTCCAGTGTCATCGCCTTGCGGAGCAGATCGATGGCTTCGGCTCCCTGGCCCTGGTCCCGTTTCAGAAGCGCGAGGGCCAGGAGTGGCTCAGGTTGTTGGGGACTGTCTTTGATCAAGCTGAGGTAGCGATCGGCAGCGGCTTGTGCGTCGCCGGACATGCGCTGCAGGTCTGCCAACAGCAATCCCAGGCTCAAACGCCGTTCAGCAGGAAGAGCGTTGACACGCTCGTTCAGGCTCTTGATCAGTTCGGCAACCTGGTTGGTCTCCAGGGCCAGAAGCGCCCACAGGGCCATCACTTCAGGGCGATCAGGATGAAGGCGGTGCAGGGGGCGCAGAGTGCGCAAGGCCGATTCTCGATCTCCCTCATCGTGCTGTGCACGGGCCAGCAACAGCGACCAACGCCAATCTCTTGGATGGTCCAGAGCTTGAGCTCTGAGAAGCTCCAGGCCAGAAACACCCTCGCCTGAGGTGTGGTTCTGGAGGGTCGCCAGGGAGTTCTGTTGAGTCCAGAGCTGGGTCACCATCCATCCAGCGACCGCACACACGCCCGCGACTGCGCCGACCCTGGCCAGTGTTTCTGTGCTCTGACGCCTGAAGCCCGCCACCATGTTGTGGGAACGCCCGATCAGTCTGAGGCGCTTTGCCGATGCTGGCTAGAGTTGCCGCGGGCCGGTGGATGCCCCTGAAACTGATGCGCGACCATCCCATTCCCGCGGTGACCGAGCCGCTGCAGTACCGGGCAATCGGTGTCGTGCGCGGGGTCTTCCGGCCGGAGTCTGAAGATCAGAGCACCCGTGGTCATCTTGTTGATGCCGAGGGCCAGGAGCTTGACGCTGTTGTTCTGGGTCGCATGCTCACGTTGATGCGCCGCCATCTCGACATGGGGAAGCCTCACCTCTGGGTGGTGTACCCACGATGCAGGGAAGCCGGTCAGCTGCATCTCCAGATCGCCGGCATCTGGGAGCCCAGCACTCTGTCCACTGCGGATCCAGACGCCGATCCTGCAGATTCAGCCATTGACCAGTTGCCGGAAGGGGACGATTACTTTTCGATCCGGGGAGAGCTCATCTACACAAAGCCGGAAGCCTCCGAGGTCGTTGTCAAGGTTCGTCAGCAGCCCCGGTCGGATGGCTTCCGGCCCTTGCCCTTCAAGTTGCAGCTCAGTGGTGATGTGGAGCTTGCCCATCTCCGTCATTTCGTCAGCCTCGATGTGCGTCGTGAGGGGCAGACGCTGCAGGTCCAGTCCG
>CAJXFG010000102.1 GCA_913052185.1 uncultured Synechococcus sp. | reverse complement strand
GATTGCCGTTGCTGGGCGCATTCATCACGGGTGCTCGCGTGATGCCTGATCTGATAAGTCGGTTCCAGCCCAAAACCGTGCTGGCCAGCACCACCGGCGGTGATGTGCAGTTCAGCGGAGTGATCAGCAGTCTGCTCAATGCCGCTGACGCCTCGACAAACAGCACAGATCTACCCGACGACTGCACGCTGATCACACCTGCGGTGGGAACTGCGATCCCATTGCCAACAGGATCGCGCTAGAGAAACAGCAGCGGAGCCCATGGCATGGCGCTGGATCAGCTTCTGACGCGACTGGAGGTCAACACGCATGGTCCGGGGTTCACCCGCCTGAATGAACAGCTCAATCAGTGCTTGCACGACTCCGGGCTGATCACAGGCATGATTCACCTCACATGCCTGCACACCAGCTGCAGTCTCACCATCAATGAGAACGCCGATCCTCGTGTTCTGGAGGATCTGGCGGCCTGGATGGATGCCATGGTGCCGCAGGACGGCTCTGGGCCTTGCGGACCGGACGGACGGCGTCGCCGTTACCTGCATGACGATGAAGGGAACGACGACATGCCTGCCCACATCCGCACAGCACTCACCACCCAGACCATGAGCCTGAGTGTGGAGAACGGGCGTCTGCTGCTGGGCACCTGGCAGGCGATCTATCTCTGGGAGCATCGCTCATCCCCGCACCACAGACGACTGGCATGCCATCTGATTGGGAACATCTCAGAACCATCCGGGAATCAGCGTCAGCTTTCAGCAGCCGGTAAAAGCGCCACAGCCTCCCTGCTGGCCCGACGCAACGGGGCCCGGCTGAATGATGTGGTTCAAGCACGTCACGTTCCCGAGGCATGGGCTGAGGACGGTGGCATTGATACCGAAGTGGATCTTCTGATCGACCGTCTCCACGAGATCTCCGATCCTCAGCAATGAGACCGACGCGATGATCACGCCAGCTCCCCCGAAGAGCACGACCAAAGTGCTGCTGGCAGGCCTGATCGGCAACGTGATGGAGTGGTATGACTTTGCGGTCTACGGCTACTTCGCGACAGTCATCGGCAGGGAATTTTTCCCCTCCAGTGATCCAGCCGCCTCACTGATCGGCGCCTTCGGGGCGTTTGCTGCGGGATTTCTGGTGAGGCCTCTCGGCGGAATGGTGTTTGGCCGAATCGGTGACCTGGCCGGCCGGCAGCGTGCTCTGCAACTGTCCGTGATGGTGATGGCTGTACCCACCGTGATGATGGGTCTGCTGCCCACGCACAGTCAGATCGGCGTGGCCGCTCCAATTGCGGTCGTGCTGCTTCGCATTGTTCAGGGCCTGTCAGTGGGCGGCGAGTACACCAGCTCGGTGATTTTTCTCAGCGAGAACGCTCCTGCACGCCAGCGGGGTTTCTATGCGATCTGGGGGCTCTGGGGCTCCGTGCTGGGGATGTTGCTGGGCTCCGGGTTCGGAGATCTGCTGGCCCACACACTCACCCCAAACCAGCTCGGCAGCTGGGGCTGGCGACTGCCGTTTCTGCTGGGAGCACTGGTCGCCACCACCGGTGTTGTGATCCGACAGGGGATTGGCGCAGAGATCATCGAACCGCTGGTGAGATCACCGATTCGTGCAACGTTTGGTCGCTATCGCCTGCAGG
Source organism: uncultured Synechococcus sp. (assembly GCA_913052185.1). GTDB lineage: Bacteria > Cyanobacteriota > Cyanobacteriia > PCC-6307 > Cyanobiaceae > Synechococcus_C. The sequence goes on along the minus strand of CAJXFG010000102.1, from coordinate 4,505 downwards.
TGCTGCGTGTGATGGCACTGAACATCGCCAGCAGCGTCGGCTACTACGCCGTTTTCGTCTACGCGGTCAGTTACGCGGAGCAGGTTGATCACCTCAGTGCCGCGACATCCCTCAGCCTGAACACCGGCGTTCTGGCGGTGCTGCTGATGCTCTATCCGATCTCTGCCTGGTTGTCAGATCGCATCGGACGCAAACCGATGCTGATCAGTGGGGCGTCATGTCTCTGCTTCGGCGCCTTGCCCTTGTTTGATCTGATGCACAGCAGCGATCCTCAACGGGTGCTGTGGGGAGAACTGGGCCTGACGTTGGCGGTGGCTCTGCTCGCCGGTGGAAAGAATCCAGCCAATGTGGAGCTGATGCCCGCGGAAGTGCGTTGCACAGGCCTGGCGGTGGCATTCAATCTTGCGGAGGGTTACTTCGGTGGAACCACCCCACTGATCGCGACCTGGTTGATTGCGCAGAGCGGTAATCCTGTGTTGCCAGGGGTCTGGGTTGCCTTCAGTGGACTATGCACTCTGATCACGGTTTGCGCGTTCACCCATGAAACCGCCTTCCGCCCACTGTCCACGGGGACAACCTGAAATCACCTTGCTACAAGAAAGCTGAAACCAACCAGCCGCCATGAATCCAGAAGGTGAGATCTGGCCTGTTGTGCTGATCGCAGCGAGCGTTGTGATGCTCTGGTTGATCCTGTCGATCACCAGCTCAGGGAGCTTCGAAGTCGTGGGTGCGGGCTGATGTGTCTGCTTGGAGCTCTTGGGTTGATCGCACCGCGCCTGATTCTGGTTTTGCTCTGGCTGTTCAGTCCTGATGTTGTTCTCGGGCCCTTCGCCGGCCTGGCGGTGCCCAACCCAGTGGTTCCGTTACTGGGCCTGATGTTTCTGCCAACAACAACCTTGGGACTCTGCTGGGCCGACCTGTCGTTCGGAGGAGTGCAATCGTTCAGTGGATTGCTGATCGTGCTGATCGGCCTTGTGATCGATGCAGGCCTGATCGGCAACGGCAGAGGAATCACCAGGCGTTGAAATCAGTTCTGCTGCCCGTCGTCCATGGAGCGTCTCACCAGAAACTGAGTGAGCGCGAGAAGGGCCAGAAAACCACCAGCAACAAGGAGGAGAAGCACGCTGAGCCGCCTATGAACGTTGCTGCAAAAGCCTATTGAGCCTGCCTCGCATCCGATTGACCTGAGCTCGCTCCTTCTCGGTTCGATCAATCTGGCGAAACGCCACCACAAAGACAGTCATGGTGGAAGCCACTCCAAGCGCAAACAGGCACAGCAGGAGAGGGTCCAGCGCTTCCATGGGCCAGGACAAAACGTTGGGAAAAGATTAGGTGAGACCAGCCAAACCCTGATCCGTGCGGACAGGTCAGACAATCGAGCGGGAGCTTGCGCGCGTCAAGACGGAAATCGTCCAGCACAATGCTGAAAAGGCACAGGAAGATGACCTCTGAAGGATTCCTCAACGGTCGTTCCCTCAATCTGAAGGCGGCCAGCGATACGAAAGTCGCCGAACGCGTCGCCAAACATCTCCAAAGGCGGCTCGAGGAAGACGACTGGCGACCCTACAAATCACGGGAAGACGCTGTGCGTGCCTGGCGTCGACTGGGTGGGATTCGTCTTCAGGTCATGGAGGCACTGGGCCTGCTAAACGATCAGAACAACGAATCCGAGGATCCGCACTGACTCACAGGGAGTGACATCGGCACCCTGGTGATGCCATGACAAGAACAGCTGCTGATTGAAGACTTGAACTCAACCCAGGTGCTGATCCAACGACCGAAGGAAGACACCTTGATCGATGCCCTGCGAGGGTGCAGAAATGCGAGTGAGCTGAAAGCACTCGAACAACGCCTGCGAAGCACTGATTCCGTGCCACTGTTCGACTGGATCTGTGATCTGCTTGTGCAGCGGCGGATTTCCAGAGGATTGGCAGCAAGGCTTCTGGGTCAGCTGCACAACAGATGATCGTCCGAAAAAGTCTGATCCAAGGCCGCCGGAGCAACACCCAGGGCGACGGCGACGATTGGGCTGAATGGTTGCGCTGGCTGACCGCTTTAAGGGAAGCGTGATCAGGCTGATCACACAGATGTGCCATTTGCCGCACAGTCGAGCGAACAGCGTTGCAAAAATAAATGAAGTTACGTAAAGACCATGTCTGATCAGCAGCCCCAGGCCAAGAGCGCGATGGAGGAAACCTTCGGAATGGACACCTGGGTCGACGGCGAAACCTGGAACGGCCGCCTGGCCATGCTCGGCTTCATCGTTGCCATCGCCATCGAGGTTGCCGCTGGCCAATCCCTCCTACCGAAAATCTGGTGACGAGCAGCCGGGCCACCCTCAAATAATGCAACCCCAGGCAGGTGATCCGTTGGCGCCACATCAGCGACCAACGGTCCGAACTCATAAGACTGGGTTGATTCAGTTGATCTGAACATCAGCGAAGCAACCAGCAGCGACTCAATACAAGCTGATTGAATTAACCGTCAAACATTACAATCAATAGCAATCAAGGCGACCTTCAATACAAAAGTGACAAGTCAATGCGGCTTGCGTCATAGGCTCTTGCTTAAAACTTATAGAAATGGAAAACGAATTGAGTCAACATCTGGCACAGGTCCTTCATTCTGCGGAGGGTTACTCTTCAGAAGAATGTAACGGGGGTGCCGTGATCGAGCTGCTTTTTGATCTGCAACTGATGAAAATCGAAAGCCTCGACGATTTCAAAAAGAGAGAATCAGAAGAAGCCGTTCAGGAATTGATTCGGGAATACCTCAATCGATAAACATCGGGCATTGACACCTTCAACGCAGTCAACGAAACGCCAAAATCATTGAATACACAGGAAGTTGGCAAGAATGCAGATAGCAACGATCAAATACAAAACTTCGCTTGTCCCAACTTTGATGAATAAATACCCTACGGAATGGCATTTGGACGAAGCTGCTCTCGACTGGCTGGATCAGCTTCTCGATCAGCAATACTGCAATGGTGTTGATGACCACGATCTTTCTGCTCACACACGTGCAAGAGAAATGGTCGATTTGTGGAGAGCGCAGATGGGTTCACGCCGCCACCAGGAAAAACCTTGAGGGCCTCAAACAGGAGCGAAGCAGCAAGAACACCAATAACCCATCTCAACAGAGGCCTGAACAATCTGTGGATTTGACGTTGGCAAGCATGGACCCCCTCGCCAATGCGAACGCTGAGGATGAGCTCAGCACAATTGACCTCGACAGGGAGGGGGAGAGACAGGCAGCCAACCACTGATCAGGTCAAATCTGCTCACCTGATTCAACCAACCCGAGTGCATCACTACTGATCTTCTCGCTGACCCTCACCAGCAGTCCACATGTTGACTTCTGGACCACCCGTCCAGGCTGATGGGGTCATTGTTGGCTCCGCGGCCATGATCCCATCCTTGGTGTCCTGACTGATTTCAGAGGGAGTCACAGGGCCATCAACGGCAATCATGAGAAGAGTGATCAACAGAAGAGCTTCCATGACATCGTTGGCAGTACGACCTTGATAGCTGGAAATAGCAGTCTCTTCGATTTTGGCAGCAACATCACAAACCACCATCAGCAACGAAGACTCTTGCTCCCAAATGTGCAGAGTTGATCACTCTCGACAACGCCGAAGAACCCTTCGAAGCCAGAATCGTTGTCATGCTGGATCGCATCAGTCCGCCTGAAGCCATTGACAAGGCCGGAGGAGAAGGCTGGCTTGTCAATGGTCAACAACAACTGGTTGTGCAGTTCAAACCCGATGCATCCATGAGCCATGGCCAGTGGGTGGAACTCAGAACCTACAGCTGGGTCCGCCCCCAACCGCCGGTCCCTCAGTCAAGGAGAACGTTGTCGAAGCACATCGCCATTGAGACCTGGAAACACATGGTCCAGGTCGGATGGCGACGATGCTCTCCTCCGGTTCGCTGAGGCAACCCCTCAAATCAAACAATCCCTCAGCCTGAACCACGACGTCAAAGCAGACCAGGGTTTGGTCAAGCCTGCAAAGCAAGATCAAATGCTTGACTCAGGCGCTGCTGAGCATCTGCACAACACCAAACACAAAGAGAGCCAGGACAATCGAAGCGAGGAATGACTTACCCCGATTGGCAATACTGTTTTGAATCATTTGAATCATGGATCTTCTTTCACTCAAGTCAGCCTGAATGAATCTCAGCAAGTCTTTCGTGGTTGCGCCATGCATTCGAGTGATTCATCGCACACAAAAGATACCCAAGGCCTCACGGTTGAAATCAAATCAGTAACCGCTGCACCTTGACCAAGGCGAAATGATTCAGCCACAAGCAGCTCTAAGTCAAGATGCTCATGAACCACCAGTTTGCACACAGCATCACCACAGAAGCGACCCTCGGTCGCCGGGAAGAACTTGACGACGATCAACAGATGCCGAAAGGCTGATGATCACATCAACCGAGCAGACGCATCAGGCGCTATTCAGCGCACGCAAAGCGCTGCAGCCATCCAACGCAAACGACACT
>CAJXFG010000101.1 GCA_913052185.1 uncultured Synechococcus sp. | reverse complement strand
GGCCCTGGCGACTCGCTCAGCCAGTGCATGGCGGTGGCGGAAAAGCCAAAGCTCACCGTGTTGGGACCCACCGATGGCTCATAGAAGCTGCGGGCGCTCACCAACACGGTGGGCTTGGGAGTGCGCGGAATCTGCAGTGCCAGATTTTCAGCCAGGGCAACGTTGTCGTTGCTGGGCAGATCATTGCCGATCAGGGTGAGGTGGGCCTGGGGCTGGTTGGCATGCAGGCGATCCAGCACCTGGTGCCACAGACCCACGGCCGTGCCGCCATCGGCAGCTCCGTAATCGATCAGGACATGGCTGTCAGCGGCAGCAAGTTGGTCAACACAAGTCAGGGCCCAGTCTGAGGCGGCTTCGATGCAAAGCAGAGCGCCTTCGGTCTGTGCGCTGTAACCGGTGGTCATGGCGATGGCCATCGACCTCGTCAGCGACAGATCACACCGTACAGGACCTTTTTGTCAGGACCTCGTCACATCCGGTGCGATGCCAGGCCTCATCGCTGAGACAGCAGTTGCCGCAGGGGGGGTTCCAACAACGAGAAGGCACGACCGCGATGGCCATGGGCTTTTTTCTCCTTCAGAGACATTTGTGCAAAGGTCTTTTCCGTGCCATCCACTTCAAAAATCGGGTCGTAACCGAAGCCTTGATTCCCTCGTGGTGTCCGGATGATGCTGCCTTTGCAATGCCCCTCCACCTCGAGCAGCACCGATCCGTCTGGAGCTGCCACGCAAAGCGCTGCACAGAAACGTGCGCTGCGGTTGTCTTCAGCGTCGAGGGCCTTCAGTAACCGAGCAATCCGTTCCGGATCGCTGGCGGCGTATCGGGCGGAGTGAACCCCAGGGGCACCATCGAGGGCATCCACACTCAGACCTGAGTCATCCGCCAAGGCCCAGTCGCCGGTTGCGGCAGCCACGGCAATGGCCTTGATTCGGGCGTTCGCGCTGAAGGTGCTGCCGGTTTCCTCAATCTCCAGACCATCGGGCTGAGCTTTCACTGTCAACGGCAGTCCGCTGAGCAGACCTTCGAACTCCCGCACCTTGCCAGGGTTGCCGCTGGCGATCACCAGTGTGCGCAGGTTCATGCTCATGCGGCCTCCGCAAAACGGCGGGCCCAGCTCAGCACGGCCGTCACCCGATCGCTGTCGGGAGCTTCGCAGTACAAGCGCAGCAGGGGTTCAGTGCCTGAGAAGCGCAACATCAACCAGTGGCTCGGGCCCAGCCTCAATTTCACGCCGTCCGTTGTGATCACTTCGCTCACGGTCTGTCCTGCCACTTCTTCCGGCGGCTGCGTTGCCAACAACTGTTCCAGGCGTCGGCGTGACTCCATATCGGCCAGGCGCAGATCCAGGCGGTCGTAGTGACTTGAGCCACCGCATCGCTGACGCAGAGTTTCCATGCGTGCTCCTAAAGGCATGCCCCCTTGAACCAGGGCCTCCAGCACGAGCATGGCGGCGAACAGTGCATCCCGTTCAGGCAGGTGCATGCCGAAGCCGACGCCACCCGACTCCTCGCCGCCGATCAGGACATCACCGGACAGCATCTCTGCGGCGATGTATTTGAAGCCCACAGGCAGTTCCAGCACCTCTCGGCCGTGGTCCTCAGCCACAAGGCGCATCAGGTCTGAGCCACTGACGGTCTTGACCACGGTTCCGGGCAGCTGCCTGGCTCCGGCCAGGTGATCGATCAGCAGGGGCATCAGTTGTTGCGTGCTGCAAAAACAACCGTGCTCATCAACGGCTGCGATGCGGTCGCCATCACCATCGAAGACAAGGCCTACGCAGGGCTTCCCATCTCGGCCGGAGGACTGAACCGCAGCGATCAGTTCCTGCAGGTGCGTGGCGAGAGGCTCCGGCGGTGAGCCGCCGAACAGAGGATCACGCCGGGTACGGATCTCCGAGACCAGGCCCTTGGCATCGGATCCGAGCAGATCGGCAACGCAGCCTGCCGCTGAGCCATGCATCGGGTCCACGATCACCCTGAGGCCCATGGTTCTGAGCCCATCGACGATGGCACTCAGATTCAGCCTTTCGCGCAGTCCTTCGAGGTGTTCGCTGCGCGCGTCAAAGCGCTGCAGCTCTCCAGCCTTCGGCACGCTGATGCCTCCAGCAGCCAATCGTTGCTCCACCGCGGCGGTGAACGTGCCTTCCACCGATCCGCCGAAGGGACCTTTGATCTTCAACCCCAGCCATTCGGGCGGATTGTGGCTGGCGGTGATGACGAGCGCTCCGAGCGCCCGGCGCTGCACCACGGTCCAGCTGCATGCCGGCGTGGGAACGGGTGTGCTGGTCAGCAGTGGCTCCAGTCCCACGCCGCGGACCGCGGAAGCGATCGCTTCCGCCAGTTCCGGTGCCAGAAAACGGCGGTCATAGCCGATGACCACAGTTCTGCTGTCAAGGCCATCCGGTGCCTGATGCGCGAGTTCCAGTGCGGAGGCTGCTGCCACCGGCAACAGCCGCTCCACCGTGATGTCCACCCCAAGCACCCCCCGCCATCCATCGGTGCCGAAGCGGATGGGAGCTGCGCACAGAGGAAGGGGAGCCGACGCCATGGCATGCCTGCAGTCCATCTGGATTTAGCAGTTGGCCGCCTTAACCTCAGTTGATGGGTGACACCCCGTCTGCTGACAAGCCGCTCACCGATCGACTGCTGCGCAGCTGGACCCGCTGCAGACGACGGGCATGGCTCGATCGCCATGGTGACCAGAGCAAGCGGGTGTATACCGCTCACCGCACCCTGCAGCTGGATGATCAGCAACGCAGCTTCGTTGCGCTGCTCCCCTGCAAGCCCGGACATGGGCTCGCAGCTTGTGAACGGGGAGACAATGGTGTGGTCGGACTCAGGCTGCGCGGACAGACCGCTGAGGGACAACGCCTCGAGGCCCATCCGGCGCTGCTGCAGCGACAACCCGGTCGCAGCCGATGGGGGGATTATGTCTATCGTCCCGTGCTCGCCAGGCAGGGACGACGTCTCACGCGGGAACATCGGCTTCAGCTGGCCTTGTCAGCTCGTCTGCTTGCACTGTTTCAGCAAGCTCCGGTGGGCGATGGACTGGCGCTGGCAGGAGCCGGGCGGTACCTCGAGAAGGACACCGTGGCTCTTGGTGAGAACCTGCAGCGCCAGCTGGATGAAGCACTGCGCAAACTGACGCTCGATCTCGAGCGGACCGAGCCACCTCCACTCGCCTCTGACCGGCGGAAATGTTCGCTTTGCAGCTGGCGCGGTGTCTGCAATGCCGAAGCACGTCGGGTTGGCCATCTCAGTGAGGTCAGCGGCATCGGTGCCAAGCGGCGGGAGATGCTCCTCGAGCTGGGGATCAACGGTCTGAATGCACTGGCCGATGCCGATCCTCAGCATCTGGCCGAGCAGCTGCAGCGTTTTGGAGAACAGCACGGCGCTGTGGCCGCTCCGCTTGTGGCTCAGGCCCGAGCGCAGCGCGATGGCCAGGCTGCTGCGCTCGCCGATTCACCGGTTTTGCCGGAACTGAGCGATGCGCCTGGTGTCCTGCTCTACGACATCGAATCCGATCCAGATGCCCGTGACGATTTTCTGCATGGGTTTGTCCGCTTGCCGCGGGACGCCAATGGCCGCTGGGCTCTTGAACGGGCCACCTATCACCCTCTGCTGATGCTGCAGGAGCATGGGGAGGCCCGTTGCTGGCAGCGAATCAAGCGATTTCTGAAGCGCTATGAGGGCTGGCCGGTGCTTCATTACGGCGAAACGGAGTCATTGGCTCTCTGCAAGATGGCCAAACGCCAGGGCGTCAGTGAAGGGGATCGGCAGGTTCTGCGCTCCCGGCTGGTGGATGTGCACGCCAGGCTGCGCAGCCACTGGCGGCTTCCGCTCAACAGTTACGGGTTGAAGACGGTGGCCTCCTGGCTTGGATTCAGCTGGAGTCAGGCCGGTGTGGATGGTGCCAGAGCGCTGCTCTGGTGGAGGCAGTGGCGAGGCACCGGCCCACGTGACCGTGGGCATGTTCAGGCTCTGCGCTGGATCTTCACCTACAACCGCGATGACGGCCTGGCCACCTGGGCCGTGGCTGACTGGATGTTGGCGGCTGAGAGCCTCTCTCAGCCCCGCGAGGGTGGTTCGCAGAAAGCACTGGGTCGTGAGATGGACACCTCCACACCACTGGTCCCCGCCAGCAGTGTTTCGGCGTCGAGCGCCTGACGCCTGACGAAGGCAAGACCGAAGCAGTGTCCCGTTGCGCTGTCCTTGCACACGCTGGTGATCAACCCCGCACGTGAGTCGTTCAGGCTCAGCTGATCTCCGCTTTCCAGGTCAAGACAACCCTCGGCAGTGCTCTGCCAGCAACGCAGCTCCTGTTTCACGCCACCGCGGGAGGCCAGTTTGGCCACGGTTTCCTGTCCCAGATAACAGCCCTTGTTCAGGTCGACCCAACGACTCAGGCCGAGTTCAAAAGGGTTGGTATCGCCGGTGAGTTCCTGATGTCCCAGCGGCCAGCCCTGCTTGTTTCGCCAGCATTCCAGTTCAGCGGGGTTGCACGGGGAACGGTCTGTCCAGGATGGCGGCGGATCGGCGTTGGCATCCAGCCAGACCACCTGGTTCAGTTCGGGTGCCTTGCCTGCCTGAAGGCGTTGCATCCGGCGCTGCTGGCCCTGCTCTCCGAGCCGTACCTGGTCGGCAGGAAAGATCACACGGTCAAAGCCGCTGGCCACGCGGTCGATCTCACCGCTGAGCACGAGCACATCAGCACCATCGGTCGTCAGGCGGATCTCCAGCAGGGCTTGCACTCGGCCTGTGGCATTGAGCCAACAGGCCTGGATCAGATCGCCATCGCTGCATCCGTCGACACGGGCACTGGTCTGGCCATGCAGGAAGCTGCTGCAGCCGCTTCCGTGCATGCGCAGAAGCGGGAATGGCGCATCCCAGATCAACTCTGCTGCGTCGTGATTCCGATTCGTCACTGGTCCAGTTCCTTGGATCTGGCAGCCACCTCACTCAGGCGAAACAGGCTGACCAGTTGCAGACCGGCCTGATCCATGGCGTCCTGGCCTCCTTCTTCACGGTCCACGATGGTGATCACGCGCTGCACCGAGTAGCCGGCCTCCTTGAGCTGGTTGACCGCCTGGATTGAGGATCCACCGGTTGTGACGACGTCCTCCAGCACCGTGACCAGGGAGCCGGCCTGCGGCAGTGGGCCCTCCAGCCATGCACCAGTGCCATGGCCCTTGGCCTGTTTGCGCACAATCAGCGCATTCAGATCACGGCCCTGCTGAGCCGCCGCCATGGCCACACCGCTCACCAGGGGATCTGCCCCGAGCGTGAGGCCTCCCACGGCCACGGACTCCTTTTCCACCAGCTCGAGCATCGCAGGACTGAGCAGTGCCAGACCGCTGCCACTGAGGGCCACCGGTTTGCAGTTCACATAGTGCTCGCTGCTGCGGCCCGACGCCAGGGTGAACTGCCCGTGCCGGTAAGCCTCCCGGGCCAGTCGGTCCAGCAGGACCTGGCGATCCATGGACGGGTCGGAATGAACGGGCATAGGGGCTGGTGCTTCGCGGATCCTCTGCCTAGTTTGCGCGCAGTGGTGCCTTTTCCTGTGGACAGGCTTCGATTCAGCTCTCTCCTGCTGGTTCTGACATTGAATTCCCTGCAGATGGCTGCAGTCGCCCGACCGGTGGTCTGCTCCACCACATTGGAGGCACCATCGACCCTGACCCCTGAAGCAGGCGAGCCGGCATCTCCGGTTGAGGTGACCCGCTGTGCGCCAGTGCAAAGCACGGCAGCGCTGATGGAGGAGCGCTTCTACAGCTGGACAGCGCCTTTTGAAAGCAGTGTGGATCTCTTGCATCAGGTCACTGATCTCCTGGGAATCGCCGTTGCAGGGCCAGAGGGAAACCGCTTCGTGGGGTTCGGCTTTCCTGATCAGACCATCGTCTGGGATGGCACGGCCGTGGAGAACACCTACCGGATGTTGCTCGAAGACCAGAGTGATCCGATCCCCTGGCGCACTGTTGATATCCCCAACGGCTACAGCGGCAGCCTTGCTGAGGACCTTGCCGCCCCCGTTCCTGATGGGATTGAGGAGGAGGAAGTCTTTTCGCCGGTGCGTGCCCTGTGGTAAATCCACCGGCCTAAGGGGGTCTAGCAATCTGGTGAATGCAGCGAACTCATAATTCGCCTAAGGCGGGTT
>CAJXFG010000100.1 GCA_913052185.1 uncultured Synechococcus sp. | reverse complement strand
GGGTGCTGTTCCACTGAATCGGCAGACTGATCAGACTGGCAATCGGGTTTTGCGCCGCTTTGGCCAGTGAACCTTCCTCGGCAGCAACGGGTTCATCCGGAGTGACCGTGACCGGTTGATTGTCAGTACCAGCTGGCTGTGCATCAGAGGAAGCCTGTGCAACCTCTAGTTCACTCAACACGAGGGGGGTGAAATCGAAATCGACCCGTTGTTCCACCAGAAACGGAGAACGCTCTTGTGCTTCGACAACTGAAGGGACCAAAAGGGCCGCGAAGCTCAACAGCCAAAACGAACGCAGGCTTACACGGAAAAGCGATCCCATCAGACTTAATCAAAAACCATGGATTATTAATACCAACTGCTTTTTGAGCCAAGGGTGCTCTGAAAGAATTCGCACAAATGGGATCAGACAAAGGTGCATCTGTTCAACCATGCACCTACGGTTCAGCCAATCTCATTTTTGTTGTGGTTCGCTACCTGCCCCTCGCACTCCTCACACCATTGAGCGCTCTTTGCGTTGAGGCTGTCGCACAACCACACAAAGCTCCTGCGCAACTTGAAGTCGGCGACTCCGATGCGTCGTATCGGCTGGCCCATCAACCCATGATCGCTAGCAGTGAGAGTGACGTCGAGAGAGCGCAGGACAATGAAGATCAGAGCCTTGAGATCACACAGAGCAAGGAGACCGACGAAACGAAAGAGTTCGAACCGTTGGTGCTGAGTCAGTCCAACGACAGTGAGTCTTCAAGCGAAGAGGAGCAGGATGCAGAAGACTCCTGGCGGTTTTATCTGGATCTCTATGCATTTGCCCCCCTCTCAACCAACACGACAACCCAGCTGAATGGCGGCAACCCCGTCGATGCACATTCATCCTTATCGGATGTCTTGGCGAGCACCAGAATGGGATTGACCTTTAAGGCATCAGCTGAATACGGACGGATTGGGGTCTACTCAGGTGTTAACTACGGCGCGGCTTATCAATCCGACAACGTGGCGACGTGGAAAACAACCAATTCTGTTCGTAACGCCATCGGAATACCTTCGAATCGGATCAAAGTTGAGAGGGAAAATAGTGTTGATGCCACCATCGAGACCAGTCAGTTTATCTATGACCTAGCCGTGCGTTACCGCGCTGGCGACATACAAAAGCCAAAGATGGAAAAAGGGAGTGCCAGCTTTGTTGGCTTTGTTGGAGCCAGATTCATCGATGGCTGGATGACCACAACCATTGATGTCAACAGAAAACGCACTTTATCGGCAGATGGCCAGATCTTGAATCGAGAACAAACCAAGGAATTTGAAAACTCCGCGAGTGGAACCTGGGCAAACACCTGGGTTCAACCACTGATCGGCATGCTCGCCACCTACGCCATCAGTGAAGACTGGCAAGCCTTCGCGTACCTGGATGCCGGTGGCTTCGGACTCGCCGGTGAGCGGGATCAAACAGGAACCGCTCAGGCAGGTATCGCCTATGCCCTGGGGAATTCAGCGCAAGCCTCTCTGTCCTACAAGTATTTCGGGCTCGACTATGCCGGGGGCGGATCAGGTAACGGATACACGTCCACGCAAAGCGGGATCAACTTCGGTCTGCGCTGGCTGTTTGATTGATCAGCGCCCCGCGCCTCAGTGAATTTCAGTGGTCGAGGCTTGCTGCCACAGCCACTGCAGTTTTGGAGCCGCTGGCAATGGCTCCTTCAATGAAGCCGCGCCAGCCCTCACCATGATCAGCCGAAGCAAAAAACAAATGGTTGTCCTGCCTGGGTAGTTCATCGGCAAATCGCACAAAGGTGCCGGGTCGATAGGTACACCAACTGCCCTGGGACAGAGCATCCCCACCCCAATCGTGACCGAAGGTCGAAAGCAGCCGAATTCCAGGCACAAACTCCTCGAGGACCGGTTGCCAATCGGCAACGGACCTCTCAAGCGCATCCGGCTCCAGGCTGAAACCAGCCAGAACAGAGTGCTGTTCGCCTCGTTGATAAGTAAAGCTGCCGATCAATGGAGATTCAGTGGACCTTGCCAGGGTCATGACTGCTCCTGGATCTCCCTCAACCTCAAAGAACACCTTGGCCCCACCACCCACATGCTTGAGCTTTGAAGCCTCCACTTTCACCGGCTTCAGTGGAGGATCAAACGCCACGGTGTGAAGCACATTCAGCGGCAGGGTGACAACAGCCCGCTTGGCCTTCAGCTGCTCTCCAGAGGCCGTCGTCACCGTGACTGCATTGGCAGTCTGATCAACGGATCTCACGGGAGTGTCCAGCATCACATCAAAGCCACCATCGCTGGCCATTGCTTCCACGAGTGCACCTGTTCCAAGCTTGAGCTTGTAACGGGCTGCTGCGTCATTGAACAGCGAATAATTCCAACCCGTGAGCGACCAACAGCGCATCATCTCCAGGTAAGAGGCATTCTCGGGCTGATTCATCGAGAGGATCTCGAGGAAGCCACCGATGCTGGTGCGCTGCAAGGGAGTGAGTTCCATGGACTGCAGGCGATCAGCCACGCTCAGCGAGTCGCGTTGTTCGATCGCTGGCCAGTTGTAATGGGAGTCGTAAGGCCGCTCCCAAACCTGAGGGGCTTCAGCGAAGAACTGCTCGAACCCTGAGACGAACTCACCAAGTTGGTCTTCCCGCAGTTCACAAACCTGACCATCAACCTTGATGGCAACGCGCTCCGCAACACAACCTGGGGTTTCCTGAATCTCCAGGCCGTAGCGCTCTTTTTCAGCCCAGACGAATGGCTGGGTCCAGTGAATCCAGGTGCCACCCAGCTCCACATGGAATCCATTGCGATCAGTACTCCAGGTCCGTCCACCTAAACGATCACGTGCTTCCAGCACCAGCACCTTGAATCCACGCTTCTGCAGATCCCGGGCAGCGGTGATGCCTGCAAAGCCACCACCGATCACCACGACATCAACGTCTTGGGGCATCACCATGAATCAAAATCAGAGCAGTTTTCCAATGCACGCCTATGGATGGTTGGAGTCCGCCGCAGGCGTGAAGCGAAGGGTTGCAACAAGAGAAAAAATCAGATCTTTTCGATGTCGCCAAGCTTCCAGGTGCGGTCAAACCACTCCTGGCCCGGTCCATAAAGACGGAAGATTCCGAACCAACCCTTGCCTGGAACAGTCTTGACCCAGTTGGCCTCCATCCCAGCCGGTGCGGCCGGACCGAAATAGAGATCAATGCTGCCATCAGCATTCTTCACCATGTCGGCGTTGCGTTTGTTGTTCTTGCTGGGATAAGGCATTTCGCCGCTCTGAAGCATTGAGCGGGTCTGAGGGTCGTAGACCACAAACGACCAGAACTTCTGTGCCGGCGGATTGGCCGGAATATTGAGTTTGTAGGTGTTCGAACCGTCGAGATAAGCACCAGTGCCATCTCTCGAAGTGAAGGCGTACTGGGACCCGACACCAGGAATTTCAAGAGCCATGGCCGGCGTGTTCACCGTGGCCAGGTAGAAGAACAGCGTGCGACCATCCATATCGCGGCCACCGTTGCCGTTATCCACCAGGTACTCATGACTGCCGCCTGGGAAGCCGGTCTGCCAGAAACCGGCCTTGTCGGGGTAGATGTAGTTCTTGGGATCCTGAGGCCCAAAGAGAATGGAGCGTGCCGTGGCATTGCCAATAGCAACCGCCTCGGTGAGCAGTGCCTTCTGTGCTGGTGAGGGGTTGAAAGGTTTTCCTTTCTGAATGCCAATGGCAGATGCCATCCCCAGCAGCTCAGGTGAAAACAGATCAGAGGGCTCCCTTTGAATCACCTCATCAAGTTCTTCGTAGAACTTGAAGTTGTTGGCATGAATGGTGTTGGTCTCCCAATCGGTGAGATTCTTGAAATTGTTGGCAGGCGGATTGGCGCGCAGTGCGTAGGGGTAGACCTTCAAAGCAGTTTTGAAGGCATTTCTGGCGGTGTCAGTCTTGCCCTCATTGTCGAGAAAGCCGCGCAGGATCAACCAGTTGATCTTGCTCGGAGTGTTGGCAACGAAGTAGCCATCGGTGTTCGCAGGAGCTGTCTGCCCTGGACCGATCAGCAGATATTTTCCGCCCTTGCCCTTATCAGGTCCAGGGCCACCCATATCGATGACAAAGCGGAAGAATGCATCATTCACCGTGCCTGGGCCTGTACCAGCCGGCACCTCCACCACGATGGGGCCGTTGGAGAGATCCAGGAATGCTGTGGCGTAGACAGTGTCGGTATTGCCGGTCAACCAGAGTGATCGGGAACTCATCAGCTCTTCAAACAAGCCGATATCACGGTTCACCTGCATGCCGTAGCCATCACGATGGCCCACGTAGAGCATCTCGAGTGATGCCGCCGGCATGAAGTTCAGGAAGGTCTGAACGCCACGGCCAAGATCCACCTGCCGGCGGGCTTTCGCCATGGTGTCATCGTCTGGGAAACCATCGAAATAGTTGAAGGTGCCGATCCTCGTGTTCACCCTGTCGGGTGTCAGCACATCTTCAGGGATCGTCGTGTTGTATCCCTTTGGAACCACATCAGCGGCCTGCAAGGCGGAACCACTGCAGGCCAGAAAGAGAGCGGAAAGAAGAGCGGAAGGGAAGCGTGTGAAAACAGTCATGGCTGAGATTGAATCGTGGTGTTGATCTGTTCAGGTCTCAACCGAGAGGCTGAATGTCATTGAGCTGCCAGGTTTTATCGAACCAGGGCTGAAGAGGTCCGTAGAGCCGGAAAATCGCAAACCAGCCTTTCCCTGGAATCGTCTGAATCCAGTTGGCTTCCTTGCCCTGAGGAGCCGTGGGACCGAAATAGAGATCGATGCTGCCATCAGCATTCACAGCCATGTCACGGTTGCGCTTGCTGTTCTTGCTCGGAAGCATCTGGGGGGTCTGCAATTCGGAGCGGGTCTGGGGGTCGTAGATCACCATCGACCAGAAATCCTTGGCCGGCACGTTGGCATCCACTGTGAATTTGTAGGTCTTGCTGCCATCGAGATAGGCACCGGTGGCATCAGTCGCCACAACGCCGTACTGGGATCCGGCACCGACCATCTTCAGCACCATGGCCGGCGTATTCACGGTGTAACCCCAGAAAAAATTGCTCCTGGCGTCAAGATTCCTGCCGCCCTTGCCTCCATCAACCAGCCATTCATGACTGCCGCCACCGAACGGGGTGAACCACTGCTTGTCGTCGTAGAAGTAGACGTCGCGATTGCGTGGCTTACCCATATCGGAGCGCACATAGGCGACTCCCACCTGCACAGCTTCTTCCAGGATCTGACGATCCTGTGCACTCGGGTTGAAGGGCTTGCCTTTTTCCAGACCGATCGCCGAAGCGAGGCCAAGCAGTTCAGGGTCAAACAGGTCGACCGGCTCACGCTGAATCACCGTGTTCAGCTCTTCGAAGAAGTGGAAATTGTTGGCATGCACCGTGTTGAAAACGAGATCACCTCCCTGCACAAAGGTCATGGCCGGGGGGTTGGCTTTTTGCGAGAGGGGATAGAGACGCAGACCGTTTTCGTAGTTGGCAATCGCCTGATCGGGTTTGCCTTGATCGTCGAGGAAGGCTCGCAGAATCAACCAGTTGGAATAGCTGGGTGAGCGGAAGACGAAATACCCCTCGGTGTTTGCTGGCTCGCTGTCATCAGGTCCGAGGATCAGGTACTTGCCGCCTTTGCCACGATCCGGGCCAGGGGCTCCTGTATCGGCAACAAAACGGAAATAGGCATCATTGATGGTTCCAGGACCGAGACCTGCGGGGATTTCGATCACCATCGGGCCTGTGTCCTTCAGATTGAAGAAGGCGGAGCCATACACCGTGTCGGTGTTGCCAGTCAGGAACAGAGGGTTGGAGTTCAGCGGTGCCATCAACATGACCTTGGTGTGGTCATCGACACCCTGCTGCGCATGGCCGACGCGCATCATTTCGATGCTTGCGGCAGGCATCAGCGTGAGGAAGGTCTCATAGGCACGAATGAATTTGATGTAGTCAAAGCTCGCTGCAACCGTGGCAGCATCCGGCATGCCATCGAAGAACCGAAACGTGCCTGCACTGGTATCGACCTGATCAGGCGTGAAGAGCTCTGCAGGAATAGGGGTGGTGTAGCCCTTGGGCACTGATCCAGAGGACTGGACAGCGTTCTGCGCAAGCACTGGGGCACAGAGACTGGCCGCAAACGCTGAAGCAAGAA
>CAJXFG010000099.1 GCA_913052185.1 uncultured Synechococcus sp. | reverse complement strand
CCGTGGACGCCAGCTTGGCACTGGCCGTCGGCCCTTACTGCAGACTGATCAACTGATCCCATCTGTCTTTTCTGAAGAATTTCACCCAGACCTGGGAATACGGAACCATCAAGGCTGCGGCTTGAGCAGTGGCAATAATCTAAAGTTTTGAGATCGATTCATCCACACATTTGACAACAAACCGATTGCAGATAGAGTCAAAAGATATTGAACAGTGAAGAAATGAGCAAAAACAATGGCTTGCTGACTAGCAAACAAGTCTCGTTCATTGCATTTTTCTCAGCATTGACAGCTCTGATCATCGCTTCTTCAGGCCCCTTTCCCGCAGGGGCATTCATCGCCATCTTTATCATCCTCTTCGTTGCCATATCGTTTATCAGCATCGTTATTAAATCAATAACAGGAGTGGCAAAAATCAAACCCATGAAGACTGGAAGTTCTAAGCGTAGATCAACTCGCAATAGCCATGATGATCTCTATATGCAAGGGTTTGACGACTATGAACAAGACAATGCAGATTGCACAAGTGACCCTGACATGAATAGTTCTGATGACTCAAGCAGTAGTAGCTGTGAGTCATCATCAGACTAAAGATCATCTGGATCAATTGATGTCTATCTATTCAGCAGTTCTGATGAAATTTGAGCGATTCTTGTTTATGACTGGTTATTGAATGATCAAGATCACTGCTCAGAGTGAGCAAGATCACTGAATGTTGGCCCAGATGCCAGGACATTCAAAGAGCGAACGTCGAGTCCGGCTACCTCACCAACGTTCGTGATTGGGCTTTGGTCGATCACCGGCCAGAGCCTTCCCCAACCTGATCTCATCACATCGAGGACGTTCCAATCAGGCATGCTCATCGCGGCCGGCAATGATCACGATCCCGCAAAAGCAGAACAAGCGAACGTGATGGAGCCAAACGATTCCACCTGCACATCATTGGCATCAACCCAATCAGTTGGATCCTTCGCTGTGATGTGAGCGTTAATGGGGTGGACCACCTGACCGTGCGAGCCCCAGTGTTCGACCTGGAGTTACCAGAAGGGGCAACAAAGTGAGGATTCGTTTCCGGCTACGAGGCCGGTTTACGGCACCTTCACGACAGTCACCCCAAGTCGAAAGAGAGTCAGATCAGAGCACTAGAGAAAGGCTGTCACCAACCAGGCAGTCCAGTCTCAATTTAAAGGATTCGGCCAGACCTTACGGATTTGATCCAGAAGGCTCCGGGCTTCCTGGTCGCGAGCCGCTGGATCGGATTGTTCAAGCAGCACAGTCACATGACCGACCTTTCTTCCTGGCATTTCCTGCTTTCCATACCAATGCAAGTGGGAGCTTGGAATGGCCTCCAGAGCAGCAAGCCTTGATTTCAGCGGTTCAGCTGCTTCGGATGGCAAGCCCAGAAGATTGACCATGATGGCGCCGGGAGCCACAAGAGTCGTTGAAGGAACCGGGAGCCCAGCAGTAATGCACAGCTGCTGATCGAACTGACTGCTGCTGCAGGCCTCGATGGAGAAATGGCCTGAGTTGTGGGTGCGCGGTGCAACCTCATTCACCATCAGACCCGCCGGGCCGTAAAAGAATTCCAGTGCCATCACCCCCACGTAATTCAGACTTGTGAGCAGCGAAGCCGCAATGTTGTAGGCGGTGGCTTCCAACAGTTGCTCCGATTGCGCAGGGGCCAGAACCCAGTCGCAGACCTGATTCTTCTGATGAGTTTCGACCAGAGGAAGGCTGCGGATCCGCCCCTCGCGATCACGACTGACCACCAGCGCCAGTTCACGTTCGTAGGTCACCCATGCCTCCAGCAGCCAATCCTCAACGGACACACTGTTCAGCAGTTCCTGAAGAGCGTTGAGATCGCTGATCACACAGGTGCCCTTGCCGTCGTAACCGCCATGGGCTGCTTTGGCCATCACCGGATAGGTCCAGCCCGCCGGAAGCGCTGGTGCATCAGCGTTGAGTTCATCCAGGGCCATCCAGGCTGGACTGGGAATATCAAGATCATCCAGAAGTCGGCGCTGCGAGAGCTTGTTGACCAGCGGCAACAAACTGGTGAGGGATGGAGAAAACATCACCCCGGCTGGATCCAGTGACTGCAATGCATCCACAGGAATCCACTCGTTCTCGAATGTGATGTGCTGACAGCGTTTCGAGAGCTCCTCCGTGGCAGCTGCGTCCGTGGGTGCACCCGAGACCTGTTCGCGCGCGACAGCCATCGCGGGATCATGACCAGACGCGCTTTGCACGATCACATCCACATCACGCGACTTCGCTGCTTCACAGAGCATCAGTGCGAGCTGACCACCCCCAACAACTCCAATTGTCCCGGCAGCGCTGGCCATGGCGGTCATGTCCGTCCTTTGAAGCTTGCCATCCGACCCTCACGAGCGATCTCTAGATCAGGGATCGGTCCTCAGCGAAGGCGAATCTGATCGCCGTGAGCAGCAACACAATCAGGAATAGAGCCAGCCCAACGGTGCAGGCATAGCTGATCTCGAGCTCTGCAAAAGCCTGGTCATACACGTAGTAAACGAGGGTTCTGGTTGAGTCAGCAGGACCTCCCTGGGTCATCAGAAACACTTCCTCGAACACCTTGGTGGCTGCAATGGCGGAGATCACTGCCACAAGCGTCACGTAAGGACGCAGCAGAGGGAGGGTGATATCGAGATGTTTCCTCCATCCCTCACTGCCATCCAGTTCCGCAGCTTCGTACAACTCCTTGGAAATCCCCTGAAGACCACCGAGAAAGATCACCATGTAGTAGCCGAGACCTTTCCAGAGCGTGACCAGCATCACCGAAGGCAATGCCAGCAGGGGATTGGTCAGAAAGTCGATGGGGATGAAACCGGATCCAATCAGGGCCTCAAGCCAGCCGTTGATCAATCCGTTCTCCGCATAAAGCCAGCGGAACGCGATGGCAGCCACCACGATCGACACCAGCACAGGTGTGTAGAACGCTGCTCTCAACCAGTGAATCCCGGGCAGAATCCGATTCACCAGGACAGCCAAGGCCAGAGAACCGAGAACGACCGGAGGCACCACACCAACCAGATAAATCAGGGTGGTGCTCAGCACGCGGTAAAACATCGGATCACCGGAGAGCCTGCGCAGATTGGCCAGTCCGATGAAACGCAGAGGTTCTGAAACATCCAGTCCGGTCTGCGTGAAGCTGATCAGCAGAGCCATGGCGGCCGGAATCAGCACAGAGACACTCAGCAGCGTGAGCGCAGGCGCAAGAAAGGCCCAGGCTGTCAGGCTTGTACGCCGATCTGGCCCGGAGACTGGGTTCATCGAACTCAAAGGTCCACCGGCTGAGGATAAGGTCAGTCGATCGAAACATCAGCGGAACGCTCCGCAGCATCGGCCCATGAGCATGAGCACAGCGAAGGCAGCTGCGTTGCAGACATGCACACGGATCACGGTGTCACTGGAGCGCAATCCCTACGACGTGATCATTGGCCGTTCGATGGTGGGATCGATCGGCACCGCCCTGGCAGACCTGCAGATCCGGAGCGGAACCAAAATTCTTGTCGTGAGCAATCCTGATGTCGCCGGGCCCTACGGCGACAGCTGCCTCAGTGGCCTCAAGGCGGCGGGGTTTGATCCGGTGCTTCTGGAGATCGATGCGGGTGAGGAACGAAAGAACCTGGACACACTGAGTTTGATCCTGGACAAAGCACAACAGGCAGGGCTGGAGCGCACCTCCCTGATGCTGGCGCTGGGTGGTGGTGTTGTCGGCGACATGACCGGATTCGCCGCAGCTTGCTGGCTGCGCGGCATCGGCGTTGTTCAGGTGCCGACCACTCTCCTGTCGATGGTGGATGCCTCCATCGGTGGCAAGACCGGTGTGAACCATCCCAGGGGAAAAAATCTGATCGGTGCTTTTCACCAGCCAAGCCTGGTGGTCATTGATCCCCTGACACTCAACACGCTCCCTGTGAGGGAATTTCGAGCTGGAATGGCGGAAGTGATCAAGTACGGAGTCATCGGAGACCCCGAGCTGTTCGAGCGTCTGGAGGAAGCCTCCGACCTCTCCGATCCAGCAGCGATGGATCCGACGATGCTTGACGACATCCTTGTGCGTTCAGCGGAAGCCAAGGCCTCCGTGGTCGCCGCCGACGAAAGGGAAGGAGGACGTCGCGCCATTCTCAATTACGGCCATACCTTTGGCCATGTCGTCGAAACCCTGACTGGATATGGCACCTGGCTGCATGGCGAAGCCGTTGCAATCGGCATGGTGGCGGTTGGAAGGCTCGCCGTTCAGAAGGGGTTCTGGAGCGAAGCCGATCAGCAACGACAGCTGAAACTGATCGAAAAGGCAGGTCTGCCGGTCGCCTGGCCGAGGTTGGATCATGAAGCGGCGATCAGGACCCTCCGCGGAGACAAGAAGGTTCGCCATGGGCGACTGCGGTTCGTCCTGCCGACCCGGATCGGTGATGTGATCATCAGTGACGAAATCAGCAATGAAGACGTCAGTCATTGCCTCAACTCACTCAACTGATCAGGACGGTTCACTCAGAAACAGACTGACGGGCTCAGGGACTTCAGCGGCCGCCGATGGTTGGCGATGAAAGGCGAACCAGCGAAGTTCTCCCAGGCAACCTGGGTCAACAAGTCTCAGCAGGGCTTCCCGCTGACGGAGCGCCTCCGCGAGCTGATCAGCCGGCATCTGCTGCAATGCCGTCAGCCGTTCGGCAAGACCGAGAGCAAGCAGAGCTTCTCCCTGACGGCACTGACCAGCGAAAAACCAGCCAGCCTCAGAGGCTGATCCCACAAGGGTTTCCAGGCAGAGGTGGGCGGTGATGTCCTGACAACCGGCATCGCGGAGAACATCGGACGAGGCCTGTTGACGCCTGTAGGCCAACAGGGTTCCATCACGACGATGGGGGGCGTAATAGCGACTTGCCTCCATGGCGTAATCCACCACCAGCAACATGCCATCGGCCATGGCTGCACATGCTTGCTGCATCCAGGGCGCCACCAGGTGATGCCACTCAGTTGTCCATCCCTCGGGAGCACCATTTGGCGGCAGGTTGAGACCGTCGCGAACCGTCTGCACCTGGATGTGAGCTTCCAGTTCCGAAGACAGAGGCTCCTCATCCCAGACCAACAGGGGCTGTTGCTCATCCCCAGAGATCTGAAGGCTCACCATCTGGCGCTGTAGAGATCCGTCTCGGAGGAGCAGGCGTTCAACCGGCAGAGCATCGAGCAGTTCATGGGCAAGCATGATGCCGATCACTGGCTGTTCGCCAAGTGTCTCCAGTGAGCACCAGCGGCAATGCAACGACTCCACCGTCTGGAGACGTTGTTTCTGGCGGATTTGCATCCCTGGATTGAGCTCCACGAGCACGCACTCCAGGCGCGGAAGCAAGTCAGGAAGAGCAGTCTGAAGCAACGGGATCAACTGAGCGATCAGATCACCTTCACCAGGCCCCACATCCACAATCGAGAGCCGGGCTTCTGGATGGCGAACGGCCAGCAGCTGCAGCCACTCGATCAGCTGATGAATCAAGAGGCCTGAGAACTCGTCCCCGAGGGAAGGAGACGTGACGAAATCACCGGCTTTGCCAACACGGAGATGACCACTGCCGTAGGCACCGTGGACGGGGTCATGCAGTGCCCAGTCCATGAAGGTGGGAAAGGGCACGCGCCCGCCATGTTGTTGCAGTCGCTGCTTCAGCCACTCGGGGCAGGGCACATCAGAGGCCTTCATGTGGTGAGAATGGCGTGCACTCGCTCTGAATCATGGGTGTCCAAGCAATGATGCGTGGCCTGAAGGCATTGCTGAGCCTTGCCGCTGTGCTGGTGATGTTTGCCGCGCCTGCCGGGGCCATTGACAACCCCGATCTGCTCCCGGATCATCCGACACCGGTCATTGACCTTGCCAAGGCTCTCAGCCAGACGCAGCGCCAGTCACTGGAGGCTTCCCTCGATGCCTTTGAGCAACGCAGCGGTTGGAAGCTGAGAGTGCTGACCCAGTACGAACGCACACCGGGGCTGGCCGTCAAGGAGTTCTGGGGGCTGGACGAGCGCAGCCTGCTGCTGGTGGCGGATCCTCGTGGGGGCAATCTGCTCAACTTCAACGTTGGCGATGCCCTGTTTGCGCTGATGCCGCGAACATGGTGGGTTGAGCTGCAGACCCGGTACGGCAACCAGTTCTATGTGAAGGATCACGGAGAAGATGGCGCCATCCTGGCGGCACTGGACGCCGTGGAACTCTGCCTGGATCGCGGTGGTTGCCAGGTGGTTCCAGGCCTGCCGAC
>CAJXFG010000098.1 GCA_913052185.1 uncultured Synechococcus sp. | reverse complement strand
CTTACCCATAGTCATTCCGACTAAATCGCGTCGAGGCTTTTGCCATGGCCCACGACCCAGGCCGCGTTTTGATCTTCGACACCACCCTCAGGGATGGTGAGCAGTCCCCGGGAGCAAGTCTCAACCTCGAGGAAAAGCTGGCGATTGCTCAGCAGCTGGCCAGGCTTGGCGTGGACGTGATCGAGGCGGGATTTCCCTTCGCGAGTCCGGGCGATTTCGCCGCTGTCCAGCGCATCGCACAGCAGGTCGGCGGAGAACAGGGGCCTGTCATCTGTGGACTGTCACGTGCGTCCAGAGGTGATATCAAAGCCTGTGCTGAAGCGGTGGCTCCCGCTCCGCGACGACGGATTCACACGTTCATCGCGACCAGCGACATTCACCTCGAACACAAGCTGCGCAAGAGCCGGAAGGAGGTCTTGGCGATTGTTCCGGACATGGTCGCTTATGCCCGCTCCCTGGTTGATGACATTGAATTCTCCTGTGAGGACGCAGGACGCAGCGATCCCGAATTCCTCTATGAGGTGATCGAGGCAGCCATCGCTGCCGGCGCCACCACCATCAACATTCCCGACACCGTTGGCTACACCACGCCGACCGAATTCGGTGAACTGATCGCTGGCATTGATCGTCATGTGCCGAACATCGGTGATGCCGTGTTGTCCGTTCACGGGCACAACGACCTGGGCCTTGCCGTCGCCAACTTCCTCGAGGCCGTCAAGAACGGTGCGCGCCAGCTCGAATGCACGATCAACGGCATTGGTGAGCGGGCTGGTAACGCCGCCCTGGAGGAGCTCGTGATGGCGTTGCACGTGCGCCGTCGCTACTTCAATCCCTTCTTCGGCCGCGATGCGGACTCGCCCACGCCACTCACGTCGGTGCGCACTGAGGAGATCACCAAGACATCACGTCTGGTCTCGAATCTCACGGGAATGGTGGTTCAGCCGAACAAGGCCATCGTGGGAGCCAATGCCTTCGCCCATGAATCAGGGATCCATCAGGACGGTGTGCTCAAGAACCGTCTCACCTACGAAATTGTTGATGCCCGCACGGTGGGACTCAGTGACAACCGCATTTCCCTGGGCAAACTCAGTGGTCGCAGTGCGGTGAGGGCGAGGCTGGAAGAGCTGGGTTATGACCTCAGCCGCGAAGATCTCGATGATGCGTTTGCTCGCTTCAAGGACCTTGCCGACCGCAAGCGTGAAATCACTGATCGTGATCTGGAAGCCATCGTCAGCGAGCAGGTCCAGCAGCCGGAGGCCCGCTATCAGTTGAAACTGGTGCAGGTGAGTTGTGGCAGCAGCCTCAGCCCAACCGCCACAGTCACCCTTGCGGACGAGGATGGCAGGGAGCAGACCACGGCATCGATCGGGACAGGACCGGTGGACGCTGTTTGCCAAGCGCTCAATGCCCTGGCTGGTGAGCCCAACGAACTGGTTGAGTTCTCTGTGAAATCAGTCACCGAAGGCATTGACGCGATCGGTGAGGTGACGATCAGGCTGCGACGCGACGGTGAGTTGTATTCCGGTCACTCCGCTGATACCGATGTGGTGGTGGCCGCGGCTCAGGCGTTCGTCAATGCTCTGAACCGACTGGTGGCAGGGTCGTCACAACCGGCTCTGCATCCCCAGCGGGATACCGCACCTCTGGATGCCCGTCCCACCCTCTGAACGGATGCCGACATCCCTCAACCGAGACCCGGCTGGTCAGGCTGGGTCAAGAGTTGGGGCGCTGATCCAGCTGCTGGCTCTGATCGTGCTGGCCCTGATGGTTCTCGTGCCTCTTCTCTGGCTGGTGAGCACGTCTCTGAAAGGGCCTGCGGAAGACATCTTCACCAGTCCACCAGCGCTGCTGCCCTCCCAACCCAGTCTTGATGCTTACGGACGTCTGTTCCGGGACAATCCACTGGGTCGCTATCTGTTCAACAGCACCGTGGTCAGCCTGGTGGCTGTGGTGGCCAATCTGCTGTTCTGTTCCCTGGCTGCCTATCCATTGGCGCGCATGCGCTTTGCAGGACGTGGGTTGGTCCTGGGCCTTGTTGTGGCAACCATTCTCATTCCCTTTCAGGTGGTGATGATCCCTCTCTATCTGCTGATGGTGCAGCTGGGTCTTCGCAACACCCTGATGGCTCTTGTGATTCCACAGGCAGCCACGGCCTTTGGCTTGTATCTCCTTCGTCAGAGCTTTCTCGGCGTTCCTGTCGAACTCGAGGAGGCCGCCCGCATGGATGGCTGCAGCAAGCTCGGTGAGTGGTGGAACGTGATGATTCCCGCTGCGCGAGCCGACCTGATCACCCTGGCCATGTTTGTGTTCATCGGCACCTGGAGTGATTTCCTCTGGCCGCTGGTGATCCTGGATGACCCTCAGCTGTTCACGCTGCCTCTGGGGCTGCAGCAGTTGGCCAGCAGTTTTTCTCTTGATTGGAGAATTGTTGCTGCAGGCTCTGTGGTGTCGATTCTTCCCGTGCTGCTGTTGTTCATCCTTCTGCAGCGCTTCATCCTCCCCAGTGCCAGCGGTGACGCCGTCAAGGGGTGATCGTCGGATCTTGCGCTGAGGGCAGTGCGGGTGGACGTGCACGCTCAATCTCAGGCTCTTCGGATGGGGGCGCAGCTGAATTGGATGGGAACGGTGGTTCGAGCCGGTTCCAGAGAGCCCGTTCCCGTTGGCTGGAGGCACGCTGCCAGTTTTCCAGGTTGCTGATCTGTCTCTGAAGGGTTTGCTGTCGGGTCTGGAGAACACCGAGCTGCTGTTCGATCAGGTCTCGTTTTCCCTCTCCGTCACGCTGATTGATCCCTTCCAGACCATCGAGACGCTGCCCGAGATCCTGAATGGTGCGGCTCTGTTGCTGGAGGGATTGCCAGAGAACAACGAACAGCACCAGCAGAAACGGAAACCCAGCTGCCGGGATCAGGACCCAGAGGCGATCACGCATTGTTCTCTGGGATGGGTCGTCAGTTGCAGCCTTGAACGGAAATGCGGTAGCTGAATCCGGTTGAGTTGGGATCGCTGCCGGCACCGATCTTGAAGTTCACCTGACTCACCTGCTTGCCCTGGGGAGCCGAGAACGGTCCGAACTGCTTGCCTGTTCCGATGGGTGGGGTCATGGATTCCTTCACCACGCGCAAGTTGCTGCCGTCGGTGAATTTCAGGTATGCCTCCACGGGATAGGTCCCGCTGGCGGTGGAGTCGGCCGTGAAGAACAGCTTGTAGCTGCTGTAAGGCGCATTCACGGCGAAGTCCGTGTTCCAGTTGGTGCGACCGATCAGCTTTTCTCGACTGACCCGTTTTTTGACAATGTTGCTGCTGCCATCGCCACCGACCGGAGGCAGAAAACTGCAGCCAGCCTGTGCGGCGGACAGGCCGGCTTCGAGGCTGATCAGGCCGGCCGCGAGAGCAAGCAGAGCCGTTGTCAAGCGGGGGGTCCCCATGGTCGTTCAAAGGTCTTTCGCGATGTCTAGCAATGGTCTGGTGGAATGGGCTGCAATGCGCGTGCGCTGCCGTTCATGTCTCTTCAGGATCTCGATACTCTTCTCCAGCAACGTCATGACGAACAGGAGCTGGCACGTCGTCTCTCCGAGCCGGTGTCGGTGGAAGCGTTGATCGAACTCGGTCGTGAGAGGGGCCTCTCGATCACTGAAGACGACGTCATCAGTGCTCAGTTGCGGGAGGATTCGGATGCCTCATCAGCCGAACTGCAAAAGCGAATGGCGGATGAGTCCAGGCGCCTCAGGCATTTCATTCAGGGTTGAATAGCGATCTCACAATTCAGCGTGGATTGTGCCGGCAATGGAACCTTTGAGAGGCCTTGATCAGGGCGCCAATGATGATTTGATTGCAACCATCCTGAGCTCACGCGCACTAACTGCAGGGCGTGATCCATTCCCTTCATTCGATGATCGGTCGCTTGATCTTCAAATCATTTTCACAACGTCTGGTGTCTGGCCAAACACTTCACCGATCCAGAGTGCGTGTGTGACTGCTCCTTCATGCGTATGAAACTCCCATGCCGATTCAGGACTTGAGCTGCGCTCAATTTCCTGACTTTCGTCGTTGACCCGCAGATAATGACCGGTATTGGCGTAGCGCAGAACATACCGCTCCAGGAGTGACGATCTCATGTTGATTCTCGGCGAGTCCTGAACTCTGCCTAGCCAGCTTTCTGCGGCTGGTGACGTTGACTTCAGCTTTTCGTGGGTTTTCCCTCTTCTGAGTGATTATCTGTTTCCTGGTATTTGCTGCTTCTCACCCAGATCAGCGGCCGCTGCAGCGTGATTCGCAGTTGAAAGCCACCGTTGCGGAACCAGCTCTCCGTGCATGGTGTGATCAGTGAAGGGCTGAGCTGCCAGCTCTGCTGCAGGTAGGTCTGAATCAGCGTCTGTGCAGGAGGCTCATCCATCTGCCAATGCACAAGCGCCAGTTCAGCCGTACTGGATTGCAGGGTGGCAATTCTGCCGAGAGGACCTGCCTCGGGATCGGGTTCCACGCTCTCGTTGAGTGTCTCCTGCACCACAAACAGGCGCAGAGGGCTTTGGGAGCTGCGGCCATCCAGGCAGTACTTATTGAGATAAAGCTTTCTCGCGCGTGTGAACAAAGGTGCGGGGGCACGGCTCAGAAGCGCTCCATAGGCGTCGTTGAGAGCTTGACTCGGCATCGCGCAGGGATGGCTGGGCTCAGCATCTGACATGGCGCATCGCTCTGCGCCGTGGAACACTGTAGACAGATGCAAAAGTGGACCCATGCCTGAGTCTGGCTGCCCTCTCTACAGGCTCGTGGCATTGGACGGGCAGCCGCATCCGGTTCTCGACGCTCCTTACGAGTCGATCGCGGCGGCCGAAGCCGCGGCCAGTCGCTGGTGTTCGGGACAGGGACGTTCGCTGTCGGTGGAGCAGAGGGGCATCGCTCTCGAAGTTCAGACCCGCTGCGGGGAATGGCGCACCCTCGGTTATCCACGCGCCTGTCTGCTGGAATCGGAAAGTGGGTTCGGAGCCCTCTGAGGAGCTCCGTTCAGCGCGGGTTCTCGCCGGCCGTGCCGCCCGTGCACTTCTCAGTTTCAGGGATCATCACCGCTTGCATCCTTCCTGGATCCCGTTCAACCATGACTGAAGGTGACTGGAGCGGCTTGTGCGGGTGAGCGTGGATCTTTGCCTGGTGCCCTTGGGGGTTGGTGTGTCGCTGGGGCCCTCAATCGCTTTGTGCCAGCAGGTGATCAAGGACTCGGGGCTGGACCATCAGCTCGGTCCGGATGGGACGGCCATCGAAGGCGAGTGGGATGACGTCTTCGCTTGCGTGAGGGCCTGCCATGAACGGCTCCATCAAGAAGGCGTTCAACGGATCCACGCCACGCTTCGCGTGAACACGCGCATTGATCGCAGGCAGTCGTTTCGCGACAAGGTGAACAGCGTGCAGCGCTTGATGCCGTGAATCCCGTCTGGAATTGCCGAAGCAATGCTGCCAAACCGGTCCCGCGTGTCTTGAATGAGACCAGGAACTGGAGAGAATGGTTTGCTGGGTCTGGCTTCGTCGGCTCGAGCGCGAGTTGTTGCTGCGCTGGTGCTGGCCCTGGTTGCTCCTGTTTTCCCCGGTTCGTCGAGGGCTGATACCTGGGACCGCATCGGCAGTTATGCGGCTCTCATTCGGCAAGCGGGAACGCACACCCTGGTGGCCAAAGATTGTCCGTCAGCTCTGCTTGGTGCCTTTCATGCGCCCCGCAACGCCCTGCTGATCTGTGCCAACAACATTGAGGATGACCCCAGGCAGGTCTGGGTGGTTCTTGCTCATGAGTCGGCCCATGTCATGCAGCACTGTCATGGCGGACCTTTGCTTCCTGATCACCAGGTGGGCAAGGCCCTCGCGCGCATCGAGGCCCAATCCAGAACAACCTTTCAGGAGCTGCGTCTGTACCACCAGTCGCAGCGTCGGGATGAAATCGAGGCACGCCTGGTGCAGGGGATGCCCCCGAACGAAGTGGAGGCCCTGTTTCGCAGTTTCTGTGCCGAGCGTCTGAGTGACCGCGACGTCACCCAACCTCGCGACGCTCTTGTCTCGCCCCCCTGAGGACTGCCATGGAGGAGGAACCCGTCACACCGATCACAGGGCCGATCCTCGACCTGGAGGGGCGGCTGACCTATCTGGGTGAGGATGGGCAGCGTTATGTCGTTCTCGAC
Source organism: uncultured Synechococcus sp. (assembly GCA_913052185.1). Classification (GTDB taxonomy): domain Bacteria; phylum Cyanobacteriota; class Cyanobacteriia; order PCC-6307; family Cyanobiaceae; genus Synechococcus_C. Next base: position 202 of record CAJXFG010000098.1, on the reverse strand, counting down.
AGCCTGAAGCGGGATCAGGACACCTCCCTGCGGGTCGCTGAGGTGCTGCGCGCCGCTCAACCTCTCTTCCATGAGATCGAGACGCTTTGCCAGCGTTGGATGCAACAGGTGTCCGCAGGTGAGCTTGCGCGTGAAGAGGCGATCGCTCTTCTGCTCGCCACCCTGGAAACGGTTCTGGATGAAGACGCCAGCCCAAGTGGAG
>CAJXFG010000097.1 GCA_913052185.1 uncultured Synechococcus sp. | reverse complement strand
GCCTCCGTAGTGGTGGGCATAACGCAGCACGGCATCACTGTGGTCGTCATTCATGTGACGACAGATGCGTTCGCTGATGGCTGGAGTGAGCGGATCGGCGGCCATGGAAAAGATGCAGGAATGGAAAGAACGAAATCAGCTGAAGCGCTGCCAGAGCAGGAGGGCCAGTCGAAAACCACTGAACCCCACGTATCCGGCCAACACGATGAACAGCCCGATGGCGAGCGCGTCACGAATTCGGTTTGCCAAAGGCTCATGGAAGCTCAGCCGATTCTCTCTCGGAAAAGCTGTTTTGATCGTGCTTCTGTTGCAGAGCGGTGAGAGCGAGTCGCGCCACCCCTGCAGCAGGTGGGCTGTCACAACTGCGGATGGGAATGCCGAGCAACCGTTGCCTCAAGCGTCGCCATTGAGGGTTTCTGGCACCACCGCCGAGAGTCACCAGGCGTTTCGGTGCAGGTGCGCCGAGCTCAGTGAGCCTTTGCCAACCTCGGCACTCGATCTGGCTGAGGCCCTCCAGCAAACCATGCAGATACAGCGCGTCACTGACGGGGCGGGGAGTCAACACCGGTTCAAGATCCGGGTCATCAACCGGAAAACGCTCTCCTTTGCCGATCAGGGGCAGCAGTTTCAGGCCGCTCTCCTGATCAGGGTCGATCTGCCGGCTCAGTTCGTCGAGGTCAATGCCTGGAAAACACTCGCGCAGAACGGCACCGCCACTGTTGGAGGCTCCACCGCCAAGCCATCGGCCGCCCACCCTGTGGGTGGACGTTCCTGCCCCATGTTGCAAAGGCATGTCTGTGAAGCGTTTCAACACGAGAGTGCTCCCCAGAACGGTGATGCCCTCATCGTCGCCGGCATCGGCGGTGAGCACAGCCGCATTGGCATCGGTGGTGCCTGCAATGACGAGAATGTCACTGGACAGTCCAAGCTGATGGGCTCTGGTGCGGTCCAAGGTCCCGAGGACTGACCCGCTCGGCCGGATCTCCGGCAGTGCCTCACGCCAGGTCTGATCTTCAAACGACCTGGGCCATTGCTGATCGGTCAGCGACCATCCCAGACGGAGGTTGTTGCCTTCCTCGCCCAGCTGCCAGTTGCTCAGCAGCCAGCCCGTGATCCAGTCCGCCTGGTGACGAAGGATCAGGGGCTGCGCGTGCTGTTGAAGCAGTCTGAAAGCGCGGGCCAAACTGCCGCTGGCGCTTGCGGCAGGTTGGCCTGGCTGCACCAGTGCAAGCACCTGATCCAGTTGTTCTGGACAGCCAGCGTTGTACGGCAATGCCTTGCCCAGAGGTGTGCCCTCTCGGTCGCAGGCCAGCAGTGTTCCCGAGGTGCCATCAACGGCGAGAGCTCTGAGCCTGGTGCGCAGCTCATGAGGAATGGCTGCGATCAGCTGGATGCAGCCTTTCTGCCAATCCTCTGGATAGGTCAGATTTCGCTCGTAGCTGGTGGCCGCTGTGTACAGCAGATCACGTTGTCCATTGAGGACAGCCACCCGTACACCACTGGTGCCCAGATCGATGCCGAGCGCCAGTGAATCGTGCATGAACGGATCAGGCTTTGCGCAGTTCTTCCGCCTTGGCGTCGACGTTTTCCCAGGGAGCCTTCAGGTCATTGCGGCCGAAGTGTCCGTAGGCCGCTGTGTCCTGGTAGAACCGTCCGCCGCGTTCCTGGGGCAGATTGCGCAGTCCGAAGCTTTCAATGATGGCCCCGGGTCGCAGGTCGAAGTGCTCCTGAACCAGTGCGGTCAGGGCATCGTTGGCCAGCTGGCTTGTCCCGAAGGATTCGACAAGGATCGACACCGGCTTGGCAACCCCGATCGCGTAGCTGAGCTGCACCTCAGCGCGTTCAGCCAGGCCTGCTGCCACAAGGCATTTCGCCACATAACGTGCTGCGTAGGCTGCCGAGCGGTCGACTTTGGTGGGGTCCTTTCCTGAGAAGGCTCCGCCGCCGTGACGTGCGTATCCGCCGTAGGTATCCACAATGATCTTGCGACCGGTCAGTCCGGCATCACCCTGAGGACCACCCACCACGAATTTGCCGGTGGGATTGACCAGATATTTCGTCGCTTCGCGGCTTGGTTTCAGCGCCAGATCAGCTGTTGCAGGTTCCACAACGTGGGTCCAGAGGTCTTCTGTGATGCGCTCACGAATTCCCTGCTCGTCACTGATGCCACCCACTTCTGCTGTGTGCTGGGTGGAAATCAGGATCGTGTCGATCGCCACCGGTTTGTCGTTGTCATAGACAACGCTCACTTGCGTTTTCCCGTCGGGCAAGAGGTAATCGAGCGTGCCGTTATGGCGCACTTCCGCCAGCCTTCTGGCCAGGCGGTGCGCCAGGCTGATGGGCAGGGGCATCAGCTCGGGTGTCTCGTTGCATGCATAACCAAACATGATCCCCTGGTCGCCGGCACCAACCAGATCCAGAGGATCACCGGCGTGGTCATCGGCTTCATTCACACCCTGGGCAATGTCGGGGGATTGCTGGTCGAGGGCCACCAACACAGCACAGCTGTTGGCGTCAAACCCACCGGCTCTGGCTCCGCTGTAGCCGATCTCCTTGATCACGTTGCGGACAAGGTGGATGAAGTCAACCTGCGCTTTGGATGTCACCTCGCCCGTGATCATGCAGAGGCCAGTGTTGACAACTGTTTCGCAGGCCACGCGGCTGGAGGGATCCTGAGCCAGAAGGGCGTCGAGTACGGCATCACTGACCTGATCACAGATCTTGTCCGGATGCCCCTCCGTAACGGATTCGGAGGTGAAGACGTATCGACTCATGACCATCGGTAATTGCGGGCGACTGTAAGAGGTCGGCGATTCAGGTCTCTGACATTTCGTGCGTGGTCGCGGTGAGTTCGCACCAATGGCTGATCAGAAGCTCATGAGCGGTGAGAGCTGGCTCGCGGTGCCAACCCGCCACATAGCCGAGAGTCAGCCCGATGCCTGCCTGCCGGGCCATGGTCAGATCCGTGTCGGCATCACCGATCAGCGCGCAATGGTCCACTGCAAGGTTCAACTGACCGCAGAGCCCTCGAACGGCACCGGGGTCAGGTTTGGCGGGAAGGTGATCGGCACTCCACAGCCCGCTGATGCAGTCGTTCAGTTGGTGCTGGTTGAGAAATGCCTCAATGCCAGCAGTGGTGTCGTTGCTGATCACCGCACAGAGGATTCCTGCACCGGCAAGCTCCCTCAGAAGCCTTGCCGCATCGGGCAACAAGTCGATCGGGTGCCCTCCTGGATGAAGCGATTGCTGACACGCATCGACATGATCAAACACCTCTTCAGCAAGCAGCAGTGATTGGGGCCAGCTGAGATTCATCTGGCAGAACACGGTTGCGGTGCTCAGCAGATTGTGATGTCTAGAAGCCACGGCCAGTGTGCCGTCGGGGATGATTCCCTCCCTGCAGCGGCCGTAGGTTCTTGCCAGCAGATCTTCAAGCTCCCGAAGCACTGTGCTGGAGGCGCTTCGCAATCGGAATCGGCGCAAGGCTTCGTTGATTCGGGCGTCAGCCAGTTCGATCAGGCGTGGCTCGCTATGGGAAAGGGTGCCGTCCTTGTCGAACAGCACCCCCTGAAATGAACCGAGATCTCGGTCTTTGAGCTTGAGATGAGCCATCGGCTCAGTTACCTCAGATCATCATTGAACCCAGGGGCTCTTCACCTTCCTCGGCTTGCTCAAGCAACATCTGCTTGTAGCGGGCGGCCATCTCTTCAGCCTTGTCGAACACCTTCTGGGGATCGGTGAGCATGTCACCCGGCTCCGGTTCAAGGGCCTTGGTGGACAGGGAGATCCGACCCCGTTCGGCATCAAGGTCGATGATCATCACCTTCATCTGATCATTCACGTTCAGCACCGAGTGCGGAGTCTCGATGTGCTCGTGGCTGATTTCCGAGATGTGCAGCAGACCGCTGACACCACCGATATCGATGAAGGCGCCGTACGGCTTGATGCCGCGAACAGTACCCACGACCACCTCTCCAACTTCGAGGCGGTTCATCTTGCGTTCCACCAAGGCGCGTCTGTGGCTCAGCACCAGACGATTGCGCTCCTCGTCAACCTCAAGAAATTTGAGGGGAAGGAAATCGGCGACAAGCTCTTCCTTGGGTTTGCGGGTGCTGATGTGGGACCCGGGGATGAACCCGCGCAGACCCTCGACTCTGACCAGGGCACCGCCTCTGTTGGTGGCAAAGACTTCCGAGTAAATGGTGGCGTCTTCCTTCTGGAGCTGGCGCACACGCTCCCAGGCTCTCTGGTATTCGATGCGTCGAATCGAGAGGGAGAGTTGTCCGTCTTCGTTCTCCTCACTCATGATGAAGAACTCCCGGATTTCGCCGGGTTGAAGCACATCGCTCAGTCCTTCGACACGGTTGATCGACACCTCTTGCAGAGGCATGAATGCAGCCGTTTTTGCGCCGATATCGATCATCGCGCCCTTTGACTCAAGCGCGAACACCGTGCCGTTGACGATGTCACCGGGCTTGAAGTTGTAGTCGTACTTACTCAGTAAGGCTGCGAATTCATCCAGGGTGAATCCAGCACTGTCCATGTCCCGGCTGGTCGCCCTGCTGCTTGGATCATCAGCCGTGGGAATGTCTTCGGGAATGCCGAGGTCTTCATCCGTGCCGAAGTCAGCTTGATCGGCTGAGCTATCAGCCACTGCATCAGATGCGGATGTGACCGCTTCCGCGGTATCCACTGCAGATTCCTGGGAAGGATCTGTGGGAGTGACAGTCATGGAACGTTGGCGGTCTGCCTCTTGGGCAGAGCGATGGGATCCGAAACAGGCCCGCCGACCTGAATCAGGCAATCGTCGAGTCTACAGATCGACCACCGTGTCTCAGATCGCTGCTGTCAGCTCCCCCTTTGTGGCGTTGATTCCCTCCAGGGTGGCCACAAAATCACTGACCCCGCTGAACTGCCGATACACGGAAGCAAAACGGATGTAGGCCACTTCGCTGAGCATTTTCAGCTTGTCGAGCACCAGTTCTCCGATATCGCTACTGGAGACCTCCCTGCCGCTGCGTTGTTGAAGGCTGAGCTCCAATTCTTCCACCATGCTTTCCAGGCGCTCGGGTGGAATACCCGTTTTTTCGCAGGCTCTGCTCAAGCCGTGCAGAAGTTTGCTCCGGCTGAATGTTTCACGATTTCCATTGCGCTTGATCACCGTGATTGGAACGGTTTCCACCCGTTCGTAAGTGGTGAAGCGGAATTCGCAATTAAGGCATTCCCGGCGACGTCGCACGCTCCTGCCTCCATCGGCAGCTCTTGATTCGAGCACCCGGCTATCGGTGTTCTGGCACGAGGGGCACTGCACGCCCTTGAAAAAACGTAGATGTATTAATTGTAAGGCTCACGTCCACCCATGACATCTGCGGGTCGAATTCACGTTTTAGACATAAAAAAAGCCCCGCTAAAAGCGGGGCTGAGATGATCACTTGCCGATCTTCGGGGGATCGCGAAATGCGATGGCGAAGAACAGAGTGGCAATTGCGAGAGTGAGGATGAGGATGTAAGCGAAGCTTTCCATCGGTTATCTCCTAAGGGCTGATCAGCTGAGAGGTGTGCCTGCCGGGGGCACATAGCCCTCTGGCAGTCGACGGGTCGAGCGGTCTCCAAGTTTTTGGAAGAGACCGAATTCAACCTGTTCGCCGAGGTCGGGATCGATGCCGGCGAACACATCGCGGTACAAGGTGCGAGCTCCGTGCCAGATATGGCCGAAGAAGAACAGCAGCGCGAAGGTTGCATGCCCGAAGGTGAACCAGCCGCGCGGGGAGCTGCGGAAGGTGCCGTCGGAGTTGTAGGTCTCGCGATCGAACTCGAAGGCTTCACCAAGCTGAGCCTTACGGGCCAGTCGCTTCACGTCGGCCGGATCTGTGAAGGTCTGTCCGTCGAGTGCTCCACCAAACACAGTTGCTGTCACACCTTGCTGTTCGAAGGAATACTTCGCTTCAGCACGACGGAAGGGAATGTCTGCACGCACAACGCCGTCAGAGTCTTCGAGAATTACTGGGAAGTTCTCGAAGAAGTTCGGCAGGCGGCGCACCTGGAGATCACGACCGTCCTTGTCAGTGAAGGAGATATGACCAAGCCAACCAGTCGGCAGACCATCGCCGTTCACCATGGGGCCCACACGGAACAGACCACCTTTGGCAGGGCTGTTTCCGACGTAGTCGTAGAAAGCCAGCTTCTCTGGGATTGAGGCGTAAGCCTCAGATTCTGTTTGACCTTGATCCATCGCGGTCTGAACGCGGCGATTGATCTCAGTTTTGAAGTAGCTCTGGTCCCACTGATAGCGAGTGGGTCCGAACAACTCGATCGGAGTTGCGGCTGCGCCGTACCACATGGTTCCTGCAACAACAAACGCTGCAAAGAACACTGCTGCGATCGCGCTGGCCAGCACGGTTTCGATGTTGCCCATCCGCAAGGCCTTGTA
>CAJXFG010000096.1 GCA_913052185.1 uncultured Synechococcus sp. | reverse complement strand
CGCACGATCACCTCGATGTGCTTGTCGTCGATCGAGACGCCCTGGGATTTGTAGACGTTCTGAACCTCAGTCACCAGACGGTGCTGCAGGTTGGCGATCGCCTCCTGCGCCGCATCCATCAACGGCTTGCGGCTGCGCAGATCCTCGAAGAAACACTCCAGCAGCTCATGGGGGTTGATCGGACCGTCCGTGAGCAGTTCGCCGGCTTGCACTTGCTGGCCATCATTGACCATCACGTTGCGCCCCAGAAGGATGGGGTACTCAGCAACCGCATCATCCGTCTCGATGACCGTCACCACGGTGGTTTCATCATCCTCACCCTGCTTGATCTCAACAGTGCCGGGCTTCTTGCAGAGAATGGCCGACTCCCTGGGACGGCGTGCTTCAAGCAACTCTTCGATCCGGGGCAGACCCTGAACGATGTCACCGGTCTTCTGACGCTCAAACACCAGCAGTGCAAGGCCGTCTCCTCGCTGCACCAGGTCTCCGTCGCGCACGTGCAGCACGGAGTCCGGTGAAATCATGTAGGGGCGACCGAGTCGAAGCGTGACGGCCTTGGCATCCACGCGTTCGACCTCCCCGCAGCAATCAGCGGGCTGCCCATCGGCGAGAAGATCACCGTCAACAATGCGCTGACCGACCGTCACGACAGGCTTGCCGGAGGTGCTGATGGTCACGGTGTCCTCAGCGCGCTCCACGATCAGGCGCCGCACGGGCTCGCTCTCAGTGGCCTCGGGCATTTGGGCGACACCCTCCTGCTTGCAGAGGATCTGAGTGGTGGCGACCACGTCACCGGCCTTGATCGATTGTCCGTCCTCAACCTGCAGCTCGGTGTGGGTGGAACCGTGACTGGAGTCGGAGATGGTGTCGCGGCGAACCAGGATGCTTTCCAGGATGACCAGCTGAAGCCGCTCGATCGTCTTGGCGCGCCGGTCAGGCACGCGTTCCACATCCACCGTCATCTGGGGAGTGGTGTCGAATGTCTCGAGCATCAGCTGGGTCCGCAGCAGCTCGACACCCTCCACAGACTTCACCAGTTCGTTGTCTTTGAACGACAGACGCTGGGTCGCCTTGAGGCCGAGATGAGGACCATTCGCCTGCTTGACATGTCCAAGGTCGGGAAGCTGCGCCTCGTTGGGGATGGTGTACTCCTCCACAGGGCGAAGCAGCAGACCGGTGCCTTCGGGCGTTTCGACGGTTTGCACGTACACCATGGCGTCGGTGCTGATGCCCTTGGCGATCGGTTCACCGGGATTGACCATGACGCCGTCGCCGGTGAAACGCTCGAGAGCTTTCTTCTCTGTGCAGAGATGGAAGCTGCCGCTGCGCACGATGATCTCGCGCAGGATGTCGTTCTTCTGGGTGACAGTGACGATTCCGGCGGTCCTGCTGAAGATGTCCTTGACCACTTCGGTCCCGGCCTCGATCCACTGCCCGTCGGTGATCATCAACAGGGAGATGTCCTTGTTGATTTCGTGGGTTTCCTGAGGAATCCACAGCAGGGTTCCACCCTTGTTGACCTCATATCCGTTCTTCGCGGATCGGGCCTTCTTGATGGCGAGGCCGGGGGCGAAGCGAACCAAACCACCGGTCTGGGTGCGGAAGCGATCGTCATTGAGTTCCGCCACGACTTCGCCGCTGCCGATCTTGCTGCCGGGAATCGTGTTGAGGCGGTAACGGGTGCCGTCCTTGGCCTCCAGATTCCAGATCTCACCGGCATGGGTGGATTCGCCCTGCAGCTTGAAGTCACGCAGCGTCATCGCCGTGGTGACGATCTGCACCTCGCGTGAATCACCGAGAGCTTCACGCAATCGGACGGCACCGCCGTACTCACTGGCCTGACTCGCTTCGGCCAGAACCTGGGCTTCGGTCACCTGGGCGCCAGCGGTGACCACGGGCTGTGCGTTGGGGGGAAGGTTGTAGACATCCCCCGCCAAGACCCACATCCTGCCGAGACGCTGGGCCTTGTGCGTGATGTTGCCCTGACGGTCGGTGACCTCCTTGGGTTGGATGGTGGGGTCGTAACTGACCTGGCCGGCCAGGTCACAGATCACATCCTTGGTGGCTTTCTCAACGCTCTTCTTGACGGCCCCGGCGGCGATCTGAGCGACAGTCACGTCCGCTGCAACCGACTGTCCGTTGTCAACAAACAGCAGCGAGCCGCTGGTGATGTCGATCTTCTGAGCTTTGCCTTTGCCGGAGGGGTTGATGGTGAGCTTGAAGTCAGCCTCAGCCTGCTGGGCGTCAACACCATGGGGGGTTCGGTAGGGGCGGACGCGTGCTTTCGCGCCGAACTCCACGGTGCCCTCAACCTTGGAGCGGACCACACCGGATTCCGCCGTGGACACACCACCGGTGTGGAACGTTCTCATGGTGAGCTGCGTTCCTGGCTCGCCGATCGACTGTGCAGCGATGATGCCGACGGCTTCGCCCAGATCGACCAGTTCGTTGTGAGCCAGAGCCCAGCCGTAGCACTTACGGCAGACCGAGCGGTTGGCTTCGCAGGTCAGCGGGGAGCGCACGCTCACCGCTTCGATGCCTGCCTTCTGGAATCGCTGGGACAGAGGTGGGTCGATTTCGGTGTTGCGCTCAGCGAGGACTTCGCCCTCGGCCGACACCACCTGCTCAGCGGTGAGACGACCCACCAGACGATTGCCGAACTTGCCGTTCTCAGCCTTCACGACGATCAGACGGCTGGTGCCGCAGTCGTCCTCACGCACGATCACGTCCTGGGCGACATCCACCAGACGACGGGTGAGATATCCCGAGTCAGCGGTGCGCAAGGCCGTGTCCACCAGACCCTTGCGGGCGCCGTAGGAGGAGATGACGTATTCCGTGACCGTCAGACCCTCGCGGAAGTTGGTGCGGATCGGAAGGTCGATGATCTCGCCCTGAGGGTTTGCCATCAGGCCACGCATGCCCACCAACTGGCGCACCTGGGACATGTTTCCCCGGGCACCGGAGTTGGCCATCATCCACACCGAATTGAGTGGATCGTTCTGGTTGAAGTTCTTCTTGACCGCATCCACCAGACGCTCATTGGTCTCGGTCCAGGTGTCGATGACCTTGGTGTGCCGCTCAACCTCCGTGATCACACCAAGGCGATACGACTCCTCGGTGGCCGTGATCAGCTCCTCTGCCTCTCCCAGCAGATCCTGCTTCGCCTCAGGGACTTTCAGGTCATCCACCGAGATCGACACCGCAGCCTGGGTGGCGTATTTGAAGCCAAGATCCTTGAGCTGGTCGGCCATGGCGGATGTGGCCGCCGTGCCGTGATGTTTGTAAGCCCAGGCAACCAGCTGTTTCAGGCCTTTCTTATCAACCACTCGGTTTCGGAAAGGTGGGGGAGTCTTCGCCAGGGCGCGGGACTCCTTCGCAGCGGCAGCCGCAGCCTTGGCTGCCTTGGAAGCCTTGGAGGACTTGGAGGACTTACGGGATTTGGAAGGGGTGGAGGTCATGACAGCGCGGAGAAATCGTGGTTAGGAGGCGGGTCGGTCTTGAGCGTTCAGGTGGCTGCCACCGCGTCAATGATCGTGTGATTCATCACCACGCGGCCCACGGTGGTGAGGATGTAGCGACTGATCAGGGCTCCCTCCTCATCGAAACGGTCACGGCGGTAGGTCCACTGCTCGAGCTTTGTGCCGTCAGAGAGGGTTTCACTCTTCACGGGCTCGTCGCGCTCGTCATCGTCCTCGACTTCACCGTTGAAGCGCACCCAGACCCAGTCATGCAGGCCGAGACGTTTGTCTTCGAAGGCATGGATCACGTCCTCCAGACCGGAGAAGGTGCGGCTGCGATCACCGAACTCGATCGGGGTCATCTGCGGCTGAAGCGCCGTGAGGTAGTAGGCACCGAGCACCATGTCCTGCGAAGGAGTGATGATCGGTTCACCGGTGGCCGGGGAGAGGATGTTGTTGCTGGCCAGCATCAGCATGCGGGCCTCGGTCTGAGCTTCGATCGCCAGGGGCACATGGACGGCCATCTGGTCACCGTCGAAGTCGGCGTTGAACGCGGGACAGACGAGAGGGTGCAGCTGAATGGCTCGGCCATCCACCAGCTTGGGCTCGAAAGCCTGAATGCCCAGACGGTGCAGAGTTGGCGCCCTGTTGAGCATGATCGGATGCCCCTCGATCACCTCCTGCAGCACCTGCATCACCTCGTCATCGGCGCGCTGAATCAGCTTCTTGGCGGCCTTGATGTTGTTGACGATGTTCTGACGGATCAGGCGATGGATCACAAACGGCTGGAACAGCTCGATCGCCATCTCCTTGGGCAGACCGCACTGATGCATCTTCAGTTTCGGACCCACCACGATCACGGAACGACCGGAGTAGTCGACACGTTTGCCGAGCAGGTTCTGACGGAAGCGACCCTGCTTGCCCTCGATGATGTCGCTGAGCGACTTGAGAGGACGGTTGTTGGCACCGACCACGGTGCGACCGCGGCGGCCGTTGTCGATCAGGGCATCGACGGCCTCCTGCAGCATCCGCTTTTCGTTGCGGACGATGATCTCAGGAGCGAGGATTTCCTGCAGACGCGCAAGCCGGTTGTTGCGGTTGATGACCCGGCGATAGAGGTCATTGAGGTCTGAGGTGGCGAAACGACCACCATCCAGCTGCACCATCGGGCGCAGGTCAGGTGGAATCACCGGAATGACATCGAGCACCATCCACTCTGGGCGTGCATTGGTGGCGATGAAGTTGTCGATCACGCGCAGACGCTTGATCAGCTTGGCGCGTTTCTGACCTTTGCTGCTGGCGATTTCCTCTCGCAGCTGTTCAGCGACCTCGTTGAGGGTGAGATCTTCCAGCAGCTGTTTCAGAGCTTCGGCACCGATGCCGACCACCGGCTCGTTCTCAATCTCGGAATCCTCGGCATAGATCTCATCTTCAATCTCCAGCCACTCGTCCTCAGTGAGCAGCTGTTTGTACTTGAGATCCTTGTGATCACCTGGATCCAGGACCACATAGCAGTTGAAATAGACAATCTGCTCGACATCGCGCAGAGGCATATCCAGAAGGATCGCCACGTAGCTGGGAATGCCCTTCAGATACCAGACATGGGAGACAGGGGCTGCAAGCTTGATGAAACCCATGCGGTGGCGCCGCACCCGGCTCTCCGTGACCTCAACGCCGCAGCGCTCACAGACGATGCCGCGGTGACGGACACGCTTGTATTTGCCGCAATGGCATTCCCAGTCCTTGGACGGGCCAAAGATCTTTTCACAGAAAAGCCCGTCCATCTCGGGCTTGAGGGTCCGGTAGTTGATGGTCTCTGGCTTGGTGACCTCGCCCACCACCTGGCCATTGGGCAGGGTGCGCTGACCCCACTCCATCACCCGATCAGGTGAGGCAAGCGTGATCTTGACGTAGTCGAAGTGATTCTCGGTCCGGAGGTTGCTGTTGGTCATTGACGGTTAAGGAAGAGGGAGCGGTTGTCGGTTCGTTCGTTGATCCGTCAGTCCTCGTCGTAGTCAGCGACGCCCAGAGATTCATAGGTGGGCCTGCTGGGGGTGCTGCGACGTGGGTTCACGTCCTGCATCAGATCCACTTCCTTGCCTTCATCCGTGAACACGGCGATGTCGAGGCCGAGCGACTGAAGCTCACGCATCAGCACCTTGAAGGATTCCGGCGTACCGGGCCGGGGGATCGGCTTGCCTTTGACGATGGCGTTGAGTGCCTCGTTGCGGCCCTGCATGTCGTCAGACTTGACAGTGAGCAGCTCCTGAAGGGTGTAGGCGGCGCCGTAGGCCTCGAGGGCCCACACCTCCATCTCTCCAAGACGCTGACCACCCTGCTGAGCCTTGCCGCCCAGCGGCTGCTGGGTGACCAGGGAGTAGGGACCGGTCGAGCGGGCGTGGATCTTGTCGTCCACCAGGTGCACCAGCTTGAGGAAGTGGGAGTAGCCCACAGCCACAGGCTGGTCAAAGGGCTCACCGGTGCGTCCGTCGATCAGCTGGAGCTTGCCGGGGTCATCAGGGTTGTAGATCCATTCCTTGCCGGGCTGCTTGGCCGCCGTCTTGAGGAAGGCCTCCACGGTTTGCTGGGATTTCTCGGCGCCGTACATCTCATCGAAGGGCACCACCTTCACGCGACAGTCGAGGTTGGAGGCGGCCCAGCCCATCAGCAGCTCGAACACCTGGCCCACGTTCATGCGGCTCGGCACACCCAGAGGGTTCAGCACGATGTCCACAGGGGTGCCATCGGGGAGGTAGGGCATGTCCTCACGGGGAAGGATGCGACTGATGATTCCCTTGTTGCCGTGGCGGCCGGCCATCTTGTCGCCGACCTGGATCTTGCGGCGTTGGGCCACATAAACCCGCACCACCATGTTCGCGCCGGGCGGCAGCTCATCACCCTGCTCACGGGTGTAGATGCGCACATCCACCACGCGGCCCCGCTCAGTGCTGGGCACCCTCAGGGAGTTGTCGCGAACGTCGCGGGCTTTTTCTCCGAAAATCGCGCGCAGCAGTTTCTCTTCAGGCGGCTGATCGGATTCACCCTTCGGTGTGACCTTGCCCACGAGGATGTCGCCACTCTCGACAAAGGCACCGATGCGGAT
>CAJXFG010000095.1 GCA_913052185.1 uncultured Synechococcus sp. | reverse complement strand
TCGCTGACGATCGCTCCCAAACCGGTGTGTTTCTCATCGGCCCCCTTGAGCGGGGCCAGGCCACAACCCTGGGCAATTCCCTGCGGCGTGTGCTGATGGGGAACCTCGAAGGCACCGCCGTCACAGCAGTGCGCATCGCTGGTGTCAACCACGAATACGCGACTATCCCAGGAGTTCGTGAGGATGTTCTCGACATCCTGCTCAATTGCAAGCAGATCACGGTCAACAGCCGAACCAACGAGCTTGAGATCGGCAGGCTGGTGGTTGCCGGACCCGCAACCGTGAAAGCCCGCGATCTGCAGTTTTCATCGCAGGTCCAAGTCGTTGACGGCGAGCGCGTCATCGCCACGGTGAGCGATGGCTACAGCCTCGAACTCGAAGTGCATGTGGAGCGGGGCGTGGGCTATCGCCCGGTCGACCGCCACAACGAGGACACCAGTGCCATCGATCTTCTCCAGATCGATTCAGTCTTCATGCCCGTTCACCGGGTGAACTTCACCATCGATGAAACGGCTGTCGCTGAAGGTGGCTCTGCCCGCGAGCGCCTGCGCATGGAGGTGGTCACCGACGGTTCGATCACGCCTGACGATGCCATTGCTCAGTCGGCGAATCAGCTGATCGAATTGTTCCAACCCCTCGCCACCGTGACGATGGTGGAAGAGGTTCAGGCTGAACCCGAACCCACAGCCGAAGCTCAGATTCCTCTCGAGGAACTGAATCTCTCGGTTCGTGCGTACAACTGCCTCAAGCGCGCCCAGGTCAACTCTGTCTCCGATCTGATGGGCTTCAGCTACGAGGATCTTCTGGAGATCAAGAACTTCGGTTCCAAGTCGGCTGACGAGGTGATTGAAGCCCTTGAACGGATCGGCATCCAGATCCCCCAAAGCCGCACCAGCGTCTGACGCCTTTCGCCCCCATCCCTCAGCCTCTACAGAACCATGCGCCACCAATGCCGAGTCCCGCAGCTGGGACGTCCAGCTGACCAACGCAAAGCCATGCTGCGCGGTCTGACCACGCAGCTGATCCGCGAAGGTCGGGTCACCACCACCAAGGCCCGTGCCAAAGCCCTGCGTGACGAAGCGGAGCGCATGATCACGCTGGCCAAGGAGGGCAGTCTCGCCTCACGGCGCAGAGTGCTGGGATACGTGTACGACAAGCAGCTCGTGCATGCTCTGTTCGACAAAGCTCCTGATCGCTACAGCGATCGCAAAGGTGGCTACACCCGCATCACCCGCACGGTGCGTCGTCGCGGTGACAACGCAGAAATGGCCATCATCGAACTGGTCTGAGTTCCGGCGTCAGCACAACGGAAATCACCATCACAGAGCCCTCGACTGATTCTGAAAGCCTCCGCTTAAAACGGATCGCGCTCAGTCTTCAGTACGAGGGTTCTTTGTTTTGTGGTTGGCAACGTCAACCCAATGGCAACAGTGTGCAGGCGGTGCTCGACGCTGCCATCTCAGCTCTCGATCCCCATCGACCGGTCCTGACCGTTGCCGCAGGGCGAACCGATGCTGGCGTTCATGCAGCCGGCCAGGTGGTGCATTTTGACAGCTGCGGCCCCATTCCAGCCAGGCGTTGGGCTCCTGCTCTCAATGGCCGCTTACCCGCCTCGATTCGCGTTCGAGAAGCGGTGGAGCGCCCGCTGCAGTGGCACGCCTGCTATTCCGCCAGCTACCGGCGCTACCGCTACACCCTCTACAACGGACGAAGGCCGAACCTGTTTGTGGCGCCCTGGAGCTGGCATCGCTACCAGACACGACTGGATGAGCAGGCGATGGACCATGCGCTTCAAGGCCTGCTGGGAAGTCATGACTTCGCGGCGTTCCAACGCGCGGGAAGCCGGCGGTCCCATTCACGGACAACCATTCAAGACGTGTGCATCCAGCGACGAGGGGACCTTGTCCACCTGGAAATTCAGGCCAGCGGTTTTCTCTATGGGATGGTGCGTCTGTTGATGGGTCAGCTGGTGGCCGTCGGCGAACATCGGCTGACCCCTGAACAGTTTGAACGTCGCTGGAGAGAGCGCCGTCGCCATGAAGTGAAGGATGGAGCACCTGCTCAGGGGCTCTGCCTGCTGCGCGCTGGGTATCCGGAAGAGGTCTTCAGCAAGAGCGGCTGGTACGATTGTCAACCGACGTTTTTTCTGGCCTCTGAAGATCCACCACCGGATCCTCCGCCTTGGCCAATCAGTACCTGAGCGTCGGTCTCATCCGTCTGATTCGATCAGACCGAGACCCACCGACAGGTACAGTCGATCTTTGAGCTCTGCACAGCACGCCACGGCGTCACGGAAGCTCCCTGCCCAGCTTCGTCGCTTGCGACGGGGCATACACGAACCGGCATGCCGGCGCGATGAACAAGACATCAGTTCCCTCCATCGATTCAATCGACCGCCAGTGGTACCTGGTGGACGCTGAGAATCAAACCCTCGGGCGCCTGGCGACCGAGGTCGCTTCCGTGCTTCGCGGCAAGAACAAAGCCAGCTACACCCCTCACCTCGACACCGGCGATTTCGTCGTTGTCATCAATGCCGACAAGGTGAGAGTCAGTGGCAGCAAGCCGCAGCAGAAGCTGTATCGCCGGCATTCCGGACGACCCGGTGGCATGAAGGTCGAAACCTTCGCGCATCTGCAGGAGCGTCTTCCCGAGCGAATCGTGGAAAAAGCCATCAAGGGCATGCTTCCCCACAATGTTCTGGGTCGTCAGATGTTCCGGAAACTGAAGGTGTACAAGGGTGCTGAACATCCCCACGCCGCCCAGCAGCCTCAGCCCCTGCAGCTCGATCCCGCCGCCTCCGCCAAATGAGCACATCCAATTCCGTCGTCTACTGGGGCACCGGTCGTCGCAAGACCTCTGTGGCACGCGTTCGCCTGATCCCCGGCAACGGCACGATCACCATTAACGGACGTCCTGGTGATAACTACCTGAACTACAACCCTGCCTACATCGCTGCCGTCAAGGCACCGCTGCAGACACTGGGGTTGACCACTGAGTACGACGTCCTCGTCAACGTGCGCGGTGGCGGGCTCACCGGTCAGGCTGATGCCATCAAGCAAGGAGCCGCCAGAGCCCTCTGCGAACTCTCCGCTGACAATCGCAAGCCCCTGAAAACGGAAGGCCACCTCAGCCGTGACCCAAGGGCCAAAGAACGTCGCAAGTACGGCCTCAAGAAAGCCCGCAAGGCTCCCCAGTTCTCCAAGCGCTGATCCCTGTCATGCCCAAGCCCGACATTCATCCCACCTGGTACCCCGACGCCAAGGTGATCTGCAACGGAGAAGTGGTCATGACCACTGGCTCCACGCAGCCGGAAATCCACGTGGACGTCTGGAGCGGTAACCATCCGTTCTTCACCGGAACCCAGAAGATCCTTGACACCGAAGGACGTGTGGACCGCTTCATGCGCAAATACGGCATGGGCAGCACCGCCAGCGTCAACGAGGACAAGAAAGCCCCAGCCAAGGACGAGGCGAAGGCCGAAGGCTGATGCACACTGCAATCGACGCACAAGCGATCGATCGCCATACTTCCCGCCCCCGAATGCAGACTTTGCTCTGCCTTCGGGGATTTTTTCTGCAAGGGCACACCCGTCAGTCCCTTCCCCGACAATGCTTCTGAGTCGATGGACTCCACAACCCTGATCAGTCGTCTTGAGGCGGCAACAAGCAGTTTCCACAATCTGGAACGCCAGCTTGCTGACCCCGATGTGGCGTCTGATCCGGACCGTCTCCAGACCGTGGCCAAGGAGCGTTCGCGCCTCGAGCCTCTGGTCGTCGATTACGCCAGCCTGCAGAGCGTTCTGCATGAGCGAGAACAGGCACGGGCACTGTTGCGTGACAGCCGTGGTGACTCCGAAATGGAGGAACTTGCTCAGCTGGAACTGCAGTCGCTCGAGCAACGCCATGATGAGCTGATCCAACGGCTGACGGTCGCGCTGCTGCCGCAGGATCCCCGCGATGAACGCAGTGTGATGCTGGAAATCAGGGCCGGCGCCGGCGGTGATGAAGCCTCGCTCTGGGCGGGTGATCTTGCCCGCATGTATGAACGTTTCAGCAGCCGACGCGGCTGGACTGTGCAGCCCGTGAGCGCCAGTGAAGCCGACCTGGGTGGTTACAAGGAACTGATTCTTTCCGTGAAAGGTGATGCCGTCTTCAGCGAGTTGAAATTTGAAGCGGGTGTGCATCGCGTGCAGCGCGTTCCTGCCACGGAATCTCAAGGCCGCGTGCACACGTCCACGGCGACCGTGGCGGTCATGCCAGAGGCAGATCCAGTGGAGGTTGAGATCGCACCAGGGGATCTTGAGATCAGCACGGCTCGGTCAGGTGGAGCAGGTGGCCAGAACGTCAACAAAGTGGAGACAGCCGTTGACCTGCTTCACAAGCCGACTGGAATCCGCGTGTTTTGCACGCAGCAACGCTCCCAGCTGCAGAACCGAGAGCGGGCGATGGAGATTCTGCGAGCCAAGCTCTACGAGCGCCAACTCGCCGAAGCGAACGCCCGTGAGAGTTCAGCCCGACGCTCCCAGGTGGGGACAGGTGACCGCAGTGAAAAAATCCGCACCTACAACGCCAAGGACAACAGGGTCACCGACCATCGGCTGGGCCGGAATTTCAGCCTGGAGTCCGTTCTTCAGGGGCAGATGGAGGATGTGATCGGGGCCTGCGTCGCCGAAGAGCAACGCAGCAAGCTGGAGGAGCTCAGCAACCAGGCCGAGGATTGATCAGAGCATCCTCAGATGCCGATCACGTACTTCGCCCACTCGGTGTGGCGACCGGAATCAATCTGACGAACAGCCTCGAAACTCAGGCTGCTCAACGGACGACGCGGAACCCGCTTGAGCGGCATCTCAGCCTCTGAAGGGGTGCGACTGGCCTTGCGAACATTGCAACTCGTGCAGGCGGTGGTCACGTTGTCCCAGGCATCGGTTCCGCCGCGACTGCGCGGAATCACATGGTCAATGGAGAGTTGTTCACGGCTGCCGCAGTACTGACAGGTGTGGTTATCGCGCTGAAAGACATTGCGACGAGTCAGGGGAACCTGTCGAAAGGGCACCCGCACGAACTGACGCAGCCGGATCACCGTCGGCACATGCATGTCACGCCGAACCAGACGCTGAGAATCATGCTCCAGGCTCTCGGCTTTGCCCTTGATCATCATCACGACGGCTCGACGCCAGGTGGTGATGTTCAACGGCTCATAGGACGCATTGAGAACGAGAACCTGGCCCATGCCAGCTCCCTGATTACACGGCATGCTATCGGGGTCACAAGGGCAGCTTTGTGACCTTCACTACCCGGCTCCCATGCCAGACCTGTCCGCCAATCGCACCAGTCCCTCCGGCCCAGAGACGGCTGCCGGCGCGGACCCGCGTCAGCGAGCCTGGATGGAGGTTTCGGCCTCAGCTGTTGAGAACAACGCCCGAGCACTGAGGCAGTTGCTGGCAGCGGACTGCGCCCTGATGGCGGTCGTCAAGGCCGATGGTTATGGCCATGGCGCCGAAACAGTTGCCCGGGCGGCCATCTGCGGGGGCGCGACCAGCCTGGGTGTTGCGACCTTGCAGGAGGGAATCGAACTGCGTCGCGCCGGCCTGGAGCTGCCGGTGCTCGTTCTGGGCAATCTCACCCAGCCCGAAGAGCTGCGGGCCTGCCTGCACTGGCAGTTGATGCCCACACTCAGCAGCATGCGCGAGGCGCTTCTGTGCCAGAACCTTGCCAACGGCAGCGGCCGTCAGTTTTCGGTGCAGCTCAAACTCGACACCGGCATGACGCGCCTTGGCTGCGATTGGCAGGACGGGGAACGCCTGACGGAAGCGATCCTGCAACTCGATCAATTGAACCTCCAAGGGGTCTACAGCCATCTCGCCATGGCGGATGGCGGACTGGAGGGCAACGCCGAGCTCACCACACGCCTGCAGAAGGAGCGGTTCGAAACCGTGACCCGCAGGCACCGACAGCAGGGTTTGCAGCGACATCTGGCCAATTCAGCAGGGACTCTGCGGGACCGATCCCTGCATCACGATCTGGTGCGGGTGGGATTGGCTCTCTATGGCCATGCGCCTGGCGTCCATCTTGAACAGAGCCTGGATCTGCAACCGGCGATGGCCGTGAAAGCCAGGGTCAGTCTGATCCGCGAGGTCGCATCAGGTGTGGGGGTGAGCTATGGACACCGCTTCGTGACGAGCCGACCCAGTCGCCTGGCCGTGGTCGGCATTGGCTACGCCGATGGTGTCAGCCGCTGCCTGTCAGGACGGATCCACGCTCTGCACCGTGGCAAGCCTTTGCCCCAGGTTGGCGCGATCACCATGGATCAACTGATGCTGGATGTGACCGACCATCCCGATCTCGACATCGGCGATGTCGTCACATTGCTGGGACAGGATGGTGAACAGGTCATCCGGCCACAGGACTGGGCAGAGCTTTCTGATTCCATCCCCTGGGAGGTGTTGTGCAGCTTCAAGCACCGCCTGCCGCGCCTGGTGGTCTGAACGGACGCCCTCTTGATAGGGTGGGCGGGCCGCTGGAGAGGTGGCTGAGTGGTTGAAAGCGGCTCCCTGCTAAGGAGTTAC
>CAJXFG010000094.1 GCA_913052185.1 uncultured Synechococcus sp. | reverse complement strand
TGCAGCGCAATGTTCTGCCTGTCTGGAACGACCCTGCCGGTGGTTGTCTGCGCTGCCCCCTTGGGGACCTCGAGAGGCCCGGTGATCTTCAGGCCGATGCGCTGCCCGAGGAGGCAACGGTTCTGGTTGCTCCCGAAGCGATCTCGCTGCTGGAGGATTCCGAGGGTGACGATCAGGTCGTGGGCCGTGAGTTCCTTGGTCACAGCTGGATGTACAGGGTGAAAAGCGGTGATCAGCAGTTGCGGCTGCTCAGGCCTCTGAACGAGGACTATGAACGTGGCCAGAACTGTCGTCTGCGCCTGCAGCCTGGTTGCTCCGTACTGCTGCATCCTCAGCGGCGCGCGCTCTTGAGCCGAGCCTGCTGAGCGTTGTTCAACCTCGCCAGCTGTCCTTGTGCAGCCTGAGGTCTCGCAGTTCCTGTGCTGAGCGAGCACGCACAAACAGGTTGGTGCGGCGCTCCTCGCCCATGGTGCTGGGCAGAGACAGCTCCCCATGGCGGCGCAGTGCACTGACGCTGCTCAGTCGCTTGGCAATGGCCTGATCATCCGGCCTCAGGGCATGGGCCCAGCGCAGGTTGGCTTCGGTGTACTCGTGCGCGCAGTGAACGATGGTGTCATCGGGGAGGCCCTCCAGGCGTTTCAGAGCCAGATGCATGTCCTCGGGTGATCCTTCGAACAGGCGACCGCAGCCTGCTCCGAAGAGGGTGTCACCGCAGAACAGCACTGGTGTCGGTTGGTCGGGGGCGCAACCCTGCGGCAGGACATAGGCCAGGTGCGCCCTGGTGTGGGCGTGCACGTCGATCACCGTGACGGATTGCCCGAGCAGCTCCAGCTGCATTCCCGGCTGCACCGACACTGTCTGGAAAGGGATTCGTTCGCGGTCTGCGGCGGAAGCGATCACGGCGGCGGAAGGCCACTGACGAAGCAGATCGGGCGTGCCACCGATGTGGTCTGCGTGGTGATGGGTCTGCAGGACAGCCGTGAGCTCCAGCTTTCTCTCCACCAGCCAGTCCTGCACGGGTCCGGCCACGGCAGGATCCACCACCACAGCTTCACGTCCCCTGATCCAGATCCAGATGACGTTGTCCTGCAGGACCGGCAGTGGCTCGATTCCGTCGCTCTGACAGGGGTGGCCCATCGTTAAAGTTTTGGGCGATGCAAGCTTCCATGATCACCGTTGCACTGGCCAAGGGCGCGTTGCTGCGGGAGTCCGTTGAACGTTTCAGGCTTGCCGGTCTTGATTTTTCAGCGGTTCTGGATCCCGACAATCGCCAGCTGATGGTGCCCTCGGTCTGTGGCCGGGCCAGAGCTCTGCTGGTCAGAAACGGCGATGTTCCCGTTTACGTGGCCTATGGGCAGGCCCAGCTTGGAGTGGTCGGTTACGACGTGCTGCGTGAGCACCAGATGCCGGTGGCCCATCTGGTCGACCTTGGCTTCGGCGGTTGTCGCATGTCCGTTGCAGTCAAGTCCAGCAGCGGTTATCAGAGGGCCACCGATCTGCCGCCGCACTGCCGTGTGGCCAGCAAATTCACCCGTTGTGCTCGCCAGTATTTCGATTCAATCGATCTGCCTGTTGAGCTGGTGCATCTCACGGGATCGGTTGAGCTCGGCCCGATCACCGGGATTGCGGAAGCGATTGTCGACCTGGTCGCCACAGGCAGAACGCTCAGGGATAACGGTCTGGTGGCAATTGAGGATCTCTTCGAGACCACGGCACGGCTCGTGGGACATCCGCTCTCGCTGCGCCTGGATCAGGGAGAGTTGCAACAGGTCATCGAGGCCATGGATGCTCCCATGAGGGAGACGGTGAGCACGACCTGATGGCGGGTTCCGATCTTCAGCGCATCGGCCGGCTGGGGCGTTACCTCGGACGCGATCGTCGCCGTCTGCTGCTCACCCTGATCCTGCTGATTCCAGTGGCGCTCGCCGGTGCGATTCAGCCTCTCCTGGTCGGTCAGGCCATCGCGATCCTGCGCACCGTGTCCGGTGCCACCAATGAGGCGGTCGCTCCGATTCTTCAGTCGCTGGACAGCACCCTGGCCCTGCGACTGATCATTGGTGCACTGCTGATTTCAGTGCTGGTGCGCCTGGCTCTGCAGGGGGTGCAGAGCTACAACATTCAGTCGGTGGGTCAGCGACTCACGGCCAGAATCCGCCGCGATCTCTTCGCCCATGCGATGGACCTTTCGCTGAGGTTCCACGACGGCATGCCGGTGGGAAAGTTGCTCACACGTCTGACCAGTGACGTCGATGCGCTGGCAGAGGTGTTCGGCAGCGGAGCTGTGGGGGTTCTCGGTGATCTGGTCACGTTGACCGTGATCGCGGTGACCATGTTGCTGATCGAATGGCGCCTGGGGCTTCTGCTTCTGGTGTCCCAGGTTCCCGTGACCCTGGTGGTGCTCTGGCTGCAGGCCCGATACCGCAAAGCCAATTACCGGGTCCGTGAAGAGCTTTCGCAGCTGAATGCTGATTTTCAGGAAAACCTTCAGGGGCTGGACGTTGTTCAGATGTTCCGTCGTGAAGCCTTCAACGGTGCCCGCTTCGAACGGACCGGTCTGGCCTACCGCAAGGCGGTGAACGGAACGATTCTTTTTGACAGCAGCATCTCCGCATTCCTGGAATGGGTCTCCCTCGGCGCGGTGGCCGTTGTGCTCGCCCTGGGGGGGTGGATGGTCACCTCAGGAGCAATGGGTCTGGGCATCCTGACCACCTTCATTCTTTACTCGCAGCGTCTGTTTGATCCGCTGCGGCAGATGGCCGAGCGATTCACTCAGATTCAGGGCGGTCTGACGGCTGTTGAGCGAATCGGAGAACTGCTGGAGGAACCACTGGAAATCCGGGATCACACCGTTGAGGCCCCTTCCACCACCAACCAGGATCCCGGCGCAGGGCTCTCTGCTCCACTGCAGGTGATGTCCCCAGGACGCGGTGAGGTGATCTTTGAAGGTGTTCACTTCGCCTACCGACCCGATGAACCGATTCTTCAGGATCTGAGCTTCCGGCTCGCTCCCGGTGAGCATGTGGCGCTGGTGGGCCCCACCGGTTCCGGCAAGACCACCGTGATCCGTTTGCTCTGCAGGCTCTATGAACCCCAGCAGGGCCGCATTCTTCTTGATGGCCGGGACATCCGCAGCCTCTCCCTGCCCGATCTCCGCCACCAGCTCGGGGTGGTTCTGCAGGACACCTTCCTGTTCAGCGGCAGCGTCGGCGACAACCTCCGACTCGACCGTGAGATCGATGACAGGCAGCTCAAGGATGTCTGCAGGGATCTTGGACTCAGCTCACTGCTGGAAAGGCTTCCCCAGGGGCTCGATACGGAGCTGCGCGAGCGTGGGGGCAATCTCAGCTCCGGTGAACGACAGCTGCTCGCGGTGGCACGGGTGGCAATCAGGAATCCCAATGTTCTGGTGATGGACGAGGCCACCGCCTTCATGGATCCCTCGACCGAAGCAACCCTGCAGAGGGACCTCGACCGTTTGCTGGAGCGTCGAACCGCCATCGTGATCGCTCACCGACTGGCCACGGTGGAGGCTGCGGATCGCATCCTCGTTCTGCGGCGAGGGCGTTTGATCGAGCAGGGCACCCATCTGCAGTTGCGGGCACAGGGCGGCCTCTATGCCGAACTCGCCGAGCTTCAGGAACGAGGCCTCGCCAGACTCTGATCCTCAACCCAGCTGAACAGCATGTCGCGGAGAATCTCCGGCTTCTGTTGCATGGGCAGATGGCCACACCCTTTGATCTGGCGGTAATCATGGGCGGGGCTGTAAGCCGCAAGGTGGCGGACATAGCCAGGTTCCATCACCTGATCCTGATCGCCGCTGATCCAGAGGCTCTCCACTCCCAGATCCGACACCAGTCCGGGGAGATCCCGAACAGCGCCACGACTGGTGCTGTTCACCAGCAGCCCGCGGGCTGCCCTGCGCTCGGCCCTGAACGGTCCCAGTTCTCCAATGGGTGCAGGCAGTTGCCCAAGAGCATCGGGACGAAGTTCCAGAATCAGGCGGCCGAAGCTTCGCAACCGGCGAAAAGGTCGTGGTTGATAGATGCCTCCGCCGGCCGCCAGCAAAACAACACCGGTCAATCCGGGTTGGTTCAGCTGGCGCAGATGCGCTTCGGCATGCAGCACCACGCTGCCGCCGAGGGAGTGACCCATCAGCATGAAGGGTCGTCCCTGCGCCTTGTCAATCGCTTGCTCCGCTAGCCAGCGGCCATAGGCCGACAGGTTGGGCAGCAAGCCTGAAGGGCGCTCCGCGTTGCCGAAGCCGGGCAAATCAGGGCACCAAAGCTCGACCTCGGGATGATGCTCTCTCCAGGATGCGGCGAACGGAGACCAGACCTGCCTGCTCAAAAGCCAGCCATGAACAGCAATCAGCAGTTGAGTTGCAGGCATCGTTGAAGAACTTGCCCACCCACATTGCCGCTCTCCGCACCTTCCGTGCGCCAGGATCGTGACAATGCAGCATCGTCAGTGACCGAGGACACTTCCCTCACGCCAGAGACACTGCAAGTGATGTACGGCGAGCAGGCGAAGCTTTGTGCGACACCGAGCAGCCAGCTCACGCTCGTGTTCAGCCAGCACCGTGAGTTCGACCTGGTCGAGCTCGAGCAGCTTCTTGAGGCTGTGGGCTGGAGCCGTCGGCCAGTTCGACGGGTTCGCAAGGCTCTCGACAACAGTCTGATCCGGGTCGGTCTCTGGCGTCATGACGCCCGGATCCCTCGGCTGGTGGGCTTTGCGCGCTGCACCGGTGACGGTGTGCTCGAAGCGACCATCTGGGATGTTGCCGTTCATCCCCTCTACCAGGGCTCCGGACTCGGCAGTCAGTTGATGGACTACATCCTCGATGCCTTGCGTGCCCTCGGCACTGAACGTGCCACGTTGTTCGCGGATCCAGGGGTCCTGCCCTTCTACAAGCGTCTGGGCTGGGACCTTGAGCCCCACGGTCACCGCTGCGGTTTCTGGTACGCCAACTAAGGCCCGTAATACGCCTTCGCGAGCTGTTCCGCAGACTCCCCCCGCCTCCAGCGCCTGCGGAGCCGTGCATTGCGCCAGCTGCGTCTGAGCACACCGTCTTGCTGCCAGCGCCGCCCATCGGTGGTCAGCGGCAGGCCGATCCGTCTGAGATCAGCGATGCGGCTCAGGCGCTGCACCAGCTCCAGGTCTTCCATCAGCGGCAGTTCGGCAAAGCCGCCGCAACGCTCATACAGGTCGCGATGCAGCAACAGCCCCTGATCTCCGTAGGGACGTTGAAGCCAGCGGCTGCGCAGGCCCACGGCGCGCTCAAGCAGTTGCCGCGCCGGTGTGGAGGGAGAGATGCGCAGATCGAAATACCAGGCGGAAGCTTCTGTGGATGAACGTTGCAGCAGGGTGTTGAGCCATGCGGACCACTGCTGAGACAGGCGGCTGTCGGCGTGAAGGAACAAGAGCCAGTCACCGCGCGCCCGAGCCGCTGCAGCGCGAAGTTGACGGCCGCGGCCTGCCGGGTGAACTCCGATCAGATGAGCACCCACGAGGCCTGCGATCTGTGCTGTGGCATCGCTGCTGCCCCCATCCGCCAGCAGGATCTCCAGTGAGAGCTCGCTGCGGCGCAGGTCCGCCAGCAGCAACGGCAGTCGGGCTGCTTCATTCAGGCAGGGAATCATCACGCTCAGCGCCGGTGCCTTGTTCATGCGAGCCATGTGTCCAGATCCTCGATCTGGTCGATGTCATTGCGCGTGTCCAGCTGGGCCGGTGTCAGACCGTGCTCGCAGGCTCGATCCCAGGTGAGTCGGAACACCTGGTCGGTCCCCCATGGGATCGAATGAAAGGGCCAGCGAGGGACCTCACGTTCCTTGGCGGCGAGGCCCAACAACCAGTAGCCACCATCCATTGAAGGCCCAATCACCACGGATGAGGCCCGCAGATGGTCGATCGCCCTGATCAGATCGCCTGGAGCCAGGTCGGGCAGATCCGTGCCGATCAGAATCACCGGGGCACCTGGATGCAGGGCTCGTGCCCGCAGGACCTCCCTTTGCATCCGGTTGCCAAGATCTCCGCGCCCCTGTGCGCTGATGCTGGCTTCAGGCAACGAGGCCAGCCAGCGGTGCCAGGCCATGGGGCCGGCGCCGCTGATGGCGATATGCAGCTGAAGCTTTCCAGAACGGGCGAGACCTTGAGCCACAGCCAGGGTGTGACTGATCAGTCTGGCCTGAATTCTTGCCGCCGCTGCGGCACCCAGCGTGCGAGCCAGCCGGCGTTTGCAGCGCCCGCTGGCAGGCCAGCGGGTCATCACCACGAGAACGGGCTTGGTCATTGGATCAGCCCGCAAGGGATCACTGCTGTCGGGGAAGTTCCTCGGGTTTCACCATGAGCTCAACGCGTTCACCATCACGCTCGACAACGATGGGCATGTCCTGGCCGACGCGGCCCCGGTCGACCGCCAGCTGCACCTCAGAAGGGTCCTGCACCTTGGTGCCGTTCACTTCGCGGATCAGGTCGCAGGGACGGATTTCTGCCGCCGCTGCAGGGCTGTTTTCCACCACTTCGATCACCACCACGCCGTTCAACTCCGGCACCTTGCACAGATTGCTGTTGGCAGCGGCATTGATCTCCTTGGCAAGCTG
>CAJXFG010000093.1 GCA_913052185.1 uncultured Synechococcus sp. | reverse complement strand
GACGCGCCTCTGGCGATCATCGACAAACGACGCACCGGCCACAACATGGCCGAAAGCCTCACTGTGATTGGCGATGTGCAAGACAAGACCGCCATTCTGATCGACGACATGATCGACACGGGCGGCACCATCTGCGCTGGTGCGCGTCTGTTGCGTGAGAAGGGAGCACGTCGCGTGATCGCCTGCGCCACCCATGCGGTGTTTTCACCACCAGCGGCAGAGCGTCTCTCGGCGGATGGATTGTTTGAACAGGTGGTGGTGACCAACTCGATTCCAATCCCTTCAGACCGTGTGTTCCCGCAGCTGCAGGTACTTTCAGTCGCCAACATGCTTGGGGAAGCGATCTGGCGTATTCATGAGGAGAGCTCCGTCAGCTCGATGTTCCGCTGATTCAGTGACCAGAGCCAGAGCTCGGCAGCAGCTCCGCCGCAGCACTGCCGCCGTGATGGCTGGATTACTGAGCTTCTGCACCGCAGCTCCCGCATCAGCACAGCTGCCCTCTGTTCAGCCCAAACGCATGCTGGGCGTCTGGCTGACCAACAGTCCGAGCCGTCTTTACTACGACCGCCAGGTTCTCATCCAGGCCATGGATGAACTGCAAGCGGCAGGCTTCAACGCCATCTATCCCAATGTGTGGAGTCGCGGCACGACCTTCCACCGCAGTCGTTACGCACCAGTCGAACCGGCCTTGAAAAAAGCAGGGCTTCAGCTCGATCCCATCTGCACCCTGAGTGAACAGGCTCGTCAACGCGGGATGAAGGTCATCCCCTGGTTTGAATACGGCCTGATGGAGCCGGCCAGTTCAGCAGTGGTTCAGCAGCACCCCGAGTGGGTGCTGGCCCGTGCTGACGGCAACACGATCATGACCATGCACGGCAAGCAGATGGTGTGGCTCAACCCGGCCCATCCTGAAGTGCGTGAACGCTTCATCGGTCTGGTGGTGGAGGTCATGAAGCGCTGCCGGATGGATGGCCTGCAACTGGATGACCACTTCGCATGGCCTGTGGAGCTGGGCTATGACCGTTTCACCACTGCCTTGTATGAGGCACAAACGGGAACACCACCTCCCAAGGATCACACCAATCGCTACTGGATGACCTGGAGACGTCGTCAACTGACAGGCCTGCTGAGGGAACTGAGGGAACGACTTGAAAAGGAATCACTGCCGAAACGGATCAGCCTGTCTCCAGGCCCTTTTCGATTTGCGTACAACCACTGGCTGCAGGACTGGGAACTCTGGGCCGTGGGAGAACTCATCGATGATCTTGTTGTGCAGAACTACGCCTATTCCCTCAAGGGTTTTGCCAAGGATCTGAACCAGCCGGCATTACGCAAGGCGCGTCAGTGGGGCTTACCGGTGCAGATCGGAGTTCTTGCAGGTTTCGGGAAAAGGACCACTCCTATCCCTGTTCTTGCTGAAAAAAAACGACTGAGTAATGAGCAGGGTTATGGAGTGATTTACTTCTACTGGGAAGGATTATGGGGCAAACATTCGGGGCCTGAAGGCTCCCAATATCGCCAGGATGCTTTCCGAAAACTTGGTTCTCAGACGCAATAACGCGCATCCATCAAACGGGATCAAAACAGAGCACATCGAATCTTCAGCTGTGCTGAAAGTGAGCTGACCTTCCATCCAGGTTGAAGCCTTAGCCTCCTCGAATGAAGGATCCGACCCTGATTGTCAGGAAGCTCATCACCGAACTTCGAGATGAGATGTCGGATGCTGCCAGGGAACTACGCAACAGAGCCGCCTGGGATCTTGAGTGCCCTGTGCTTGTGATCGATGCCCGAGAGCTCCCCAAGCGAGTTCTCAAGACGTCGGTGCGCGGTCTGACAGGAACCATCACAACCAGCAATGTCATCGACAACCCGCTGCTTCGTTCTTTTCTGGCGCGTTACCGGGAGGTTGGCGCCGAAGAAGCCCTCGATGAATTCATGAACGGGCCGGAAGCAGAGCACTTCTCAAAACTCTGGGATCGCTACATGGAGGAACGACACGGACAGGGAATGGCTGTTTGGTCGTATTCCGACGCAGCCAAGTTCGCCCTCAAGTCCAAACAGTGTTTCGACGCAGGCGAGATTGCCTGCATCGCCATTACAGAGGGCGAGGCAGGCGAAGCACATGGCGTTCTCACCTTTTCAGTCGATTCCCACTGGCTCTCCTGAAACGCGCGGATCCCCGCAGAGGAATGCACGCTCGAGGGAGAATCGACCGACCTCGTCAGACTTGGATCAATCCAAGAACGCTCATGGCATCCAATCGAGCCCGTCTGGACGTGTTGGTGTCTGAGTGCCGAGCCACATTCGTTGAAGCGGCGATCCAACTGCAAGCGGCCGAATCATGGGATTTTTCCTGTCCTTGCGTGGTTCTGGATGGCCGATCTGCCGAAGTCAAAGCTGTCGTGGTCGGCGTTGGCAGCATTGGCAACCTTGTGCCGACGTCAGCGGCAATCGACAGCCCCGAGGTCAAGGAATGGCTGCGCATCGCCACGGAAAAAAGTCCCGAAGTGGCGTTCGCTGAAATGCTGAATGGCGATGAGGAACGCGCCAAACGATTTAACGAGGCTTACGAACGGCTCATTGAGGAACGTCAAACGGGAATCAAAGGTCTTTGGTCTGCCGATGATCTCTCATCCTTTGTCTCCAAAAGTCGAGCTGCATACCCCAAGGCAGTCAGTGCCATTGCACTGCTTCCAGGACAAGAGGGGCAAAGCCACACGATCCTGACGTTCGAAAGTGACATCTCAGCACTTCTCTCCTGAACGATGCGATCAATCAATAATTCACTCAGCACTCACAACAACAGAACCGGTCATTCTGAAAGGCCTAGAAGTCGAGTCCGTTATATCGACTTCGATACATGCTGAACTCCTTGAAGACAGCTTCCGCTTCGTGGAAATCCTTTTCTTCTCTGAGAAAATAGAGATGGGATTTCCACCACTCCCAGGTATCGTCGTGAATTTCTTTGCTCAGGAGATCTTCTAAAACTTCACTGCTCATGGCAGCTACGCGAATGATTTCAACCTAGAGAGCACGATGGCCGAGTCAATTGAGTTTCACAGGGCGTAACTGATGGTGATGAGTCACCCAGAGGAACGCACCACCACAACCAATGATTCTTTGAAACCCTGAGATCACCTGCGCCTGATTCAGGCTTCCATCAGCGTCACCACTTCACGGGTGTTTGTGGAGAGATCCGCCGAAGCCAGTGTTGACAATGCCCGTTTCACCGCAGCCTGACGTTCGCTGCCATAAGACCGCCAGCGACTGAACACCTTGGCGAGTCGCGACGCAGTGATGGCATTGCGCTGATCCACAGCGATGATCTGCTCGGCCATGAACTGATATCCACTGCCATCCAGGGCATGGAACACCCGCGGATTGGCCACAAGTCCACCCAGCACGGCACGCACGGAATTGGGCGCCATTGGGTCAAAGCGGGGATGTTTCAACAGAGCCGCAACGCGCTCAAGAGCATCCGCACGCGGGGTTGAAGCTTCCAGTGAGAACCAGGTGTCGAAAATCACAGGACGCTCCTGCCAACGGTCATGGAACGACTGCAAGGCCTGATCGCGCTCCGGGCAGTCAATCGGCTGCAAGGCCCTCAGCCCCGCACGGGCCAGCGTCATGGAGGGACCCTGCACTGCTGCAGCAGCATCGGAGCGGGCCTTGGAATCACCGGCAGCAGCCAGCCAGCTCCAGATCAACCCCGTGAGTTGTCGCTCACCCTGCCCGGCGGGCCAGGCCTGTCCCAGTCGGGAGGCAACAACGTCCAGCCTGGATCGGAGCAACGGCGCCAACTGGGATCCCAGCGTCTCCCGCAGTTCACAGGCCGCCCGTTCAAGCGCAGGGGGGTCAGCCTCGTTCTGCAGTGACTCCAGCTCGGCCGCACCAGGGAACGCCAACAGGGTGGCCAGCACGGCCGGATCCTGTTCGCCATTGTCTGAGAGCAGCTGCTGCAGCGCATCGAGCATCCGAGCCTCCACTGCAGCCACAGGGGTTCCAGCAGCACGGGGCAGCATCAGACGCTTCCAAAGTTGCTGTCCGGCATCCCAGCGAGCAAAAGCATCGTTATCTCCGGCGAACAGGGCAAACAGGTCGTCAGTGGTCTGGCCTGCATCCCAGGTCACCGGAGCAGAAAAACGACGAAACAGCGAGAGAACAGGTGGCTGCGGAGCGCAAGGCAAGCCCTCCAGCACCACCGTTTTCTCCTGCTGATCGAGAACCATCAGCCGCTCCTGCCCAGGACGTCCATCAGCGCCCAGCACCGACCAGAGAACTGGGATTACCAGGGCCTGCTTCTCCGCCTGACCGGGAGTGGGAGCTGTTGCTTGCCTGAACGTCAGGCCCAGACGTCCGGCATCACCATCCCATTGGGATTTCACCGTCACATGCGGTGTTCCCGCCTGGTGGTACCAGAGCCGGAATTGCTCGGCATCAAACCCAAGGGACTGACCATCTGCAGAGGCACCATCCACAATCGCTGCCACAAAATCTTCGGTGGTGGCGGCTTCACCGTCATGACGCTTGAAAAACAAGGTCATGCCACGCATGAAACGCTCGGAACCGAGCAGGGTCCGCAACATGCGGATCAATTCGGCACCTTTCTCGTAAATGGTGGTCGTGTAGAAATTATCAATGGCCTGATACGAATCAGGCTTAACAGGGTGAGCCGTTGGCCCTGCATCTTCTCGGAACTGCGTATTACGCAACATCGCCGCATCATCAATTCGCTTCAATGGCTCGGAATGAAGGTCGGCGGTGAAACACTGATCACGAAACACCGTCAGGCCTTCTTTGAGCGACAGCTGAAACCAGTCACGACAGGTGATTCGGTTGCCAGACCAGTTATGGAAATACTCATGCCCAACAACACTTTCAATGCGCTCCAATTCAGCGTCTGTTGCGGATTCAGCATCAGCAAGAACCAGCTTTGAATTGAAAATATTCAGACTTTTGTTCTCCATTGCGCCCATATTGAAGTGGCGCACAGCGACAGTATTGAATTCATCCAGGTCGTACTCAAGGCCGTAGACGGACTCATCCCATTCCATCGACCGCTTCAGCGAAGCCATGGCATGGGCCGTGAACGGTTCATCGCCTGCCTCCACATGCAGGCGCAGCGTCACCTCTCGACCTGACGCCGTGACGTAGTGATCCCTGATCTCGCGCAGATCACCCGCAACCAGAGCGAAGAGATAGGAGGGTTTTGGGAAGGGATCTTCCCAGACCACAGCCTGTCGCGAGTCATCGTTCGGCAACGAGGAAGCGCTGACAGCATTGCCATTGGAGAGGAGCACGGGATAGCGCTCACGATCCGCTTCGATCCGAACGCGGAATCGACTGAGCACATCCGGGCGATCGGGATGAAAAGTGATGCGCCGGAAACCCTCAGCCTCACATTGCGTGGTCAGCATGCCACCGCTGACGTACAGCCCCTCAAGGGATGTGTTGGCCTTCGGATCAAGGCGACTGACGGTGGTCAGTGTGAATGGCTTGCTAGGCGGCTCGTCAATCACAAGACCTGCTGCAT
Source organism: uncultured Synechococcus sp. (assembly GCA_913052185.1). Classification (GTDB taxonomy): domain Bacteria; phylum Cyanobacteriota; class Cyanobacteriia; order PCC-6307; family Cyanobiaceae; genus Synechococcus_C. The sequence goes on along the minus strand of CAJXFG010000093.1, from coordinate 1,119 downwards.
GAAGCCGATAGGACGCCGCCTCCAGGGGTTGGCCATCGATTGCAATGGAGATCAACTCCAGATCGACTCCACGCAGTTCCATGGCCACCGACTTGGAGGAGTCGCGGGGTTCCACCTGCAGATCAGCCGTCACCAGCACCTCGTCGTGCTGGACCACCACATTCAGATGAATCGACGGGATTCTGAAGGGATAGGGCTTGTAGTCACTGAGACGAATCGTGGACTGGGGTGTTGAGGTGGAGACCATGAACAGCTCACGCTCATCCGATCCTGACTCTCATCGCAGTCGGATGGCGGGAGGGAAAACCTCACCAACCCAAGAATCCAGAGCCGAATCGGCTAAGAACGGAGGGCAGGGCACCACAAAAGACCGCGGTTGCATCACGAAACAGCTGGCGCTCCTCACGACGTGATCGCTCACAGAAACACTTTGCGACACGAAAAGTGCAAAAGTTATGACTTAAACGATTGCAGCATCAAGAGTCAGAAATTCTCTGGCCACCCAATGCAATGCAAAGTGAGACCAGAGACAACGAGCATCATTAACTACCCGCTTTGTTCTTCAGCAGATTTTCCGCCTTGGTGACCTCTTTCTTGTAATCAGAAGGGAGATCTTTTCCACACCGGATGCCAACAACAGGAAGCAACTGCATAGCCAGACCATTGGCGACTTCCTCCTGAGTCAAGGCTTGACCGTTCTTAACCCCTGAAATTTTTGAACCGTTGACTTCCTTGATGTAGCTGACCATCGGAACCATGTTGGCCTGCATTGCCGTTATGAATGGAACCTTGCTTTTCGACAAAATACACATATTGATCGAGGCGATCGAAACCATCCGCTCGATTTCCGTCCCTGTGGCAGGGGTTGTCGAACCGCCGGCAGCTTGAGCGAACGCCATGGATGCATTCAGAGGCAGTGCAGCCATGATCAGAAAGGTTCTGAATGCCTGCTGAAGACTGGGACGGGGGATACGCACTGACCGACTTAAAAGAGCGGCCCCATGCTGCCTCATCCAAGCAAGAAATGGCTAGTGAGTTGTTGCGACAAGATCCATCTCTATCTGCAAGCAGACAGGCTCGAATTCAGAGAGCTGCGGTGGTTCCAGGCTGACAACTGCA
>CAJXFG010000092.1 GCA_913052185.1 uncultured Synechococcus sp. | reverse complement strand
TCGGCGTGCATCTGCCATCAGCCCGCTTTGAGCGTCCTGCTCCGTTCGCTGACCTGCAGCTTGCAGAGCTCTGGCCCCAGGTGGCGATCCTGCATGGTTGCGTCGAGCCCCCGTCAGCCCTGATTCCTGCTCTGCTCAAGTCCGGTGTCAGGGGTCTGGTGTTCACGGGCACGGGCGCTGGTCAGCTGTCTGCGGTGGAACGCAGCGCGCTGGAGACCTGGCGCGGACCGCTGCCGCTGATGCTCAGGGCGAATCGCTGTGGTTCAGGGCCCGTCCATCGTTGCGAGCAGTATGCGCGTCTCGGTCTTCTGCCGGCTGGGCGTCTCAGTCCTCAGAAGGCACGAGTGCTGTTGATTCTGGCTCTGATGGCTGGGTTGAACAGGACCCAGCTGGCCGAGGTGATTGCCGTCATGGTCGGATCGGGCTGAGACGCGAGCACTCTTGACGTCGCCGGCTCATGAGGAACAGCTGTAGTGAGAGATGCCTCCGGCGTTGAAGAATTGCTCGGGTTTCCGTTGGTCATATCTGGCAGCCAAGTCCCGCGGTAAGGAGTCATAGGGCTTGCTGAAGACCTTCTGCAGCTCATGCACCAGGCTGTAGTCGCCTTCTGAGGCTTGCGTATAGGCCGGTGCGATCAGCCATTCGCGCCATGTGACCGCGGGATTGACGCGCAGCATGCTGCTGGATACCTCCTGCAGGTCGCTGTTCTGGCCAAGTTGACGACGCCATTGCTGCAACCACTGCATCCAGCGTGCATCAAGCTGGTCGCTGCTGGGTCGGTAGAAGCTCCGCTTCAGAGGTGCCAAATGCTCAGGGATGGCTGACAGCTCTCTGAACAGCATGGTGTAATCCGCTGCTGAGTCGACGCTCAACTGCAGTAGCTCGCTCACCAATTCCGGAGAGTGATCCATCAGGCCGAGCTTGTGGCTCCACATGTTGTCGAGTGCCTGCTGCATCGCTGCTTTGAAGCCGTCCTCAAGCCTTTCAAGGCGTGTCATGGCCTCAGGCTGATCCTTCAGCAGTGGTTTGAGCGTTGATGCGAATGTCTGGTAGTTCCGCCCTGCGGCCACCGGCTGATTGAAAAAGGCGAAATGCATTCCGCCTCCGGTCCAGGGCTGAAAGCGTGGATCGAACAGTTCGCAGAACCCGAAGGGCCCGTAGTCGAGTGTGAATCCTCCTGCCGCGCAGTTGTCACTGTTGAAGTTGCCCTGGCAGTAGCCCACCCGAATCCAGTCAGCAACCAGTGCTGTTAGTCGTCCGCGGAACAAAGCGGCTAACTTCAGAATCTGCTCGGTGAAAGGCAGAGACGGCTCAATCTCCTCGCGGTAGTTCCGCTCGATCAGATGCTGCACGATCATCTGCAGCTCCTGATGGGCCTTAGGGTGAGCTTCGCGACGGGCGCGTCGTGCGAACAGCTCCAGCTGGCCCACTCGCAGAAAGGATGGCGCCACGCGCGTGGTGATCGCGGCTGGATTGTCGACCAGGATGTCGGGGTCCATCGATTGCGATGCACCCGAATACCAGGGGCGACGCACGTTCTCGTCGTGGGAGACATACAGCGTCAGCGAGCGTGACGTGGGAACGCCCAGGGCATGCATGAACTCCTGGGCCAGAAATTCGCGCACGCTGGAGCGCAGCACGGCGCGGCCATCGGCGCCGCGGCAGTAGGGCGTCGGACCACCGCCCTTCAGCTGCATTTCCCAGCGACGTCCCTGGAAGAGACCTTCGAACACGGAAATGGCACGACCGTCGCCGTATCCGTTGCCATTGCCGAATGGACATTGCTGATCGTATTCAGTGCCGTAGATCGACAAGGCATAACCGGTGGCCCATCCATAGGGGCGCATCGGCTCGCGACTCACGCTGATGTCCCCCGAGAACAATCGCTGGAAGCTGTCATCCACCACCAGCTCGTGGCTGAGGCCGAGCTCGCTGAACAGGCTGTCGCTGTGCGCAACGTACTGCGGTGCCGCAAGAGGCGTTGGTGTGACCGGCACGTAATGGCCAGAGGTCACCTGGCGTGCCCGGTGATCATCCCCGGTGGCGGTGGACTCAGGATCGGGATGGAGCGTCTCAAGCAGGGAGTAATCGACGTGTTCCGCGAAGCTGGCGAAGGTGTCGGTTGAGGAGGATGCGCTCGAGCTGGCTGGCATCAGGCCGGTGACTGCAGTGTTCCCATCATCGGCGTGATCGACAGGACTGGTTGGGTTGTCAGGGATGTCGATAGCTTGATGGCCATGACCGCACCCACTCCCTCGCCTTCAGCCCGCCCTGACGTGGAGAGCCTCAGGGGTTACAGCGCGCCTCTGGAGGGGCGCCGTGGCCGGCTTCGTCTTGATTTCAACGAGAACACCCTTGGCCCCAGTCCGGCGGTTGTGGAGGCGATTCGCTCCTTCCCGGCTGATCAGATCGCGGTGTATCCCGAATACGACGGACTGCGGGAGGCGGTGATCAGCAATCTGCAGGCTTCACCCGCTGGCCTGGCGCATGAACTGTTGCCGCAGCAGGTCGGGCTGTTCAACGGTGTGGATGCGGCGATCCATGCCGTCATCCATGCCTACGGAGCATCAGGCGACACCCTGCTCACCACCAGCCCCACCTTCGGCTACTACGCGCCATGTGCGGGCATGCAGGGGATGGTCATTGATGCTGTCCCCCATGACATGCCGGGTTTTCGCTTTCCGCTGGAGGCGATGCGTGCGGCCCTGCAGCGTGGGCCAAAGATCCTGATGCTCTGCAATCCCAACAACCCCACCGGCACGCGGCTCTCCGCCGAGCAGGTGCTGCAGCTGGCATCATCCGCGCCCGACACGTTGGTGGTGGTCGATGAGCTCTATGAAGCCTTCACCGGCGACAGTGTGCTGCCGCATGCGGACTTCTCCGTGCACGCCAATCTGCTGGTGCTGCGCTCCCTGGCCAAGACCGCCGGTCTGGCCGGCCTGCGCATGGGATTTGCGATCGGTTCGGCGGAGGTGGTCGATCGGGTCAGCCGCGTCACCGGTCCCTACGACGTGAACAGCCTGGCTGTTGCAGCCGCCTTCGCTGCATTGTCCGATCAGGCCTACACCGATCGCTATGTCGCTGAGGTGATACGTGCCCGTGACTATCTGGTCACGGAGCTGACGCGATCTGGTGCCGCCTTCCATTGCGACGGGGGGAACTATCTTCTGCTTTGGCCGCGTTCCCCCGCCCGGCAGGTGGAGCAGCAGCTGAGGGATGCCGGCATCCTGGTTCGCTCGATGGCAGGCAAGCCCCAGATCGACGGCTCTCTGCGCGTCAGCATCGGCACCCTGGATCAGATGCAGCGGTTCTGGGACTGCTATCGACAGCTCGAAAGCTGAACGGATCCACGGTTCAGCGCATCACTTCGATCACGGTGCTGTCTCCAAGATTGCCTGGCAGGGAGAGGCTCGGACCGACCTGGCGGACCTGTGTGCCGCTCATGGCGTCAAGAAACGGCTGCACTCCGCCCTGGTCGCACCCGCTTGGAGCGTCCCCCTTCACGTACTGCACGGGAATGACCCGGCGCGGATTCAGCTGCCTCACCACCGCCGCGGCCTCGTCGCCGTTGTAAACCTTTCCGCCGCCTCCAACGCCAATGATCAGCACATCGGGGCGACCTAGCAGCACCCTGTCCTCCCCGCTGAGGGGAGCGGCCGTTCCTCCCAGGTGGGCAAAGTTCAGGCCCCCCTGTTGCCAGCGCCAGATGGTGGCATTGCCGAAACGGCGGCCACCCATGCGGTCGTGCGGAGCGGAGAATCCCTCCAGATCCAAACCTCCCACCCGATAGGACCCTGGCTTGGACAGATAGGTGCCACCTCCGATCCGTGCCCCTTCGTCAGGAAGTTCGGAGCTGGCGAGAGTCACGTTGGCGTTGACGCGTGGTTCGGCGAGGCCCTTGGCGCAGCCCACGGCTCGGAACGGATTCACCAGAACTGACTGGCCACCTCCGCGGATCAGCAGAGCACTGTGTCCGTAACTGGTGATCGAAACGCCAGCCGCATGAACGCTGCCGACGCTCATGCCGGCCAGCACGGTGGCGGCGGCCAGAGGCAAGATGGCCCTCCCAGGACCCTGGTGATTCAGGAAAACTGTCATGGGGGGATGCCTGCTGGCTCAGGAAGCTAGCAGTGTTGAATGCGCCCTTCCGCCAGTCGCAGGAAGTTGGCCAGCAGCTTGTGGCCGGCTTCCGTCAGCACACTTTCAGGGTGGAACTGCACACCCTGGAGATGGGGGTAATGCTTGTGACGCAGTCCCATCACGGTGTTGTCCTCCAGCCAGGCGGTGACTTCCAGGCAGTCGGGAAGACTGCCGCGCTCAGCGATCAGGCTGTGATAGCGGGTCGCCGTGAGTGGCTGGGGCAAGCCTGCGAAGACGCCTTCGCCCCGATGCAGCACCGGTGAGGTCTTGCCATGCATCAGTTCCGAGGCCCGCACGACGTTGCCTCCGTAGGCCTGAGCAAGAGCCTGATGGCCCAGGCAGACCCCCAAGGTGGGAATGCTTGGCGACAGCTCTTTGAGCACACTCAGACAGACTCCGGCCTGATCAGGATCGCCAGGCCCCGGAGACAACAGGATGGCATCGGGGCTGAGCTCGCGGATCTGGGCCACCGTCAGCGCATCATTGCGTTCCACGCGCAGGTCCTGTGCCACAGGGTGCTGGGCTGCCAATTCCCCGAAGTACTGCACCAGATTGAAGGTGAAGCTGTCGTAGTTATCGATGACAAGCAGCATCGCTTAGAGGCCGAGGCGAAGGATCAGGGGCGGAAGCACCAGCAGCAGGGCAATCACCAGAGAGCTGATGGCCGCCACCAAAACCGCTGCGGCTGCGCAGTCCTTGGCGATCCTGGCCAGTGGGTGAAAGCGTCGACCGATGGCCAGATCCACCACAGACTCAATCGCTGTGTTGAGCAGTTCAAGCACCAGAACGGCAGCCACGGTCAGCACCAGAACGGCCAGCTGAATCGATGGCAGCTCAAGCCAAAGCCCGAGGAAGAACACGATGCTGCCGATCCCCAGATGGATGCGGAAGTTGCGTTGGCTGATGAAGCCATAACCGAGTCCCTGCGCTGCATAGCGGAAGCTTGAGGGAAGGTCGCCGGCGATTTTCCAGGCTCCTCTGTGCGCCGCGTGGTGGGCTCGGCGGGTGCTGCGCTGGCTGATCTCCTCGGTCAACGCACCTCCATCGTCAGGGTTCAGCAGTGATTTCATCTGCTGATTCACAGTTGATCTCACCATGGGATTGAACGATACCGGCCATGGCAACCAGTTGTTCCTGGCATTGCAGCATGGTTGCGAGTCTCGCCTCGTCGGGATGGTCCCATCCCAGCAGATGCAGGAGGCCATGGCTCACCAGCCAGCAGAGCTCCTGTTCAAGGCTGTGGTTCTGCTCAAGGGCCTGACGTTCTGCCGTGGGTACCGACACGATGATGTCACCCAGCTCAAGGCTGGGGCAGTTGTCCAGGGGCATGTCAGCTTCCAGTGCTGAAAAGGACAACACATCGGTGGCTGTGGGCTTGTTGCGCCAGCGCGCGTTCAGATCAGTGATCTGGGCGTCATCCACAAATTGCAGGCCCAGGCAGATCTCCTCACAGCTCTGAAGTTCCGTTGGGGCGCTGTCGCCACCGGCGGTGATCAGGTGTTGCAGCCAGAGACGCAGGGTTGATTCCCAGACATCCCCCTCGCTGAGTCGCTGTTGGGCTCCGATCCCTTTGCCGGCATGGATCAGCTGCTCGTCAGCTGGCGTGAAGGCCAGGTCAATCGCAACAGCCCGCACGCTGCTCACTGCGGCAGGGTTGGGCGGCCCAGCCAGGCCACCACAAGGATGAAGCCGATGAACCCCGCGGCCGTCAGTCCAAGGTGGAAGAGGCTCTTGCTGCCTTTGCGGACCATATTGCGCATGGCCTGTTTCACGAAGCTGGGCGGAGGCGTGGTGGTTGCGCTGTCCGTCGCCGTCTCGATGCCGTTGGGCTCTGAGCTCATGGTCAGCTGTCCTCGTCCTGTCCGGGGCTGTCAACACCCTGGCGCAGCAGCGCCTGAATGAAGGGGTCGAGATCGCCGTTCATCACACCCTGCACATCGTTGCTTTCCTCCTGGGTGCGCAGGTCCTTGACCATCTGGTACGGGTGAAACACGTAGTTGCGGATCTGATTGCCCCAGGCGGCTTCCACGATGTCGCCGCGGATGTCGGCGATCTCGGCAGCCCTCTGTTCCTGGGCGATCACCAGCAGCTTGGCCTTGAGCAGGGCCATGGCCTTTTCCTTGTTCTGCAGCTGGGAGCGCTCCTGCGTGCAGCGCACAGCCAGTCCTGTGGGGACGTGCAGGATGCGCACAGCGGTTTCCACCTTGTTGACGTTCTGACCACCCGCTCCGCCCGAGCGGCTTGTGGTGACCTCGAGGTCCTTTTCAGGGATGTCGATGTCGACTTCCTCTTCGAGTTTCGGCATCACTTCGATGCCGGCGAAACTGGTCTGGCGTTTGTCGTTGGCGTTGAAGGGAGAGATCCGCACCAGCCTGTGGGTGCCCTTCTCATTACGCAGGTAGCCGTAGGCGTAGCGGCCTTCGATTTCGATCGTGGCGCTTTTGATGCCTGCTTCCTCCCCCTCGCTGAGTTCATCGACCGTGACCTTCATGTCATGGTCCTCGGCCCAGCGGGTGTACATGCGCAGCAGCATCTGGGCCCAGTCCTGGGCATCGGTGCCACCGGCTCCGGCATTGATGGAGAGCACGGCTC
>CAJXFG010000091.1 GCA_913052185.1 uncultured Synechococcus sp. | reverse complement strand
TTCGCCCGGAACTGGTGGTGAAGGGCGGTTCGATCGTCTGGGCCCAGATGGGCGATGCCAACGCCTCGATTCCCACCCCAGGCCCGGTGCACGGCCGGCCGATGTTCGGCGCCTTCGGCAAAGCCCTCGCCCCCAGTTGTCTCACCTTCGTGAGCGAAGCGGCGATGGATGCCGACATCCAACGCCAGCTGGGTCTGGAACGCACGTGCATGGCGGTGAAGGAGACCCGCAGCGTGGGCAAAAGTGCCCTCAAGCTGAATGCCGCCCTGCCCAAGGTGAACGTGGACCCCCAGACCTATGAGGTGTTCGCCGATGGCAACCTGCTCACCTGTGAGCCTGCCGAAACACTGCCCCTCGCCCAGCGCTACCTCTTGTTGTGAATCACTCCCTGCTGGTGATCCAACACGTTGATCACGAGGGCCCCGATCTGATTCATGCACTCGCGACGGAACGGGGAATGCGCGTGCGGACCGTCCGACCAGATCTCGGCGAAGTCCTGCCCGATCCAGCCAGCCTCCCAGACACGATTGCCGTGGTGCTTGGCGGCCCGATGGGGGTCAACGAGCGCAATAAGCCGCACATGGAGTGGCTTCAACGCGAGCTGGAATGGTTATCGATCTGGCATCAGCAGAAAAAACCCGTGCTGGGAATCTGTCTGGGTGCCCAGCTGCTCGCTGTTGCGGCTGGTGGAACGGTGGGACCACTCGAGGTGGGCGACCCTCCACAAGCACTGAAAGAGCTCGGTATTGGCGCCATTCACTGGCTGCGGAATTCCAGCGAAGAACCTCTGCTTGATGGGCTTGATGCCAGTTCACTGGTGCTGCACTGGCATGGCGATCGCATCCGACTTCCCGATGACGCCACGCTGCTGGGATCATCCCTTCACTGCCCCGAGCAGGTGTTCAGAATCGGCCAACATGCAATCGGATTGCAGTGCCATCTGGAAGTCTCCAGCCCAAATCTGGAACGCTGGATTGACGCCGACCACATCTATATCGTGCGCGCACTGGGCCCAAACGGAGCCCATCAACTTCGCAGCGACTGGGAACGACTCGGCGGTCATCTGCAACAGACAGGCAGCAAGTTGTTCACCAATTTGTTCAAGCAGCTGCGCAGCATCAGCAACAGCTGAATCCAAAACTTTTCAAAACTGGTATCAACATGAACACCAGAACAGCCGGTCGACACGTCACAATAATTTTGTAGCAACAGCTACATAACGTTCACTTCATTTTCGGATGAAGCGCAGTACGACTCAGGCCATGGAACGGGGACCTGAGCTTGCTTCGGAGAACAGATCATGAACACGCTTCTCTATCGCGGCCACAGCTACAGCCAGCACACGGATCGCGCCCGGAAACCTGCCGTCCAACTCACCTACCGTCGACACATCTATCAGGCACGACAGGCAAACGCCCAGCGGGCGGCTGTCGCACTGAAATACCGCGGCGTGGCCTACACCCATTGACTGCGTGCTGATTCAGGCTGCCTGAGAGGGTGACGTCAATCCATACAACTGGGATTTCCGCGAAGAAGAAAGCGTCGCCTTCATCAGTGCAGGGATCCGCGCACTGTTGTAGACGCGGAATTCATCCACCAGTGAAAATCCCGGCGCACGCACCGCCTGGTTCAGCACAACCGAACCATCCGGATCGGAGATGGAGCGATGAAAGGTCCTGGGAGGAATGCGCAGGATATCGCCACCGCTCTGGAGCCGAACCCGATGGAACGGTTGCTCCCAGGTCAGATTGACCAGATAGAAGGTGCGGCCTCCACTTGCAGCCAGCAGATTGTCTTCCTGATGGGGATGCATATAAAACTGCCAGGATCCTGTCTCAGGGTCATCCGGCGGACTGACAGCAGGTCCTGAATGGATGACAAGATCACGGGCGTTGGATGTCTCGACCGTGACATCAAAGAAGCGAACGGAAGGCGTGTCGCGAAACCGCTCGTAGGACAACAGCTCGAACATCACCGATGGGTCGGATCACAACCCGAACTCTGGTCAGTTTTTACCGAGCTTTCACTTGTGAAACGGTGCTGTCGATAACGATTCAGCCACCCAGATAAGCCATCTCAGCATGCGGCTCAGTGTGGGCCGCAACACGACCCTCCTCGCTGTAGCGATCTGCTCTCCGCTGCCAGAGCGCACGGATCGCACCCTCCAGCTCATGCTCACTGGCCAGTGCGGGTTTCAGATCCGTTCCTTGAGAAGCAAACAGGCAGGTGTAGGCCTGTCCATCAGCGGTGATGCGCAGCCGGTTGCAGTCTCCACAGAACGGCTCGCTGATCGAGGCGATCACACCAATGGAGGCAAGGCCATCGCGATAACGCCAGCGCCGGGCAGTCGCCCCGGAGGAACGCCCAAGGGGAGACAAGGGCCAGTGGCGATGGATGCGATCGATCATCACTGCGGCAGGCAACACGTGCTCCATCGCCCAGCCATTGCGGTTGCCAACGTCCATGTATTCGATCAGACGCAACTCGAGTCGATGCTGACGCGCCAGCTCCGCCAGAGGAATCAACTGATCATCATTCACGCCCCGCTGAATCACGGCATTGAGCTTGAGAGCTCCTTCAGCGGGATCAAATCCCGCTGAACGGGCAGCAGCCAGACCCGCCAGAACCTGACCCACAAGTCGGTCACCGGCACGGCCACCACCACGCAAGCCCGCCATGCGTGCCACCACCGCTCCCTCCACCGCATCAAGACTGACAGTGATCCTCTCCAGGCCGACCGAACGCAGCGCCTTGGCCCGCTCCTGGGTCAGCAGCACTCCATTCGTGGTGAGCGCCACCTGCCGAAGCCCCTGGAGGGGGTCTCCTGATGTCCTGCGCCCCATGGCAACCCGCTCGAGCAGCGGCAACAGCCGTTCACTGAGAAGCGGTTCACCACCCGTGAGACGAAGCGTGTGGGCTCCCAGATTTGCAGCAACCCTGATCAGGCGCACCTGCTCTTCAAGACTGAGCATGCCGGGAGGGTCCGCAGTATCAGGGCAGCAATAGGGACAGGCCAGATTGCAGCGGGCTGTGAGCGACATCCGCAACACTCCGAGCGCTCGGGCCCGCTGGTCGGTCGGAGGAGATGCCGCAATCATCCACTCAACGCTGCCAGATCGACGGGCCGATTGACATTGACCAACTGATCAGGGGGAAGTTTCACCGTGTCATGGGGAATCCGTTCAAGCCAGCCAAGCCAGCGAGCCTGTCCGGCCGTCAGCTCGTCATCCAGCGCCTTGCGAAAGACCTCTCCGCAGGGATAAATGCCAAGCAGGGGCTGGAGTCGGATTCCGTCATCCGCCACAACAGCCCTGGCGTCATTGCCACTCCAGCAGCCCATCAGATGCCGCAACGTATCCAAACGCAGAGCAGGCATGTCCACAGGAAGGGTGAGCAACGCCTCGTCATCACGATCGTTCAGAACACAACTCAGTGCCCAGAGGGGTCCGGCCGGCTGCCAGGGCTCAGCTTGAACAGTCACGCCTGCGCAATCGCTGAGTCGCGCGTGATGCCCCGCATGACCTGTCAGCACACACACCTCAAGATCCACTGAGCGCAACAGTTGCACCTGAGCCTCCAGCCAGCTCGATCCATCCGGATGGGTCAACAGGGCCTTGTCCGTACCCATGCGGCGACTAGCACCACCGGCAAGCAGAACGCCCAGAAGACGACGAGACATAACACCATCGATCCTGGGCCTTGGTAACACCTCACGCCAACGATATTGCAGTTACAACGACTACTGAAAACACCCAGATCTCCAAGATTCACAATTTACATTGAGGTCTCAGCGCTGCATTTTTGTAGCCAATGCAACGATTTATGTACCCGTGGGATGGTGCAATTATCCGGCGGTCTGCATGAGCGCCGCTTTTTAAACCTCAGGGCGCCTTCGTTTCGACGCCGGGGTTTGAATCTCCAACCCAACAAACCCCATGCTTGGCGAACTCTGGTCATTCCAGGGGAGATATCGAACACTTCATCTCACCTGGTTTGCATTCTTTCTCACTTTCGTTGTTTGGTTCAACCTGGCACCACTCGCCACGACAGTGAAAGCTGATCTTGGCCTGACTGTCGGCGAGATCCGCACGGTTGCAATCTGCAACGTGGCCCTCACCATTCCAGCGCGCGTGCTGATCGGCATGTTGCTGGATAAATTCGGCCCCCGTATTACTTATTCCTCAATCCTGGTCTTTTCCGCGATTCCCTGCCTGCTGTTTGCGTCAGCACAGGATTTCAGCCAACTGGTTGTGGCACGCCTGCTGCTCTCCATCGTTGGTGCGGGCTTCGTGATCGGCATCCGGATGGTGGCCGAATGGTTCCCTCCCAAAGAGATTGGTCTCGCTGAAGGCATCTATGGAGGCTGGGGCAACTTCGGCTCCGCTTTCTCTGCTCTGAGCCTTGTTGCAGTAGCTGGCTTTCTCTCATTCTCCGGGGGATTCACGCTGCCGACTGGCGACATCCTGAACTGGAGGGGAGCAATCGCTCTCACCGGAATCATCTCCGCTGTGTACGGGGTGATCTATTTCTTCAATGTCAGCGACACCCCACCAGGGAAGGAATACCAACGTCCTGCCAAAACAGCAGGCCTTGAAGTCACATCGATGAGGGATTTCTGGGGCCTTCTCGGCATGAATGTTCCCTTCGCAGCAATCCTCTGTGTTCTGTGCTGGAGACTTCAGAAAGTTGGCTTCCTGAACGCTGGAACTTATCCCCTGGCCCTGCTGGCTGTCCTGATCTGGTTCATTTTCCAAACCTGGGGAATCATCAGAACCAACCGCGACCTGATCATGGGAACCAAGGTGTATCCCAAGGAAGATCGTTATGAGTTCCGTCAGGTGGCCATCCTTGAACTCACCTACATCGTGAACTTCGGTTCCGAACTCGCGGTGGTTTCAATGCTGCCGACATTCTTTGAAACCACATTCGACCTGCCAAAAGCGACCGCGGGAATTCTGGCCTCCTGTTTCGCCTTCGTGAACCTGGTTGCCCGTCCCGCCGGTGGCCTGATCTCCGACAAACTGGGCAGCAGGAAGAACACCATGGGCTTCCTCACCGCGGGGCTTGGCATCGGTTACCTGGTGATGAGTCTGATCAAACCGGGCACATTCAGTGGTTCCACAGGCATCTTCATCGCTGTGGTGATCACCATGCTTGCGTCGTTCTTCGTCCAATCCGGAGAAGGTGCAACATTCGCCCTCGTGCCGCTTGTGAAACGTCGCGTGACTGGTCAGGTGGCAGGCCTGGTTGGGGCCTACGGCAATGTCGGCGCGGTGACCTATCTCACCATCTTCAGTCTGCTGCCGCTCTGGATGGGTGGAGGGAAAGATCCCTCTCCCGAAGTGATTGCAGCGTCCAACAGCGCCTTTTTCCAGATTCTGGGAATCGCAGGTCTGATCGTGGCTTTCTTCTGCTTCTTCTTCCTCAAGGAACCCAAGGGATCCTTCGATGAACTGCATGAGGGTGAAAGCCAGTCGTCATCGGCAACCGCGATGGCTCGCTGAACAATCAGCACTCTCGCCTGAGATCACGGATCCCCAGTGCTGTCTGCACTGGGGATCGTTCATTCATTCGGACTCCTCTCTCATGACCAGTCCCTGCATGAGCATTCAAAGTCAGTGTCCGTACTGCGGAGTGGGCTGCGGTCTGGAACTGATGCCCCCGGGAGAAGCCGGCAAATCCGTGAAACGGGACGCCGAAGGCAACCCGATGTGGACCGCGCGTGGGAACAAACAGCACCCTTCAAACCTCGGACAGGTCTGCATCAAGGGAGCCACGGTGGGAGAAACCCTGGCCAAGGGAAGGCTCACGCAGCCTCTGTACCGACCGACATTCAAGGATGACTTCCAACCCATCAGTTGGGACAGCGCCTTCGACCTGCTGACAGGGCGAATACGCAGCACGCTCAAAGGAAAAGGCGCTGATGCCATCGCCATGTATGGATCCGGCCAGTTCCACACCGAGGACTACTACATGGCCCAGAAACTCCTGAAAGGAGCCCTGGGTACCAACAACTTCGATGCCAATTCACGCCTCTGCATGAGCTCGGCCGTGGCTGGCTACACCCGCAGCCTTGGCTCAGACGGCCCACCCTGTTGCTACGAGGATCTCGATCACTGTTCTGTGGCCTTCCTGATCGGCACGAACACCGCCGAATGCCATCCGGTGCTGTTTCAGCGGCTGCTCAAGCGCAAAAAACGCAATCCCAAAGGCCTCACCATCGTGGTGGTGGATCCGCGTTGCACAGACACGGCCAAAATCGCCGATCACCATCTTGCAATCGCCCCGGGCACGGATCTCGCATTGCTTCATGGGCTGGCTCGGCTCGTCATCGAAGACAACGGCTTCGACAGCGATTTCATCGACGCCGCGACGGAAGGATTCTCGGCCTACGTCAAGACGATCAACGCCTGGACAGCTGACGAAACGGCCAAACTCTGCGGCATCACGGAACAGCAACTCCGGGATGTGGGCAGGCTTTGGAGCCGCAAATCAGGCGTGCTCAGCCTGTGGTCCATGGGCGTGAACCAACGCAGGGAAGGCACTGCCGTGGTGAGTGGACTGATCAATCTGCACTTGCTCACCGGTGAGATCGGCAAGCCCGGTGCCGGGCCCTTTTCACTGACAGGCCAGCCCAACGCCATGGGCGGCCGCGAAGCCGGAGGCCTGGCTCATCTGTTGCCGGGCTACAGACTGGTGACCAACCCCGACCATCGGGCAGAAGTCGAGCAGGCCTGGGGATTCGCACCGGGATCCATCGCTGCGGAACCAGGGTTGAGCGCCTGGCAACAAGTCGAGGCAATGGAACGTGGTGAGCTGGATCTCTGGTGGGTCGCTGCCACGAATCCCCTCGTCAGCATGCCTGATCTGGAACGGGTGAAGGCAGCCATGGAACGCTGCCCTCTGGTGGTGGTGAGCGAGGCCTACGCCGACACGGAAACATCTCACTACGCCCACCTTCTGCTGCCTGCATCGCAGTGGAGCGA
>CAJXFG010000090.1 GCA_913052185.1 uncultured Synechococcus sp. | reverse complement strand
GTCAAGCCGTCGTCACAGGAGTGCTGTTGATTCCACGACCCGATCGATCATGGCGGCCGGTGTCGTGGCTGGTTTGAGTTGTTTCGCTGTGGTGCTCGCGGGTGGCTTCATGACGGCAACAGCAGTCAAGGAGGGAATCAAGCAAGTGCCTGTTGAGTCCCCTGTTCCGATTGAGGCGCCTTTGCTTCCGTAACACGAACTGCGAAGGCCAGCAGCTGTCGGCTTGAGAGGCTCCAGACTCAAGCCATGTTCCATGACCTCCCAGATGATGCGCATTCCCAGCAGGTGCTGCCGGGAGAAGGGTGGCTTCTGAATCCCCACGAGAGGACGTTCATCCAGATCAAGCCTGATCCATCCACTGAACACCCAGCGCAGGTGCTGGTGAGCACCTTTCGCTGGGCACCGGTTCTGGGCGATCCAATCCGTCAGCAGAGGTTGCTCCCTGAGGCTGCGAACGACATGTGGATCACCCTTCAGGCCCAAGGTTGGAGCCCCTGCTCATCGCCAGTGAGGTGAGTTCGAGAAAGAGGGAGTGTGACGTCTCCCTCTCCCTGCCTGCATGAGTCGGCTGCTCGACTTGCCCCTCATGACACCCTTCAAGGTATCAAAGCGAACACGTTTGTGAAGCCCCGTGGTCCAGCTTTGCCGCCCAATCGCTGACTCCTCTCCTGGACCCAGCGGTTGATAAACAGTGATCAAGTTGTCCCGAACGGCTTCGATCAGTTCTGCCGGAAGCTGGGAATGAAGTCCTGTCTGACTGGAACCCGGCTTAGCCAGCGATCGATAGCCCGATGTTGACAAGGGCCAGCCCACCAAGAAAAAAAGCCGCCAACAGGGAGGATTCTGGGAAGAATTTGGCCAGGGCCAGACCTGCTCCCATGAATGTGGATGAAACCAGAATTGCCGTGATGTCAACGGGCATCTGAAGGAGCCTTGGAGGCTGATGTCCTAACAGATCAGGGTTGTTCGCGCAGTCACCTGCGATCCAATCGAGCATCCGGCTTATCCACGTCTTCCGTGTGGTCACGTGGCTTGATTCGGCAGCCGCTCCGTTGCGAGGGCGCTTGGCTGACGGGCTCTGCTACTCGGGAAGAGAGAACAGCCATTCCCTGATGCAGGTCACGCAATCCTCAGTGGACTCATAAGGAAGGACGTTTCTGCCAGGGATTGTGCTGATGGAAGCATTGGGCAGTTTGTCTGCATAGGTTTTCAGTCGTTGATCAAGGTCATCCCAGTTCTTGGATGAACCAATCCCTGTGGCGTTTGCTCCAAAAAGAATCTGCATTGGAATCTTGAGCCCAGTGAGCTGCGGTTCCCAGTCGCGTCGCCAGAATCCCGCCAGAAAGGAGTACACCGCCCAGCGGGTCTCCATCGAGCGTGAGCCCTCTTGAAGCATTTCCAGCCATTCCTCATCAACGGATTCGGTTCGGGCAAACAAGTTGTTCTTTGAGAACGCATTCAGAAAGCTGCGACGTCGTGCATACCGATAGAAGAGGTTGCCGATCAGTCCCTGAAAGACGACGCGCCAGAGCAGATGCGCTCTGTCCTGGGGAAACGCCTGCTTCAGCACCCGCCAGCCCGGCGGGCTGATCGCCACCATGGCGCGAACGAGCTCTGGTGCTCTGGCCACGATTGCCAGTGCGATCGGTAGAGAAGCGCCCTGGGCGACCAGCACCGCGGGGCCGTTGTCTTGCTCTCGTATCAGAGTGATCAGCTGATCAGCCCAGTCTTCCGGTGTCAGAGGTTGGGCCTGACATGGTGCAGTTCCGCAGCCCAGTAAGTCAGGCGCGCACAACGATGGTGATGTCTTGGTGCTGTGCCAATCACGAATGAATCGATCCCAGAACTGAGACGACAAGCCAACGCCAACCGGGTGAATCAGGAGCAGCCACTGTTCTGTTGTTGTGTTGTTCTCCAACATCGCAATCAACTGTGGAAGCGTCGATTGTGATGAAAATGATCATCCGGTGTGAGCAACCTCCCCAGCCAGTCGCTGCTTGGGCACACCGCTGATCCAAATCCCTACAGCAAGGAATAAAAGCCATGGCCACTCTGGAGAGATGACGATTGCAGGTCAGTCGGATGACCATTGCTCCCATGGATCCCAGGGAGGCTCATTTAAGGGTTTGGGCCCTTATTGAGTCAGGCCTTGAATCCAATGCCAGTTGGCGCGAAATGTTTCTCGACTATGGCCTTCTGGCCACTGTCGGATTTGATCAGCCTTTTGATCAGGATGACGAGAAGGTACGCGAATTGGCAGAGCAGCTCGACCTGCCTGCTGATTTGGTCGAAGGCGAGGTGTGTTACTTCATCCGTCAGAACTGCCTATGGAGCACTGAGGAGCTTGTTCAGCGGATGGACACTGCTTTGCAAGTGTTGGCGATGCACGGCAAACCTGAAGAGGTCGTGGAAGGTTTGCTCGATTTTTCGCCTTACGCCCAGCGACCCGCTGTTTTGCGAGCTTTACGCCTCGCTGTCGCCAAAAGCAAGGATGCCGCGGATTTTGAGGCGTTATTGCCACAGTTTGAATGACATGAACCTCCATGGCTTCAAGGGGGAATCAATCACAGTTTTGCTGTGAAAGTGTTGTTGTTGGTCATGTGCGTCAACACGACGATCTCGTGGATTGCCTGAGTGACGTCAAACATTGCCCTGGCGATCAGATCAGTCGTTGGTCTCGCAGAGAGTGAGCTGCACGCCGAACAGTGCTTACCTAGCGGCAGCCAGGGTTCGCTCTTGAAGCAGTTTGCGCTTTTGTTCCTGCCGGCAGAACCACTCTCCGTAGCAAATGCACTGGCATCGGATTGGGCGGTTCGCCTACAGGTATGGAAGGAGCTCTTGCCCTGTTAGAGGTGACTTGGACTTGAGCTCAGGCGGTTCGGCCAGTACAAGGCGGAATCGTCCTGCCTGGTTGTCGTAACCAGACGGTTCCGCCCGCGTGATTCGCCAGGATCTTGAGCGAGAAGTGGTGTGGCGACCGTCCCTGAAGGTTCGGTTTCAGGACCTTTTCTGCCATTCATGCGGGAGCGACGCTGAAGGCAGCTCCAGGAACGTGATGACGACACCATTTGCTGCTCCTATCCATTTCGTGCACAAGCAACTGCCCAACGTTCTGCTCTGTGCAGGCGTCATTGGGACCACGGCACTGGCAATGGCGCCAGCTGCAGAAGCCAAAGACCACCATCATCACAAGCATCACCGGCAACATGAGCTGAGGCAGCGACGCCATGACCTCCGTCATGAAGCGCGTGTCTACAGGCAGGCACGGAGGGCTTATCACCATGAAGTCACTCGTTATCCGCGAGTGGTCCCTGCCTATGGCTACGGCAATGGATTCGTCTACGGCACGCCTGCGGGTTTTGGGATTCAGCTGCGTTTCTGAATCAGTGCTCGAAAGCGTATTTGTTGAGCCAGGTCACCTGGCCCCAACGATCTCTCCTGCAACGACTGATTCAGGTCAAAACTTGCGCAGTTCACGCTGGCGCCCAGTCTTTGAGGGGCGAGCTGGTGGCGCCTGTGGAGTGGCTGGTGTTTCTGCTGATGGCAACTCGTTCTCACAGTTGCAACGCGGCTCTTTGATCGCCAGAACAATCACGGCGATAGCCAGCAGTGCCACAGCGATTGAGTTGAGAGGAGGTCCGCTGCTGTTCATGAGCTCCAGGGGCATTGATGCGCGTACTTCCAGTCAATCTGCGCATGGCGGCTGACGACCATCGCCTGTTGGACGTTTCTCCCATCCACGAACAGCTCACCGACGGTCCGGCCGTAGCGATCGGTGGTGATGCGGCGAAGGCTGATGGAGCGGCCGACCACCATTGCTCGCAGGTGATCGCGAGCCGCTCTGGCAGGCACTGGCTGCGCGCGTTTCCCTCTCAGCTCAGGGGCATCGATGCAGGCAAGCCGGATCCGCTCGCCGTCGCTAGTCCTGCAGGTGTCGCCGTCGTAGCAGCTGCGAATGATGACTGTTTCATCGGCCGCAACAGGCCGCAGGCCCCCTGGCAGAAGTAGGGCCATTGCAGAGATTGCGGCGCATCGACGTGTCATCACGGCTGCTCATCGTTTGAGCTTGAGCACGCCGTTCTCACTATTGGCTGTTTTGGCACGGAAGGCAATGCGCGATTCGACTGATGGCAAGACGGCCATGGCGGGTGGAGAGTAAGGCCACGAAATCGGAGGAGCCCATGACGGCCGACACTCCACCTGAGCAGATTGCAGAAGCAGACTGACTTCTGGCCCCTGCTCCAACAGTCTCATCAATGAACTGGGTTGGTCCTTTGGTAGGCAGACCTTGTGCGCCACGCCAATCGCCGCTCCACTTGCACCGCCCTAGGTGCCCCAGGAGATCACAACCCGACACCTAGAGCCCATGGCCCCAGGGTGCCTCCAGCCAGAAGCTTCGACCCCTTCCTTTTGCCATAAGTGATGGGTTGAACCATGCACAAGCGAGCGAGCTAGGCCGTCTTTCCACCTGGAGGGGCGGCCTTCCTCTTTGCTCCGCGCTCCTGCAAGCTTCGGCGTGGTGATCGCCATGTTCCAAACAATGGCGAGGCATGGCTGATGAATGATCAAAAGCAGTTGCTAAGGGTGATGTCGTGTTGCTGCGTCGGTGCTGATCTCCCAACCCACGCTGGCCGAACAAGTCTGTCGACCCTGGGGGGTTCTGATCACGGTGAGCAAAGGATCGATGGAACTGCGTAAGTCAGGCGTTGCCCTTTTCAGGGGAGAGAACGGCTCATCTGAGGCCACCTGGCAGCTCGGTGCGAAAAAAGCTGATTTTCAGGCGGTTCGCGTTACCGCCCCCTGGGGGTCGACGTATGACTTTGCCGTTGACCACCACGATGTCCGCTGCTTGTTCGACTGATCAACCTCGCAACGACCAAGTCACGATGGCTGCTGCGAGAGCGTCCACTTCGCCCATCGCAGCCACAACAACGGAGACCCATTGGCGTCATGCCGCCATCGACGTCTGGGCAACGATGTTGAAAGCTGGAGCTAAGCGGTTAAGCGATCCCTGCCGAGTTGCTGAATCGCAGACCAACATGCCATCTCTGTGACGACTGCAGTGCTTTGCCTGGTTCGCCCTCAACACAATTGCTGCTAGCCAGAAGTCATCCTGAAAGCACTGTGATGGGGTGGTGACGATGTCTCTGTTCGAAGAGCAGTGGCAGACCTACCGGACTGTGCTCGAGCACGATTCGATGGAGCACAGAGCGATCGCGGACGCCACTGCTGCGGTGCTTTGGAGCTGGATCGATCAACGCGGCGAACAGGCCCCACCCGTTGTGCTGGTGGATCTGGGCTGCGGTGATCTGGCCCATCTCGCGCCCTTGTTCCGTTCGTTGCCACTGCGTTCCTACACAGGACTGGATCTGGCTGCCTCCGTGCTGCCTCTGGCCGAACGTCAGATGGGGCCCGTCGCGTTTCCCTGCCGCTGGATTCGTGGAGATCTGCTGCTCTGGGCCGAGGCGGAGGTCGATGAACCGGTGGATCTGATCCACTCGGCCTTCGCGATTCACCACCTGAGTGATGCCGACAAGGTTCGCTTTCTTGCTGGGGCCCGTCGGCGTATCGCTGACGATGGTCTCCTGATCTGGACGGATGTTTTCCAGGAGGAGCATGAGTCGCGAGCCTGTTATCTGGAGCGCTATGTCTCCCGGGTCCAGCACTGGCCTGGTCTTTCAGGTCAGCAGCGAGATGCCGTTGTTGCCCACCTGCAGCAGGGCGACTGGCCGGCGCGGCGTGGATGGATCGAGTCTGTTGCTTCGGACTGTGGCTGGGCACTGACCTGGAGTTGGCGCGGTCAGCATCAGGCGGAGGCCCTTGCCTTGCTTCGGCCTAGCTCGGGAGGTGAGACCAGGCCTTGACATGGCAATACTCGGCCAGGGCGTAGCCGATTTGATCGATGGTCAGCTCTCGATGTAATTGAGGTTGGTTAACTTGCAGAGTTCCTTCATGCTTTCATGCCCGTATCCAAAATCATAAAATTCACCATCTTTTCGCTTTGTTCTGATGCGGTGAACTGGATAGATCAGAAGGCATTGGCGAGGCGTGACCGACTCAACATCGACTGTGTCCACTTCCCATAGGATGCGTTTGCTTGGAATAAATGCGTGAAAAATACCGAGGAGGTCTTGCTTGAGCCAGTGGCGTTTGCAAAAGATGACTCGTTGGTTGGTAAAGACCAGCCAGCCTTGATGCAGCTCCTTGCGTTGAAGACCAAGGGAGAGAAGAGTCCACCAAATACTGAATTTTCCTGGCGAACCATTGCAAGACTTTTTCGAAATCTCTGTCTCTCCAGATGCCAGGACGTATCTGCTCGCCATGTTGATCGCTGATCTGAACATGATTTTTGCATAAATCAGTTGTGTTTGCCAGTTGACGTCTTACTTATTTGTTTTTGTGTAGGATTCACCGACTTTGCTTGAAAAACTTTGGTTGTGTCTTTATTCACAGCCTCGTCATTTCTCTCTTCTCTGGTTAGTTATAAGCAACTGAATCTGCAGGGTGTTTCTTCAAGTGGTGGGATGCTGTCAAGAAACACCCTGCCAGTGTCACGATCGAATTGCAGGCCCAGAGGAGGTTCATAGGGACCATTCAGCTGGCTTTTGATGACGATCATTTTGGGAGTGACTTCCGCGACATCCCAGATCTCGGGTGTCACCTTTTGGATGTCGTCTCGTGATCTCCACTCGCCCTTGAATGTTTTACGTGCTGGATTGACCCGCAGCCCTGTGTGAACCCCGTTGCGGAAGCAATGTTGCCGTCAAGGGTCTGTCTTGCTTGAGGTTGACTCCAAGTGTGCCGCCTGAGATCAGCAAAGAAAGGAGCAGGAGAGAAGCTTGTCTCCTTGCTTGCAAGGGTTGAGGCGTTGGTCAGTTCAGTGGCAAGCGTCTCAGGTCATCGGCTGGGATCAAGAGGCTTTCAGATACAAAAAAACCCAGTCATTGACTGGGTTTTTTGAACGGAGAGGGTGGGATTCGAACCCACGGTGCCCGTGAAGACACGCT
>CAJXFG010000089.1 GCA_913052185.1 uncultured Synechococcus sp. | reverse complement strand
ATGATCGAACAATTGATTCGAGTTTTTCTGCGCGAATGGGGAACACATTCATTGTCAGCCAAAGTGGAAGAGCCTTCATGAATTTTGGTGATTATAAGCCTGGTAATCAGGCTGGAACCGGCAGGTTGGGAAATGGGACTCCTTACGCAGCGCCTGGGACTTATTCAGCGGGA
Organism: uncultured Synechococcus sp.; assembly: GCA_913052185.1. Lineage (GTDB taxonomy): Bacteria > Cyanobacteriota > Cyanobacteriia > PCC-6307 > Cyanobiaceae > Synechococcus_C. The sequence continues at coordinate 6,860 of CAJXFG010000089.1, read as the reverse complement.
GTGCCGCAGTTTGCTGCTCAAAATGTTGCGCCGCCATCTGTCGAGGCTCAAACTGTTGTTCCGCCATCATTTGAGGCTCAGGATGTCAGGGATCCTGTCGTTCCTGAATTGTCAGATGCCTATGTCACTGTTGACGAAGAAGATGGCACTGTCACTCTTGTTGAAGTCCCCTACCTTGATCCGGACACCAATCAAAAGGTTTATGTAAAGGATCCCAATCCTAATGCTCTGAATCAGTTCGTTCCAAGGGTCGACGAGTTCGGCCGACCTGTTTATGTTCCATCTACGGACCCTTCGGCCGGACCCGTGCTTTTAAAGCAATATGATCAAAATGGACGTCCAATCTATGTTCCTTCTACTGATCCTGCAGCGTCTCCCACGTTGGTTCCTCGCTATGACAAGAATGGGCAACCTGTTTATGTGCCAGGGCAAGATCCTCGGAGATTCAAGTATCCGCAAAATTCACTTTATGGATATTTGGAAGCTGTTATTGAGTCCAGTAGTGCAAAGACTTTGGCTTCTCCTACGTTATTGGTTCAGGAGGGGCAAAAAGCCAGTGTTGAGACAGGTACCAGTGTCATTACTGGGGTAAAAGCGACCGACACTGCTAATGGCTCGACTCAATTTGAAAATACGCGAGAAAATGCTGGACTGACTTTAGACGTCAGTGTTGAAAAAATTGATGATAATGGCTTTGTGACGATGGATATTTCGCCTTCAATCTCTATTCCAGAAGAAGCAGGTTTTCAAGAAGGAATTCAAATCTACAATATCACAGGCCGTAGTTTAAGTTCAGGGCGTGTTCGTTTGCGCGACCGTCAAACGCTCGTATTAACAGGTGTAATTAGAGAATCTGATGTAGAGCTCATCACTAAGTGGCCAATTTTAGGTGATTTGCCAATTCTTGGGCAATTATTCCGTAAGTCCAGTTCTGAAAAGACTAAGCAAGAGCTCGTTATTCTTGTGACGCCATCCATTGTTGATGATGAATCAGGTGGTGCCTATGGGTATGGATATAGGCCTTCAACGCGCGAGGCTCGGCAGCTGATGAGTCCTCGCTGATTCAGAAGCCGATGGCTGGCATTGCAGGCATAAACAGCTTCATCGCAAGTGGGAATAATGCTTTCGAGGTGGATAGAAGGCCTGAAAGCAGGGCAGAGCCTGTGCCGTTGCCCCCCTTTCTTTTGTAGGTCTTGTCTTGCAAGGATTGCGCCGCAGCCTGGAGCTGTTTGGCATTGCTGCTGAAACCATCAGCCTCGTAAAGACTGCTCGCATAGCTGAAATCTTTGATCGCAAGTTGGCGTTGCCCCAGTTGTTCGCGTGTGATGCCTCGAGCCACCCAGCTCTCGGCTCGATCGGGTTCTTTGCGGATTGCCAAGCCGAACAGTTCTTCGGCTTTTTTCCACTGATTGCGTTCAGCAGCCGTCACCCCGGCGTTGTGCAGAGCGGCGTGGCTTTGCGCATCTTTGGGAAGTCCGGTGGCGCCGCTCCAGTGGGCTTCCTCCAGGGAGTTGGCATCAAGCAAAGCCCCTGTGAGATCACAGTCGCGAAGATCTGTGCCGTAGAACTTCGCACCCTTGAGATTTGCTCCCCGCAGTGAAGCCCCGTGCAGGCTTGTGAAGCTCAGATCGGCATTGCTCAGGTCTGCACCATCCAGTTTTGCCTGGCTGAGGTTGGCTCGCTGCAGTTTCGCTCCGCTCAGATCAGCATCCCGTAGGTCGGCATGCACGAGATCCACATCTGCCAACCTGCATTCGGGGCATTGTTTGCTTTGCAAAAGCATCACCCAATCGTCCGCCGCCAGAGCTGAATGGGGTAATGCGGCCTGAGTCAGCATCACAGCTGTCAGGATCAGGCGCTGACTCAGGGCAGCCATGGTGATCCGGTCACTGGCCGGGTTGTATCGGTCCCTGCCCTTCGCGTCGAGCGTGACTGGGCAGGATGGTGTGGTGTGTCGCCTGCATTCACCTTGAGCAGCGGCCTTCCACCGCATGGAGGCAATCTCAGTCAGGAGGCCTTCCGCCTCGGCCTGAGACCAGCGCAGCTCCTCGATGCCAGCGCTTCGCTGGTGCCCTTCCGTCCGCCAGCTGATCTTCGGCGTGCGTTGAAGCGAGCCATCGGGGGCAGTGCCTTGCGTGATTATCCCGACCGCGAACAGCGCCAACTTCGTCAGGCGATTGCCCGTTTCCATGGTCTCCAGCCGGAGGCCGTGCTCCCTGGAAATGGTGCGGCTGAACTGTTCACCTGGGCTGCTCGCGATGCTGCCGCATGTGGTGTCAGTGGTGTGCCAGACCCTGGTTTCGCGGACTACCGCCGAGCGCTGGCTTGTTGGGGTGGTGCCGTGATCAGCCTGCCTCTTGAGCTGAGCTGGACGCGAACCTGGCCCCAGCCCTGGCCCTTTCAAGGAGGCCTGGAACAGAGCTGTCAGGTGCTCTGGATCACCAATCCGCACAATCCAACCGGTCAGCTGTGGAGTCGCGCATCGCTGGAGCCGCTCTTGCAGAGCTATTCATTGGTCATCTGTGACGAGGCTTTTTTGCCCCTCGTCCCCGAAGGAGAAGTCCAGTCGCTTCTTCCTCTGGTGGAAACCCATCCCAATCTTGTGGTCATCCGCAGTCTCACCAAGCTGCTGGCGATCGCGGGGCTGCGTCTGGGTTACGCCGTGGCATCCCCAGAACGGCTCCAGCACTGGCAACGCTGGCGTGACCCCTGGCCCGTGAATGGTCTGGCGCTGGCTGCTGGCCGCTCTGTGATGGCTGATCAGTCAGGGATGCATCGCTGGCTGCAGCGTGTTCAGGCCTGGGTTGCCCAGGAGGGGAATTGGTTTCACCAGCGATTGATCGATCTACCCGCTGTGTCTCCCATGCCTTCAAGCGCGAATTATCTGCTGATCCGCGGCGAGGACTCCCTGCTGGAGTTGCGCGAGCGTGTGGCACGTCAACGCGTTCTGCTGCGTGACTGCCGTTCCTTTATCGGTCTTGGGGACAGCTGGCTGCGCATCGGACTGCAGGATCGACGCGGTAACCGGCGCATCCTCAAAGCTCTGAAGAAGGAACTCAGCTGACGCCCGGATCAGGACACCAATTCCTGCAGCAGCGTGGCCAGTTGCTGGTCGGCATCGCGTATTGCCAGCCGTTGCATGGCTTGTTGCATCGCCGGAAGTGGATTGTCAGCGGCTTCATTGCTGCCAAGTCTCTGACCCAGCAATCGCCAGAGCGTGTCGCGCAGGGCGGGATGGTTCGGATCGTGCTGGTGCACGATCACAGCGGCGCCCAGGGCTGCGGCACAGGCGGCATTGGCGTCCTGATGGTGATCCGCGGCCTGCGGAAAAGGCACCAGCACCGAAGCTGTAGCGCTCACCGCCAGTTCACTCAGACTGCCGGCCCCAGCTCTGCTGATCGCCAGATCCGCGTGTTGCAGCAACCCGGGGATGTCATCGCTGAAGGGTCGCTCCACCAATGCGGTGTGCTCGATGGAATGCACATCGGGGTCGTTGCTGCCGGTCAGGTGCACCACCCGGCAGCCGTGGCTGAGCAGCTCCGGCAGCAGCACGCGCACCATGCGGTTGAGGCCGAGAGCTCCCTGGCTGCCGCCCATCACCACGAGCAAGGGGCCTTCGCCCTTCGGAACCCAGTTGGGCAGTGGCTGGGGTTGGAGAAAAGCCTCCCGTACCGGTGTGCCTGTGACCACGGCCGTACATCCAGGGATGCGACTTGCAGCGGCATCCAGGCCAATGGCCACGCGGGTGCAGAAGCGGCCCAGCAGCCTTGTGACCCGACCTGGGATGGCGTTGGATTCGTGCAGCACCACAGGCACGCCGCACCAGCGGGCTCCGAGAATGGCCGGTGCAGCGATGTATCCCCCGGTGGTGAACACCGCATCGATCTGCTCCTTGCGGATCATCCGGCGCACGTCTCGGCTTGCGGCCAGCAGCCGCAGCAACTGGATGAGCTTGCGCAGTCCTCGGCCCTGCAGCCCTCCTGCCTTGACGGTCACCAGTCCGTACTGCTCAGGCACCAGGGTGGTTTCCAGGCGGTCGGGAACACCCAACCAGCGAACACTCCATTCGGATGGCAGCGCCTCCGCCACCGACAGCGCTGGAAACAGATGGCCACCGGTGCCGCTGGCAGCGATCAGAAGCCGGGGCATGGGAGCGGACCTTGAAAACGCGGCCTAACTTAGTTCGACTGCTGAAGCTGATTCATGGTCCCGCTCCTGCGAGCCTCTTTGGCGACTGCGCTGTCGGCTGCGGCAATGATGACCGCCCTTCCTGCGATGGCGGCAAGTGGTGGTACTGCCGCCCTCAGTGTCCGGCTGCAGCAGGCCCTCAATGCAGAGGATCGTGTAAAGGCTCTGACTGCCTTGATGGCGCCGGATCAGGCGCAAACGCTGATGGAGCGTTTTCGGCGCTTCAGCATGCGTTTCCCTGAAACGCGATGGGCCGTCAGGTCGGGTCAGCCCCTGGCCGATGGCCGTCCCACGGTGACGCTGGCCGTGAGCGGGACGCGTCAGCAGGATGGACTGAGCTACTCCTTCAAAGCCAACCAGCGCCTGGCCTTCACCACGGATGGTGGCCTGATCACGGATCAGGAGGTGCTCAGCGATCAGTCGGTGCTCACCAGTGCCAGCAAGCCTCTGCCGATCTCGCTGCTGATCCCCGACACAGTGCTCACAGGCAGCCGCTACGACGTCGATGTGGTGGTGGATCAACCGCTGGGTAAGGCCTTGCTCGCCGGTGGTCTCACGCCGGTGACGGCCCAGCAGGTCCTCGCCCAGCAGAGCCCGGATGTTCAGCTCGAACCGCTCGGTGGCGGAGGGTTGTTCAAATCGGTTCAAGCGCCTTTCCAGCCAGGAGTTCAGACCTGGGCAGCCCTGCTGGTGCACCCCGATGGGGTGATCACCGTGAGCAAACGCGTGCAGGTTGTGGACGACCGCTCAAAACTCAATCCCTGATCTGCTGGGGCGGGTGGGGATTCGCAGGAAGACTTCTGCGCAAAGCGGACACATCCGCATCGCTGAGTCCAGCGTCCATCAAAGCCTGCTCCTGTTGGTGCACGCACTCCGTGATCGGCAGTTTCAGGCCCGTCTGCAGAGCCGCATCGAGTGCGATGCCGAGATCCTTGTGATGCAGAGCCAGCTTGAAGCCGAGCGGATAGGTGTCGTTGAGCATGGCCTGGGAGCGGTGCTCCAGAGCCCAGGAACCGGCAGCTCCCTGGCGCAACGCCTCCACCACCTGCTCCATTGGCAGCTGCAGGTGTTGTCCAAGGGCGATGGCTTCCGCCACGGCGGCATAACTGCCCGCCACCAGCACCTGGTTGATCGCTTTGACCTGCTGCCCGGTTCCCACGCTGCCGAAATGGTGAATTGAGCCCCCGATCACGTTCAGAAGCGGACGTGCTCTCTCCAGAGCAGAGCGTTCGCCACCACAGAGCACGGTGAGTGTGCCGGCCTTGGCTCCTTCCGTGCCACCTGTGACGGGAGCATCGATGTACTGAATGTCTCGTGAAGCGAGACGTTCAGCCATGGCCCTGGCGGCTGAGGGACTGATGGTGGAGCAGTCGATCACCAGGCTGCCTGGCTTCAGTGCAGGTCCAGCTCCCTGCTCACCCCAGAGCACGGACTCCACGGCGGCATCGTCGCTGACGCAGAGCAGCAATGCAGCGCAGTCGCGAGCCGCCGCCGCTGGGTTGTCTGCGGGGGAGCTGCCGGCCAGGCCCGGATCGCTCTCCGCTGATCGACTGCGGGTGTGAACCCGAAGTGGGTAGCCCGCTGCCCGCAGGTTCACCGCCATCGGTAATCCCAGGGCTCCCAGGCCGATGAAGGCCAGTTGGCTCTCTGGGGTGAGATCACATCCGGTCATGGTTGGCGGCCATCTGAGTCAGATCCTGGCCCGGCTGCGGCAGCAATCTGAGTGCGTTCATTGTTGACGGTCTTCATGGCGCTCACCAATCGCTGGCGACGAGCACTCCTGATTCCCTGTGTTGCCCTGACAGCTGCTGCCCTGCAACAGGTCGGTGGTTTTGCGCAAGCCGCCCCGGGCCGACGGCTGTCTGACTCGAACCTCACGGTCAGCCAGAAGCAGCAGCTGTTCCAGGCTCGTCGCAACTGGGCTCTGAAGAGTTATGACCAGCGTTTGGCTCTGCTGAGGTCCGGTCAGAGCTGCCTTGAGCGTGCGCAGACTCCTGAGGCCGGCAAGGCATGCATGCAGCAACAGCGTCAGGCTCGCCGCCGCCTGCGTTTGCAGGGAAAGCAAGTGATGGATGCGGAACGCCGCCGTTTGGGTCTGCCGGCTCTGCCCGATTTCCGAAGCCAACGATCAGGGAGGAGCTGATGCTCCTCCCCGTTGCGTCAGGTCGGGTTGAATCAGGCGGCGTCGAGGGCTGATACGCCGGGCAGAACCTTGCCTTCCAGCAGCTCGAGGCTGGCGCCGCCGCCGGTGGAGATGTGCGACATCTTCTCGGCCAGGCCGGCCTTCTCGACCGCTGCCACGGAGTCACCACCGCCGATGATCGTGCAGCAGCCCTTGCCGCTCAGGTCGGCCAGGGTGGTGGCGATGGCGTTGGTGCCAGCAGCGAACTTGTCGAACTCGAACACGCCCATGGGGCCGTTCCAGATCACGGTCTGACAGTCGGCCAGGGCGTCCTGGAACACCTTGATCGAATCGGGGCCGATGTCGAGGCCCATCCAGCCGTCGGGGATGGCGTTGATGTCAGCGGTCTGGCTGTTGGCATCGGGGGCGAAGTTGTCCGCCAGCACCACATCGGTGGGCAGCAGCAGCTGCACGCCCTTGGCCTTGGCTTTGGCTTCCAGCTCCTTGGCCAGTTCCAGCTTGTCTTCTTCCACCAGGCTCTTGCCCACTG
>CAJXFG010000088.1 GCA_913052185.1 uncultured Synechococcus sp. | reverse complement strand
GGCGTTGTGACAGGAATCGGATTCGGCACCTGGGCCTGGGGCAACCAGCTGCTCTGGGGCTATCGCGCCGACAGAGACGATCCCGAGCTGAAGGCGACCTTCGCGTCGGCCGTCGCTGCCGGACTCCGCCTTGTGGATACGGCGGACTCCTATGGAACCGGTCGCCTGAATGGTCGCAGTGAAGAGCTGCTGGGTCAGTGTCTGACAGGGCTTGAGGCGTCTTCGCGCGCCAACCTCATCGTTGCCACCAAGCTGGCTCCCTTCCCCTGGCGTCTTGGCCGTCGCGGCCTCGTGAAAGCGTTCCAGGCCAGTCGGCAGCGCCTGTGTGGGCAGCTGGATCGGGTCCAGCTGCACTGGAGCACGGCCCGCTATGCGCCATGGCAAGAGAGGCCGCTGCTCGATGGACTCGCCGATCTGGTCGATCAAGGTGACGTGCGAGAGCTCGGTGTGTCCAATGTCGGCCCCCAGCGCCTAAGGGTTCTGCACGATCATCTGGCGCGTCGGGGAGTTCGGCTGGCCAGTGTGCAGGTTCAGTTCTCCTTGCTGGCTCCTGCTCCGATCGAGCCCGGCGGCATCCTGGAGGTGTGCCGAAATCTCGGTGTTGAGGTGCTGGCCTACAGCCCCCTTGCGCTGGGGGTTCTTGCACGTCGCCCTGACTGGACACCAAGCGATGCCACGCTGCTGCGTTCAGGACTCTTCCGCCGTCTGTTGCCGGGTTCACGTCCTCTGCGTCAGGCGATGGCTGACATGGCGCGGGCAAGAGGGGTGAGTCAGGTTCAGGTGGCACTGAACTGGTGCCGTGCCCATGGGACCTGCCCAATTCCCGGATTTCGAAGACCGATTCAGGTGGAGGATGCCCGACAGGCACTCACCTGGGAACTCACCGCGACGGAGCGCACTCAGCTCGATCAACTCAGCTTCGACTGTTCGGTGCGGATGCCCGACAACCCTTTTCAGAGCGCCTGATCACTCGGTTCTGGATCTGGGCTCACGACCACCGGCAGAGAGGACGCCTGTGGTTGAAGGGCCACCACCTTGAGTGGTGGCTTGGTGATGGGTGAGGGCTCTTCTGCCGACTGTTCGCAGGCCGAGAGAGCCTCCTGAAGCAGAGAATCAAAGGTGGCTCCTGGAAGACGGTGCCGTGCGATCTCCAGAAATGTGCGAGGTAGAGATTCCCCCGCTGCACGGCGGACTGCAGGATTGTCGCGGCGCTGCTGTTGTTCTTCTTCGATCGCCCGCAGAAAGCGATGGGTGACATCACGCTTGGTGCAGGCCTTGATCAGGGTGTCCCGGTCACCCTGAACCTGCTCCAGCTCGCTGATGCGTCGCTCCAGGCTGACCAGCACCTCCCCGGCTTCCTTGCTGATGTTGGCCAGTTGTCCGTCAGAGAGGAAGGGCATATCTGCGACGAAGACCTTGCCGTGGTCCTTCAGTGCAAGAAACGTTGGTCTCGGTCCGCTCTGTCGGTGAGGGGCATTTTTGTCATAACCCGATCCAAGAGGACGCCTTGGAGGTGTGGGACCTGCCGACGAGCGGCGTCTGGTTGTGCGCTGAGGTCTATCGAATGGCATGTCTTACTAGGACGTATGTCGCGACGCATTGATCGACGCGTGGTCGATCTGTCTGTCCGGAGAATAACGGGACTTCAAGTCCTCAGTGCGTTGGGGCGGTCAGCTGTTGGAGATTGTTGGATGCAGGTCTTGATCAGGCAGGCAAGCCGAGCACCGGCGAGCTTTCCTCGCCAGTTGAGCCAACGACCTCGCCGATGTCCCAGGCCTGGAAACCCTCGTTTTCACAGTGGGCGCGTGCGGCCGGGATGGCTGTTTCAGGAAGCACCAGGCAGTAGCCGATTCCGAGATTGAAGGTGTGCCAGAGATCCCGCTCCTTGATCTCCCCACGCGACTGAAGCCAGCTGAACAGATCCGAGCGTGGCCAGCTCTGGGCGTTCACCCTTGCGATCAAGCCCTCCGGCAGGCAGCGAGGCAGGTTTTCGGGAATGCCTCCACCTGTGATGTGGGCCATCGCATGAACCGGAGTCTCAGAACTGAGCAGCTGCTTCACCAGTGCTCCATAGAGGTGGGTGGGCTGCAAGAGCGCCTGGATCAGGGGCTGATCCTCAGAACCGAAGCGCGTTTCGGCTGTCACGCCATTGGCCTCGAGAATTTTGCGCACCAGGCTGAAGCCATTGCTGTGAACACCACTGCTGCTGATGCCGAGAATGCGATCGCCAGCGCGAACCCGGCTGCCATCAATGACTGCGTCCTCGTCCACCACGGCGACACAGAAACCAGCAAGGTCATATCTGCCGGGTGGATAAAACCCCGGCATTTCAGCGGTTTCCCCGCCGAGCAGGGCACAACCGCTCTGCCGGCAGCCATCGGCGATGCCCTCCACCACCGTGGCCATGGCATCAGCACTCAGGGCACCGGTGGCCATGTAATCCAGAAAGAAGAGCGGTTCCGCTCCGCTGGTGATCACGTCGTTGACGCACATGGCGACCAGATCGATCCCCACGTTGTGATGTCCGTGATGGTCCTGAGCCAGTTCGAGCTTGGTGCCCACGCCGTCCGTGCCTGAGACCAGCAGTGGGCGTTTCAGGCCCTGTGGCAGACGGATCATGCCTCCAAAGCCGCCCAGTCCACCGACGACCTCCGGGCGGTGCGTGGCCTCGACGCCGGATTTGATCCTGTCCACGAAAGCTCGCCCAGCTTCCACGTCCACCCCGGCGGCTCGGTAGTCCATCAGCAGCAGTAGTTCTGCCCTGATCCTCTCCCCTCGTGAGCGGGGCCTCCTGCCCTGCCGTTGTGCCGCTGCGGGCGCTGGTCCCCTTGCGATTAGCGGGGCTTGTGATTCGGATTGCCTGGGCTGATCAATGGCTCTCTGGGGTGGTCTGCTCCCAGCCCAGTTGCTGCACCCTCTCCGGGAGTCTGATCAGCGTCCTGCTGTTGCCGCGGACGAGGTCAAGTCGTTCCGCAGTGGTGTGCAGTCATTTTTACGTTCAACGGACTTTCTTGCGACCCGGTCGCGGCTCTGTCGGGTCTTCGACGACAGACAAAACAGCTCGCTCTGCTTGCCGCTTGACCCACCGTTATGGCTCGTTTTTTTCCTGCCATCGCTGCACTTGCAGGCGTTTCTTTGACTGGCCTGGCTCTCTATCCAGTGCTGGCGAGAGACCTGGATGGGTTTGACATCATTGATCCGATGGATCTGGTCATCCCTGCTGAGCCGGTTTCCGCTGTGGAAACCGCTGAGCCAGCTGTTGATCCCTCTGGAGATCCAGCGACGGCCATTGTCGAGCCTGACTCCGCGGTTCCCCCCATTCCTCCTGCGCCACCCAAGCCTGTTGGTCCGGTGGTGATCTCCACCCACTCGGGTGAAGCCAGTTGGTATGGCCCTGGTTTCTACGGCAATCGCACCGCCAACGGCGAAGTGTTTCGTCCGGGCACGATGACAGCCGCTCACCGCACCTTGCCCTTCGGAACGAGGGTGCGCGTGACCAACCTCTGGAACGGCCGCAAGGCAGTGGTTCGCATCAACGACCGTGGGCCGTTCGCTGGTGACAGGGTGATTGACCTGGCCCATGGTGCTGCCCGCGAACTGGGCTTGATGCGCAGCGGCATCGCGCAGGTTCGACTTGAGGTGCTTCGCTGAGGTTTCGCGTTCTCCGAACTCACTCCGAACTCAGGGCCTGGCGTGCATCACGACCTGGCCCTGTTGAGTTCGTTCCCACCATGGGGGGGTTGCATCAGGGTCATGCCAGTCTGATCCGGAGCGCGGCTGCAGGCTGTTCTGAGATCGGATCGGTTCTGGTCAGCGTTTACGTCAATCCTCTGCAGTTTGGGGAGGGTGAGGATTTTGGGTGTTACCCACGCTCGTTCGAAGCGGACTGCTTAGTCGCACAGCAGGCCGGTGCATCCGCGATCTGGTCTCCTGATGACCGGCAGATCTATCCCGAGGGATTCGGGTCAGGCTGGAGGCTTCGAACGCCGACAGCACTGCAGTCGGGCTTGTGTGGCCCCAGGCGTCCAGACCATTTCGATGGGGTCTGCACGGTGGTCAGCCGCCTGCTGGCACTGGTTCAGCCCAGGCAAATTTGGCTGGGTGAGAAGGATTGGCAGCAGCTCACGATTCTGCGGCGGATGGTCGCGGACCTTGGTTTATCGGTGCGGGTCAAGGGATGCGCAACCGTGCGTGAATCTGATGGTCTGGCTGCCAGTTCACGCAATGCTTATCTGGCTCCATCGGAACGCCGGAGAGCGGCGTCGATCGGCACCGCTCTCCGAGCTGCAGCGACAGAGCTTGGGGCCGGGGTGCGTGGTCAGAGTGAGGTCCTGATGAGCCTGAGTCAGGAGCTCGAGAGCGCCGGGCTCGAGGTGGAGTATGTAGAGGTCGTGGATCCATTCACACTGCAGTCAGCAGTGCCCGAGCAGTCTCTGCGCTTGCTGGCCACTGCTGTGCACTGCGGCTCCACTCGCCTGATCGATCACATCTTTGTCATGACCCGTTCTCCCATCGTTGCCATCGACGGTCCTGCCGGTGCCGGAAAGAGCACGGTGACGCGGGCCTTCGCTGAGCGGATGGGCCTGCTCTATCTCGATACCGGTGCGATGTATCGGGCAGTGACCTTGTGGGTCCAGGAGCATGGTGCTGATCCTGCCAACGCCGAAGCCGTCGAGCGGCTGCTCGAGGGCTTGGAGGTGGATCTTTCTCCGTTGCGTAATGGGGTCCAGACCGTTTGCGTCAATGGTCGAGATGTCACCGATGCAATCCGAGATCCAAGGGTCACCGGCTCAGTGTCAACGGTGGCTGCCCATGCCTGTGTGCGAGCACTGCTGACACGGCAGCAGCAGCGCCTCGGTGAGACAGGCGGACTGGTTGCTGAAGGCCGAGATATCGGAACGGCTGTGTTCCCTGAAGCGGAGCTCAAGGTGTTTTTGACGGCGACTCCTGAGGAACGGGCGCGACGCCGCGCCAGGGATCTGCAGGAGCGTGGTCATTCCGTGCCTGCGCTCAGTGAACTCGAAGCGCAGATCGTTGAACGTGACCGGCTCGACAGCACCAGGACGATTGCGCCTCTGGTGCAGGCGGAAGATGCCACCGAGCTGGTCACCGATGGGATGGGGATCGAGGCTGTGATTGATGCGCTCGAGGATTTGTTCCGTGCGCGTGTGGCTGAGGAGGTCTGGCCGACTCCTGAATGCTGATTGCGTTCAGTGCTTGTCGTGTGGCGGATGATCGCTGCCGTTCAGCTCATCGAGTAAGGCTTCGCAGGCATCGTCCAGCAGATCCAGGACGTGATCGAAGCCTGCCTCTCCGCCGTAATAGGGATCAGGAACCTCACGTTCGCTGTAGCGCTTGCTGTAGCTCAGCATCGGCTGGATCTGGGCAGTGGCTCTTGCGCCTGCTTCGCGGGCTAATCCCCTGACGGCCTCGAGATTGTCGTCGTCCATGGTCAGCACCAGGTCGAAGTGTTCGAGGTCATGGAGTTCAATCTGTCGTGCTCTGCTGGGTAGATGAATGCCTCTGCGCTTGGCCGCGGCCTGCATGCGACGGTCCGCAGGGTTGCCCACATGCCAGCTGCCGGTGCCGGCAGAGTCCACCTCGAAGCGGTCTGACAGTCCTCGATCGTTGAGAAGATGCAGAAAAACACCTTCCGCCGCGGGTGAACGACAGATATTGCCAAGACAGACGAAGAGTAATTTCATGGTTGTATTAAAGGCTGACCTGAGTCATTGTCCGGGGCGAAATCCAGGGATGTCAGAAATTGAATGGGCTTAACGATCGTTGTTTTTGCTCATTTTGGATAAGGCGATGTTGATGCGTCTTGAGATCACCGGATCTATCTCTTGTTGGGTTGTTTGAACCAGAAGATCCTTGGCTCGGGCGTCGTTGATGCCTTCCAGTGCGATGCAAGCGCTGTAGCGCAATCCCCAGTCGTCAGGATATTGCAATGTCCAACTCAGTTTATCCATTGTGATCGTGAGCGATTGGCGATCGGCTTGCTGAATCCAGTCAATGTCTCCGAGTGCGCATGCGGCCACGCGTCGTATGTTGCCCTGGCAGTGATTGCCGATTTCGACGCCAATGGCATCGATCAATGCTGGGACGTAAACACTGTCTTTGAGCTTGGCCATGGCTTTAACAAGGCCCATTTTGATGTCCTGATCTGATTCGGAAAAGTACAGATTGTGGAGATCTCTTTTGATGCTTTCAGGACTTTCGGCAAGCAGCCTGATGCCTTCTTCGCGATCTATCAGTGATGGCGACCCGAGCTTCTGAAAGGCAGTGGAGAGGATTCCTGCTGTTGATTCGAGTGACTGCTCGGCGTTGGTGGATTTTGGAAATTCTTGGTTGATGAGCAGATTTCCCGCAAAGTTTTCTCTTGTTAATTCATCAAGCGTTCTGAATAGAGAATCATGCAGCTCTTCATTCTGTGATCGCTCCTCTTCTCTCATGGCTGATTTGAGCAGCGAATCGTTCAGGATTGACCTGATGGCATACATCTTGACGTTATTGGGGATGTTGGCTGCCAGGACTGGTCTGGCTGCTGCGAGCGTTCCGATGCGGGCGAGGTCGAATGCGGCTGATTGTCTGACAAAGCGATTGTCATGGCTGAGGAGCCCAGCGACCTGGTCGAGATAGTTTGTGTCGCCGGTGCAGCAAAAGAAAAATGATGCGGCTGAGCTCACCACTCTTTCAGAGTCTGATTGGAGGAAGGGTTTGATCTTTTCAGAAACCTGCCAGATTTGGAGTGAAGCCAGTGCTTCGATGAGAGCTTCTATGGGCTTGTTTTGAATATCTTTGTCGAGGTAGCTGATGAGCGAGTTCGAGCATTGATCGCTTTTGATTTCTATCAGCGCCCTGAGTGTTGCTTCGTGAAGTTGAACATCATCGGTTTCTAGTGTTTCAAGAAGTGCATGGACGCAACTTGCATCTCTGATCATGCCCAGGGAGCGTGCTGCCTGTCGCCTCAGTGGATATCCACCTGCAGAGGTGACCTCCCTTTCATCCTTCAGGCACTCAACCAGTTTGGGGACTG
>CAJXFG010000087.1 GCA_913052185.1 uncultured Synechococcus sp. | reverse complement strand
GTGAGTTGTGAAAGGTCTGTATGTATCTGCTGACCATCAAAGACGGTCTCGTGACGCGTCATGTTGGTCCGTACCCATCTCCGAAGCAGGCTTCCGATGATCTTGAACGGGTCATGGCCAGTTGCTCGGAGAGGGCCCGCTGGCAGATTCATGCCCTCGAGAATCCCCATTCCCTCTCAATGGTTGCAGCATCCTGAACAGGATTCGGCTGCTTTTCTGTGTTCAATTCTCTGTTTCTGAGCCGCTTGTCCTGCGCCCGGGATAACCACGAAGCAGACCCGATTCAATCATCAGCCCCACGCCGGCGTTGATCGCGATCAGGCTGAGTGTTCCGTACCACCACCAGGGACCGCCATCACTCCCGGCCAGCTGCAGTGTTCTGCGGCTGACCGCCTCTCCGAACAGGCAGAGACCTGCGGGCAGGAGCAGAACACCCAACTGGGCGCGTACATACCAGCGAAAAGGGCTGGAGGCCATGCAGTTAGATCCGTTGTGGCTGAAATTTAGGCCTCGGTGGTTGAGGCCTGCTTCACCACCCAGTTCACCAGCGTGCGAACTCCGTAGCCCGTGGCGCCTGAGGGATTGAGGCCCCGGCCCTTGTCGCTCCAGACCGTCCCGGCGATATCGATGTGGGCCCAGGGAATGCCCGCATCCACGAACTCCTTGAGGAACAGTGCGGCGGTGATCGATCCTCCGGGGCGGGGCCCGGTGTTCTTCATGTCGGCCAGGAGGGATTTGAGCCCCTTGCGATAGGAGCTGTGAAGAGGCATGCGCCAGAGTCCTTCTCCAGCGTCACTGGCGGCTGTCTCCAGATCATTCGAGAGAGCATCGTCAGGGGTCCAGAGACCGGCGATCTCATCGCCGAGGGCAACCACACAGGCACCGGTGAGCGTTGCCAGATCCACAATCGCATCGGGTTTGAGCTTGGAGGCGTACACCAGTGCGTCGGCAAGGGTGAGCCGGCCTTCAGCATCGGTGTTGTTGATCTCGATCGTGGTGCCGTTGGATGCGGTGACGATGTCGCCGGGATGCACGGCGGAGCCGTTGATCATGTTTTCGCATGCAGCCACCAGCATGTGCACCTCCACACCGGCAGGCCGCAGTTCAGCAATGCTGCGCATCGCTCCGAACACGGCGGCGCTCCCGCCCATGTCGAATTTCATCATGTCGATCTGGGCGGCACCGACCTTGAGGTTGTATCCGCCGGAATCAAAGGTGAGCCCTTTGCCCACAAGCACCAGACGTTTCTGCACGGCGCCACTGGGGCGATAGGTGAGGTGGATGAACTTGGGATCCATGTCTGAGCCCTGGCACACCGACAGGTAAGAGCCCATGCCTCGCTCCTCGCAGTCGGACCGTTCGAGAACGGTGAGTTCAAGACCGTGCTCATGGGCGAGGGCCGCCGCGGTGCGGGCCAGTTCGTCCGGGGTGACGCTGTTGGGTGGGGCCGCCACGAGCTCCCTGGCCAGCTCCACGCCAGCGCAGACAGGATGAACCGTTTCCAGCATCTGATTCAGGTCTGCGGGCCACTGGCCAAGCAGCTCCAGCTGTTCAGGCCGCGGGCTGGGTTCCGGTTTGCTGCGGAAACGCTGATCGCTGTACAGAGCCAGTCGCACAGCTTCAGCAGCGGCAGCGGCATCCTCGGCTGGGTTCTCGGAGCCCCAGGGCAGCAGCAGGCCGAGAGAGCCGCCCTGCCCCAAGGCTGCTCGGGCGGCGGCGGCGGCGGCCATGCGCAGGCTGTCCCGCTCAACAGTTTCGGGATCCCCCAGCCCCAGCAGCACCAGGGTTGTGCAGTCACCGCGCAGCAGTTGAAGGCTGGCCAGATCACCGCTCTTGCCTGTGAAGGGCTTCTGCTTCAGCCACTCCTTCAGCTCGATGTTGAAGCGCTGTTCCATCGCCTCCACCAGGCCCTGGGGGTCGTCCTGAGGAATGCCGAGCGCCAGAACGGAACCACTCCAGGCCTCAGGGGTGGCCGGAGAGAGGGAGATTTTCATGGGGAGCCGTTGCCTGAACCGATGCTAGAAGCTGTGCTCAGGCGGCCTGGAACGGTGTGGACCAACGGTCACGCGATTCCTTGTTGAACGGCGGTTGCCACCGGCGGATCAGGGTCTGTTCCAATTGCCGACGTGCCCTGGTGTCGTGGGGCACGTCACCCCAGAAACGAATGCTTGTTCGGCAGGCCAGACCGCAGCTCGCACACGCTTCCTGATAGGCGGCGAGGTAGGCCTTGCAGTCGTGCTCTCCCTTCCAGCGCCGATCGGCCGCGATGGTCTCGCCGATGTAGAGCAGGATCGGATGCTCCAGGCCGGTGGGTCGGTCCATCACCCAGTAGAGCGCTGCCCCCTGATGCGGGCTCTGAGGCCAACGCCAGAAGCTCAGCGGCAGCGGTTTGAGCGACAGCGGCTGAATCTCGGCCGCCGGAGCGGGGGTACTGCCGAAAAGACTTCCCTGCGACTGGCTCGGCGGATCTGTCAGAAACAGAGCGCTCTGAAAACTGTGGATCCGCTGCTGCCAGTTCTGGAGCTGCTGGACAGTCAGCGACAACTCGGCTGGTTCATTGCTGTGACCTGTGGACGCCGGCTGATCGAAAAGACTTCCCTGGCGGGGCGATGAGGGCATGGCGATCACCCCCGCGGCGGCAGACTTGGGCCGGCCCGTCTCGCCCCGAAGCGGACACGTCCGATCAGAGTCTCCACTGCTGCTGGGGGCAGGCAAAGACGTTCCTGCAGGTCGGCCAGGTGCTGAAAGGGCTCGCGTCGTCGCTCGGCAATCAGGCGTTCGATCCGCTCAACCGGCCACTGAAGCGATTGGGCCAGCAGGGTGGGGCTGGCGGCATTGAGATCCACCGGTGCCTGTTCCGGCAACTGCGGTGCATCACCATGCCAGCGGAAAATCAGATGAGGTCTCCACTGCTCGCAGAGGGTTTCAGGGAGGTCGAGCAGCTGGGACAGATCCTCGATCTGACTGAACTGAACTCCGCCCTGCTGAAGGCGCAGCAGCTGGTCCACCATCACGTCGCTGCAGCCGGGCAGCTGGCGCCACTGCTCCGCTGTGGCCCTGTTCACGTCGATGCACCAGCTTGGAGAAACCTCTGGCATGTCCGCCGGCCAGCTGTCTGCTGTGCTGCGCTCAGGATCCCTGGGTAGATCACCCATGGCCTGAAGCACCTTGCGGGCCAGTGGATCGAGCCAGTGCCGGCGGGCCATCGCCGCGTTTCTCCAATGCAGGCTGGCCAGGACCCTAGGTCCAGCGGGGCGGCCTGGTGGGAACTTGCACCAGGCCCTCACGAAATGCGGTGACTACGGCCATGGTCCGGTCCCGGGCCGGCAGCTTGCGCAGCAGGCTGCCGACATGACTTTTGACGGTGTCGATGGACACCACAAGAGCGTCGGCGATCTCCTGATTGGTCATGCCTCGGCAGAGACCGCGCAGCACGTCCTCCTCACGCATCGTGAGCTCCTGCAGCGGCACCTCTTCGCCGCTGCGCCGCAGTCGGCTGTGGTGCAGCACTCCACTGATCAGTGGATCGATGTACTGCCCGTCGGTGTCGATGGCTGTGAGTGCGGCAGCCACCGTTCCCGTCCCCGTGGCCTGGGCTGAGCAGAGTCCGTGGCAGCGGGCATCAATGGCCTCGAGGATCGTGCGTGGGATCGGCCGCTGAAGCAGCATCAACACCTTCAGGTCAGGGTTCTCCTCTCTGGCACGGCGCACCAGGCTGGTGCCGCAGCCGCCTTCCAGTGCATCCGTGCAGAGCAGAAGATTGGCGGCAGTGCTGCGCAGACTCAGCAGGCAGTCATCCTCGCTCGTGCAGGCAGCTACCAGAGGTCCCTGGCCCTCGAACCAGACCGTCCAGCTGCTGAGCAGAACACGGTCTGCAGAGGCAATGGCGGTGCGACTCCGCTTGAGCAGGCTGTGACCCTGGCGGGAACGTTGTTGCAGGGACGGGATCCGTTCGCTGAGATCCAAGGAAGGGAAAGGCTCTGGGCCGTTGCCGCTGGCAATCCCATGTTGACCTGAATCAGGGGGCGTGGATCCGCACTGTTACGGGGCGCTCAAATTGTCCAGAATTGCCCAAGTTGATGGGTGGGCCATGGCGTTCTTCGACTCCGAGATCGTTCAGGAGGAGGCCAAGCGTCTGTTCGGCGACTACCAGCAGCTGATGCAGCTGGGATCCGATTACGGCAAGTTCGACCGCGAGGGCAAGAAGAAGTTCATCGACACGATGGAGGAGCTGATGGAGCGATACCGCGTGTTCATGAAGCGCTTTGAGCTTTCGGAAGATTTCCAGGCGAAGCTCACGGTGGAGCAGCTGCGCAGTCAGCTCGGCCAGTTCGGGATCACCCCGGAGCAGATGTTCGAGCAGATGCAGGGCACCCTGGAGCGAATGAAAAGTCAGCTGGATCAGCCACCCAGCTGAAGCGGCCCGTACGATTCAGCCCGCAATCGTTCTGCATCCATGGCCTCGACCCCGTCTCTGCCGGCCTGGCTGTCACGTGGCATGGCCGATCTGTTTCCCGCAGGGGATGGTGACGACGCCGATCAGTCGCTGGCGGCGAGGCTGGCTCAGGCTGACAAGGAGGGCAGGCCCCTGCGGATCAAGCTCGGCATCGATCCCACCGGAAGCAACATCCACCTCGGGCACAGCATCCTGTTCCGCAAACTGCGGGCCTTTCAGGATGCGGGACACACCGCGGTGCTGATCATCGGTGACTTCACTGCCCGCATTGGTGACCCCACGGGCAAGAGTGCAACCCGGGTTCAGCTCACGGCCGAGCAGGTGGAGGCCAACGCGACCACCTACCTGGCTCAACTGGGCCAGGGTCAGCCGAAGCAGACGGCCCTGCTGGATTTCGAGACTCCCGGTCGACTGGAGGTGCGCCGTAACAGCGAGTGGCTGGAGGGTCTTGATCTGCCTCAGGTCATCAACCTGCTGGGCACCGCCACCGTGGGCCAGATGCTGGCCAAGGATGATTTCTCCAAACGCTATGGCAGTGGCGCTCCGATCGCCCTGCATGAATTCCTTTATCCGCTGCTTCAGGGTTACGACTCCGTGGCGGTGAATGCCGATGTTGAGCTGGGCGGCACCGATCAGAAGTTCAATGTGGCCATGGGTCGCGACCTGCAACGCCATTTCGGTGCGGGCACACAGTTCGGTCTGCTGCTGCCGATTCTCGTCGGTCTTGACGGCGTGCAGAAAATGAGCAAAAGCCTTGGCAACACGGTGGGTCTTGAGGAGGACGCGCTGTCGATGTACTCCAAGCTCGAGAAAGTTGGTGATGCGGCCATTGATGACTATGTGACCCTGCTGACGGATCTGAGTCCGCAGGATCTGCCGGAGAACGCTCGTGAGAAGCAGAAGGCGATGGCTCTGGCGGTGACCGCCAGCCGGCATGGCATGGAGGCGGCCACGAAGGCCCAGATTGATGCGGCCACGCTCGTGAGCAGCGGCGGTGATGCCGGTGCGGATGTGCCTGAGGCGTCACTGTCGGCGGTGAATTTTCCTGCCAAGGCGTTCTATCTGCTCAGCGCGGTGGGAATCTGTGCCAGCAGCAGCGAGGCCCGGCGTCAGATCAAAGGTGGCGCTGCCCGGCTGGAGGGAGAGAAGATCACTGATCCCAATCGGGAGTTCGCATCTGCTGCGGAACTGGATGGCAAGGTGCTGCAGCTCGGCAAGAAAACCTTCCGCAGGCTGGTGGCCTGACGAGCCTTTGCTGGTTTGCTGCAGTGATCCGATTACAGATTGCGCAGCACTTCCAGATCCTCTGGTTCGAGGTCCGTTGGGATTCCGTTTTTCAGCAGTTCGGAAAATCCTTCGTCGTGATTGAGCACGGTGAGCAGATAAAGGCGTTCAGGGCCGGGGTTCTCGAAATCGTGGGCGGCGTCCGCTGGAACCGCCACGAAGTCGCCAGTGCAAGCAGTGATCGAACGATCCTCGATGTGAAAAAGCACCGATCCGCGCAGCACGAAATAGAACTCGGCTGAATGGTGATGGCAATGCAGTGGAACGCGGTCGCAGGGGTCGTGAATCTCCACGAACAGGCTCATCGCTTCACGGCCTGCGCGGTCATCATCGCCGTCGGCGGGAGTACTGAGCAGAGCCAGCCGGCAGTGGTCCTGTTCGTTGAAGCGATATCCCTGCAGCTGTTCCGGATGAATAATGCGCGGGAGCATGAACACGGCACGGTCTGAGCTCAGGATGGAGGCAGTTGGTGCAGTTGCCTTGGCTCCGTTGCTTTCTGCTAATCCCGCTGATCGGATCATCGTGGCCCTTGACGGCATGGTCCCAGAGCAGGCATTGGCCTTTGGCGCTCAGGTGGAGGGGCTGCGCTGGGTCAAGGTGGGTCTGGAACTGTTTGTTCAGGCAGGGCCTGGAGTGGTCACCCAGCTGCGCGACCAGGGCCTGAGGGTGTTTCTGGATCTCAAGTTCCACGACATTCCGGCAACCATGGCTGGAGCCTGTCGTCGGGCAGCAGCTCTGGGTGCGGAGCTGATCACCGTGCATGCCTGCGCGGGCAGTGAGGCGCTTCTGCAGGCCCAGGCCGCGGCGCAGGAAGGTGCGTGCAGTTCCGGTTTGGCAGCCCCGACTCTGCTGGCGGTCACCGTGCTCACCAGCTGGGAGGAGCGTCGCTTGCAGCGGGAACTTGCCGTCTCCCAGAGCATTGCCGAGCGGGTGGAGGGGTTGGCGGCGCTGTCGGCGACTGCCGGCATCGGTGGTTGTGTGTGCTCCCCTCTTGAGGCTGCGGCTCTGCGGGCACAGCATCCAGCGCCCTTCGCTCTGGTGACACCGGGGATCCGTCCAGCGGGAAGTGTTGCAGGAGACCAGGTTCGTGTGATGGGTCCTGCCGAGGCGATCGCTGCCGGCGCCAGCCAGCTGGTGATCGGTCGGCCAATCACAGCCGCCTCAGATCCAGGGGGTGCCTTTTCAGCCTGCTGCAGGGAGCTGGTGAGCTGATCAAGGCGTTTGGTTGATCCTTGTCATGGCGCAGGGTTTTTAACTCTTCTTGCCCACCGTGGGCTCGGTTCCATTGAGCAGCCGCTGGATGTTGCTGCGATGTCGCCAGAGCACCAGTGCCATCGCCACCAAAGACACCAGGAGATTCGCATTGCTTGCCGAGCCGGCGGCCATCAGCAGCGGCAGGCTGATCGCTGCAACCACGCTGGCGAGTGACACGATCCGGCTGAGGCTGAACACGGCCATGAACATCCCGAAGCAAGCCAGCCCCAC
>CAJXFG010000086.1 GCA_913052185.1 uncultured Synechococcus sp. | reverse complement strand
GACGGCCTCACGTACTGCATCCGGCGTGAGTCGCTGGACCAGGATTTCACGATCTTTGTGAAACAGGATGGTGACTGGATTGATTGTGGTCTTGATCAAGCTGTGCAAGACCTTGATTTTGCGGAGTTCAAGCGCCTTGGACTGCTGATCAAAACGATCATGGACGCTGACCGGTGGATTGCCTGACGCGCTGATCAGCGGGGATTGCCCGCCTGGTGATGGTCCGGACAACCGACCCTGATCAGACGGTTCTCTCCCTGTCGAGATTCAGGTTCTTGTACGAGTCTTGTTGCGGTTGAGAGGTTCATGAGAGCTCCGGTTCCTGAGGCGACAGCCTTGGGAACTTTTTTTATGAAGCTGTGATGTTTTTCAGCTGCTGCCCGAAGACGATGGGCTTCTACGGCAGCACATTCCCTTGCTTGAACCGGAACTGATCACGCCAATGACCGCTCTCACGATCGATGCCAGCGGTCGTCTGACCTACATGGGGCAGGACGGTTGTCGGCGTGTGATTCTCGGGGACCCTGATCTGCTGGAGAGACTCCTGCAGCATCAGCAAATCAAGGATGAGCAGTGAAGCGGAGAGGGTTGTTCGGCTTCTGCTGCTGTTGATCGATCAACAGCATTGATGCTCAGGGTCTTGACGGTGACGTTTAAGTAGAGAAGCGATTTTCCCTTCCATGATTAAGGGCATACTTGCCTTTCTGAAGGCATTGATTGTCGGACAATCCGGCAATCAAGCGTCACCCCAGAACGCTCAATCATTGAAGGAGCGAACCATTCAGGCTGTGGAATCGGATCAACCTGATCCAATTCATAAGGGTCCCCGTGGCGGTCTGTATCGGCTGGATGCCAAGGGCAGGAAGGTCTATCTCAAGCAGAGCTCTTCGACATCCGGCAAACCACGTCGCGCCAGGCGCCGGCGCCCACAGATCTCCAAGGCCTCCTGACGTCCTTGGCGAGCCGCTGACGCAGGGACCGATCAACGCGGTGCCACGGTCACCAGCAGTCCATCGCGCGGCGTCGGGCTGGGGATCTGTTGCAACGAGAGGTCCTGATCCGGTGCCAGTTTCAGCGTCAGTTGCTGCAGCAGACCCACGGTCATCAGTCGGATCTCCAGTTCAGCCAGTGCCTTGCCGAGGCAGACGCGCTCTCCGCCGCCGAAGGGCAGCAGGGTGCGCTTGAAGGAGCCATCGAGGTGTCGCTGTGGTTTGAAGGCGGCCAGGTCATCCTCAGTTCCCGTGCTGGTTGAAGCCAGAACCACCTGAATCACCCGGTCTGCGGCAATCTCCACATCCGCCAGCTGAATCGTCTGCAGGTTGCGGCGGAAGAATCCTCCCACCGGTGGCGTGAGTCGCATCACTTCCAGAACCGTTGCGTCAAGCCGTGGAGACCGATGCGAAGCCTCGAACGGCCAAGGCGATGCCACCAGTTCCGGCAGCAGCCAATCCTGCACATCGGGGTTGAGCAGCAGGGCCCGGAACAGACAGCTCAGCGATGACGCCGTTGTCTCATAGCCAGCGAACAACAACAGCAGTAACTGCTCCACCAGGTCGTCGTCATCCAGAGGCATGTCGACTTCATCGAGTCCGCCGCTGAGCAGATCCAGTCCTCCCTGGTTGGCGTTGCTCTCCTTCAGCACAGTTTTCAAACGCGACAGCAGACGCTCCCGCGCAGCCATGGCGCGGGCGAAAGGGGTTCCAGGAATGTTCAACGGGATCGAGAACAGGGCTTGGGTCCAGATCTCGAAATCACTGAACAACGCATCGCGGTCGCCTGCATCCAGACCCAGCACGGTGCTGGCGATCACGGCAAAGGCGAAACGCCGCATTTTGGTGGCCAGAGGCTGAGGACCCTCAGCCTCCTGCAGCTCAACAATCAGCTCCTCGATCAGTCCCTGGATCGATGGGGTGTAGCGGCACAGTGCTCCGCTCGAGAACAACTGCCCCACCACCCGGCGGCGTGCTTTGTGGTCTGGGCCATTGCGGTTGGCCAGCGACCGGCTGCCGAGCAGTTGCCGCACACTGTCGGGCCACCAACCCTCGAGAGCATTGCCCTGTTTGAGCAGATCGGCAATCGCCCGTTCTCCTCGGATGAACACGATGCGCTGGGCGAGCAGGCGGGTCTCGAAGACATTGCCGAGAGCGTCAAAGCGCTTGCCGGCGAAAGCGGGGTCTCGGAAGAATTCCAGCGTTTCCCTGACCCCCGTCACAGCGCCAGTGTTGGGACATGTTGTGACGGTCATCAAACCCCTGCTCTGAACCGAAAACCTATCGACCCGCTCGGGTGAGCGGTTCAGTCCGAGCTGGTGATCGTCAACGACTCCGCCACGGGCCGTTGCCGACGCCGGAAAATGCCTGAGCTCAGGATCATCGCTGCCAGGAATCCCAGGAACTGCACCATCACCACGGAAGGCCCCGATGGCAGGTTGGTCACACCAGACGCCAGCAGGCCGAGCAGTGCGCAGCTGCCGCCCAGCGCTGCTGAGACACAGACGTACACAGGGAAGCGACGACAGAGCAGGCGGCCGGCACAGGCAGGAATCACCACAAAGGCACTGATCAGCAAGACTCCCACCGCCTTGATCGAGACCGCCACCACCACGGCGAGCAGAACGATGAAGGCCAGCCGGTGCCATCGTGTCTGGACGCCGACGGCTCCGGCCAGATCCTGGTTCAGGGTGAGCAGCACCTGGGCGCGCATGCTCAGGCTCAGATAGATCAGGGCGGCTGCCAGCAGCAGGCCAATCACGATCAGATCCAGAGTGCTGACCCCGAGGATGTCACCGAACAGCAGCTGTCGAATCCCTCCTCGATAGGTCTCCACCAGGCTGAGAAACAGGATGGCCGCTGCCAGCGACGTTGAGTAGACGATGTTCAGCAGAGCGTCGGTGGGCAGCGAGCTGCGCTCCACCAGCTGATTCACCAGGATGGCGAAGACCACCGCGAAGGGGATCAGCACCAGGGTGGGATTGACCCCGATCAGGATTCCCAGCGTGATGCCCAGCAGGGCTGAATGGCCCAGTGCATCACTGAAGAAGCTCAGTTCCCTGAGCACGGCCACACTTCCCAGCAGGCCACCCAGGGCGCCTGTGAGCAGCCCTCCGACCAGGGCTCGCTGCATGAAGGGTTCGGCGAGGACCAACGCCAGCGACTGGGTGTCAACCATGGCACTGGTGCCGGTAGGGCACCACGTTGGGCCCGTAGAGATCAATGAGCCGTTCGGGTGTCAGGGTGTGATCGGGTGATCCACTGCAGCAGAGACGGCGATTCAGGCCGAGCACCTGATCGCTGCTGCGACGCACCATGTCGAGATCGTGCGAAACATGCAGCACTGTCCAGCCCTCCTGGCGCCGCAACTGGAGCAGCAGTTGCTGGAAGCGTTCGTTGGAGGGCACATCAAGACCCGCCTGGGCTTCATCCAGCACCAGAAGCTGACGAGGGCGTACAACGCAGAACGAGAGCATCACCCGTTTCAGTTGCCCACCGGACAGTTCGCTGAGGAGCCTGTTTCTCAGATCAATGCAACCGGTGCGGTCCAGTGCCTGTTCAATGGCGCTTTGACGTTCTCGGCGGTCACGCCACGGCCAACGGGGACCCGGTGGGTCAAAACCGAAGCCAACGAACTCGGCCACGCTCAGTGGGAAACGTCCCTGCAGGGCGAGGCTCTGCGGGACGTAGGCAATCTGGGAACGGATCTCTCCGGGCAGGTTGCCGTTGTCCGACAGAGGCTGGCCGAGAATCTGCACGTCGCCGGTGCTGCGCGGCAGCAGCCCGAGGATGGCCGCCACAAGCGTGCTCTTGCCGGCACCGTTGGGGCCGACCACGGCGGTTTCGCTCTCGCTCGGGAGCTCGAACGAGACCTTCTCAACGGCAAGACGACCTGATCGTTCGACCGACAGATCGTTCACCACCAGAACCGGGCTGTGCATCAAACGTCAGTCCCCGATGGCCTTGACCAGATTGTTGACGTTGGAACGCATCACCGAGAAGTAGGTACCGGGCATCCTTGCTGACTCTGCCGAGCCTGTCTCAAGGGGATTGAATTCAACGATATTCACCCCCAGGTCCTTCGCCAAGGCATTGAAGGAACGATTGCCCGCCTGCGGTTCGCTCAGCAGGGCCTTCAACCCGGAAGCCTTGACCTGTGCCGCGACGCTCTGAAGATCGGCTGGGCTGGGATTCATCTCAGGCAGATCAACCAGGAATTCCGCCTTCAGGGAATAACGATTGGCGAAATAAGTGGCAAAGTCGTGGAAAGCCACGAACGTTTTGCCGCTGTAAGGTTTCAATTTGGTGGTGAATTCTTCATTCAGCTCTTTCAACTGAGCTGTATAAAGAGCCGCATTTTTGGTGTAACCATCGGCGCAACTGGGATCGGCTTTCACCAGGCCGTCACGGATGTTTTCAACCTGTTCGGCTGCCCGAACGGGGTCGAGCCAGATGTGCGGATCGTATTCGCCATGACTGTGCCCGTGGCCGTGATCATGTGCATCGGCGTGATGATCTTCATCGTGGTGATGAGCATCATGGTGATCATCGTGATGGTCGTCATGATGATCTTCTGCGGCGGCTTTGATGGTGGCAATCCCTTGGCTGGAGTCGATCACCACCAGATCCTTGTTGTCAGCGGAGCTGATCAGATCATCGAGGAATTCCTCGATTTCCAGGCCGTTCTTCACCAGAACTCTGGCGCTTCCGAGGTCGGCAAGATCAGAGGGTGTGGCCTGAAAATCGTGGGGTCCAAGGTTGGGTGGGATCAAGGCTGTGACCTCTGCACAATCGCCGGCAACCGCTTCCGTGAACAGAGTGATCGGCAGGAACGTGGTGACCACTTTCAAGCCTTTGCTCTGCGTTGAGCTGTTGTCTGCACTGGGGGCTCCGCAGGCGACCAGTCCAACCAGAAGAGAGATTGCGCCGATGCGCGAAAACACAGATGCCATACGGGTGTGTGAACCAGGGGAGAGGGGAGCTCAATGCACGCTTCCAGAGCCCCGCATTCAAGAATGATAATCATTCTCTCAAGCGCGGACCGAGCTCACTACCATTTGAGAAGCTTCTCAGCAGCTCGTCATGTATCAAAAAGTACCTGTCACAATTCTGACGGGCTATCTGGGATCCGGAAAGACAACTCTGCTGAATAAAATCTTAAGTGAAGAGCACGGCAAAAGAATTGCTGTGATCGAAAATGAGTACGGTGAAGTTGGCATTGATCAGGGACTTGTCATCAATGCGGATGAAGAAGTTTTTGAAATGTCCAATGGTTGTATCTGTTGCACGGTTCGAGGCGATTTGATCCGAGTGCTCGGCAACCTGATGAAACGCCGTGACAAATTTGATTACGTCCTGGTGGAAACCACTGGCCTCGCTGATCCCGGTCCGGTGGCGCAGACGTTTTTCATGGATGATGAAATTCGAGCTGAATTCACGCTGGATGGCATCGTTACGCTGATTGACGCGGCCCATATCGATCAACAGCTCGAGCGCAGCAACGAAAGTTCCGAACAGGTGGCCTTTGCCGATGTGCTGATCCTCAACAAGTCCGATCTTGTGCAGGAGGATTCACTGGTCAAGCTGGAGTCGCGTTTGCGCGACATGAACACCATGGCTCGGGTGGTGCGCAGCACCCAGGCTGATGTGCCGGTCGACACGGTGCTGAACCTCAGCGCCTTCGATCTCGATCAGGTCCTTGAGCGTCGACCCACTTTCCTGGAGCCGGAGTACCCCTTTGAGTGGACCGGTGTTTATCAGCTCGACCCTGGGCGCTATGCCATGACCCTTGAGGAGGGTCCCGACCCGGAGATGTCTCTCGTCGCCATCCCCGGACAGAAAACCGACGAGGAGTCGCTGAAGGAGAGCGCCGAACAATGTGTTCGCCTGTATGCACTTCCCTCCACAACCCTCAAGCCCGGCGATGCCATCCCTGCCAATCAACATCTCAACCTTGATCTGGAAGCTGATGGAACCAAATCCTTTGTGTTCGAGGTGCAGGACCAACAGACGGTCGGTTTCTATGCGCAACACACCGCTGAAGAGTTTGATCTGAAGATCATTCCTGCAGGGCAGGCTGATTCAGCTCAATCGGGGTCTTCAGGATCTGCTGTCAGCCCAGTCAAGGAGCGCATCTGGGTGGCAGAGCACGAGCACGATGATGAAGTGGGGTCGATCGCGATTGAGCGTCTCGGCAATGTGGATCCGGAGAAACTCAATGAGTGGATCGGGCGTCTGCTGGCTGAAAAAGGAGTCGATATTTTTCGAACCAAAGGTTTCATCAGCTACGCCAATGAATCCCGTCGCATTGTGTTCCAGGGCGTGCACATGTTGTTCACTGCCCAGCCCGGTACGGAGTGGGGTGATGAACCACGCCGCAACCAGTTGGTGTTCATCGGCCGTAATCTCGATGAAGAGTTGATGCGCAAGGAATTCGATCAATGCCTGATCTGAAGGCGTTCCCCCCGCAGGGCATGCTTCATGAGGGCTGGATCGCCCAGGTTGATGACTATGCGCTCGATTGCGGATGGATCTGTCAGGGTCGATATCTTCTCGTTGCCGATGTTGCCGGCGGTTTGTCGGCATTTGCAGGCGACAGCGGTGAGCGGATCTGGCGGAAGCAAGGACTTCATCAAGAAGGTCTGCTCGCTGTCTCGATTCATCCAGACGGCGACC
Organism: uncultured Synechococcus sp.; assembly: GCA_913052185.1. Taxonomy (GTDB): domain Bacteria; phylum Cyanobacteriota; class Cyanobacteriia; order PCC-6307; family Cyanobiaceae; genus Synechococcus_C. Next base: position 586 of record CAJXFG010000086.1, on the reverse strand, counting down.
GTTTCGCGACTTCCGGTCAGGATGGTTGTGTGCTGATCTGGGACAGCAATCAGGGGGACCTGATGCATTCCATCCAGCCTGGAAAAGCCTGGGTTGAACATCTGGCCTGGTCTGCCGATGGTGATCACCTTGCTGTTGCAGCGTCAAAAACCGTTCACATCTACACAGGTGATGGAGAGGAGCGTTGGCGCACTGAGGAGCATCCGAGCACGGTCAGCGCCATCGCCTGGTCGAGGCCTGATGAGCTGGCCACCGCTTCCTACGGCCAGGTCTGCTTCCACGACATCACCCGGCAGCAGGTCGGTCAGAAACTGCAATGGCAGGGATCGCTGATTTCGATGGTGCTCAGTCCTGGCGGAGACATCGTGGCCTGCGGCAGTCAGGACAATTCCGTTCATTTCTGGCGCCGATCAACCGGACTGGATGCTGAGATGACCGGCTATCCCGGCAAGCCCAGTCAGCTGGCCTTCGATCAGAGCGGTCGGTTCCTGGCCACCGGAGGCAGTGATCAGATCATTGTCTGGAATTTTCAGGGCGATGGTCCTGAGGGGTCGTTGCCCGGTCAGCTTGTGCTGCACCCCGAGCC
>CAJXFG010000085.1 GCA_913052185.1 uncultured Synechococcus sp. | reverse complement strand
ATTCAGATTGCGTCCTAAGAAGGCGGTGGTGCTCCTTTGTTACCCATTTCAGCGTTGTCCGAGTCAGCTCCGGAACCGTTGCCACTCTTCGACGCTTGATCAAAAAAGCTCAGCCGCAACTTCAGTCTCGTGCGGGGCGGCCCGATGCTCGCTGACTCATCCGCAGCCGCCGCGGGATCCTCCATGGCTGTGAGCTCCAGATCGCTGGGTTGCACCAACAGCTCAAGCTGCTCCATGCGTCTGAGGAACTGCTGCAATCCCTGATAAGCGCCCTCCACCTGGAGCAACACGGAGCTTTTCTCATATCCAAGAGCCTGAAGCGGATCCTCGCTTGTTGCGGCACTGTCTGCAGCCTTGCTCTGCTGATCCTTGGGCCCCCTGCGATTCGAAGCTTCAGAGGAACTCGCCGGGACCGGTTCATACAGATTGATCACCACACCGCTGGCGGCGGAGATCCGGCTGAGCTGAGCCAGAAACGTCTGGATCTGGCCGCGACCTGCCACCAGATCAACAAGCTGGGCCTGCCGTTGCAGCGCCTCATTCAGGTCTTGATCGCTCTGCTTGCGCTGAGCCTCAAGCAGAGGAAGCGTGTCACGCTTGCTTTCAAGCTCCGTGATCCGCTGACGCTGCTGATCGAGCTGGTCCAGTGTCGGCATGCCCACTGCAGCGAAGACACCAGCGGCCAACGCCAGACCAAGCAAGGCGGGAACGCTGACCAACACGCGCTCCCTGGTGATTCGATGCCGCCAGGCAGGACGATCAGGACTGAGGTTGGTCAAGGGGCGACCCCCTGCTGCTCCAGCAAGCGATAGCGCTGCACCAGCCCCGTCGCACCGAGCTGCTGAAGCTGCTGGATGGAAGGTTTGGCCGTGGGATCGAGCGACCAGTCGAGGCTGAAGCGCACCGAAGGCACCTCACTGTCATCGCGGCTGACCTTCAACACCTTGACGCCGTTCCGGCGGGAGATCGGCAATCGCTCCAACGTGAGAGCCAGAGCGTTAATCCGCTCCAGCGGTCCTGGAGTACCGCCGAGACCCACCCTGCCAGACACTTTGATCTGGTCGTTCTGCACCGCAACATCCTCCAATTGAACGCCCGCCGGGGTCACACGACGCAATTGCTCCAACAAAGGTGAGCCCGCCGGCACAGACACCAGCTGCTGAGCGATTTTCAGATTGTCCTTTCGAAGCGTGGCCAAACGTTGCCTGGCTGTGCGCAGGCGGCCTTCCGCCGATCGAACCCTCTGCTCGAATGGCTGAAGCACCTGCAACTCCGCCTGCTGCTGGCTCTCGATCCGACCCATCACAACAATCGAAGCCACGGAAGCAAGCAACGCCGCCCCACCGATCAACGCCCCGCGCAACAGCAGCGAGCGCATGGGTTGCCAATCCCCAGCAGGCTCCGGCAGCCCGAGTTCAAGACGACGCTCCCGCAGGAGATCGGGCAAGCTCTGCCGTTGAGAACGCTCAGGCATCGCGATCCCCCCGGGACGCCGTCAAAGCCAACTCGAGCACCGACATCTCCGCATCGGAACGCAGAGGTCCCTGGCGGGGATCATGTTCTGCAGCCCATCGACCCTGCCACTGAGGTCCGGCGGTGACCCACCAGCCGGGCAAACCTTCAGGGCGCCAGGCTTCCACCAGCTCCAGCACCTCCTCCCTGAGCGCCGGATAGTCCGAGGCCTGCAGGTTGAGATCCACCTCTGGACACCCATTGCGCGACAACACCAAGCGCCAGCGACCGGCCTGCTCCACCAACCAGATCAGTGGCTCATCAGCGCCTGCGTGGGCAGCGCACAGGCCGCGCCAGGCGGCCGACAACAGCCACTCAACCCTGCACAAACGAAGATCCGCATCCTCCAGTGTGCTGATCCAAGCCTGCAACAACAAACGCTCAGTCCCCACGACAAGAGCCGAATCGCCCCGCGCCTGGGGAAGCACATCCAGATAACTGTCCGGCAAGGCCAGCGACCAGCCCAGATCGGGCTGCAATGCCCGCAGCTCAGTGCCGCAACTCAGTGCAACCGAGGCAGCCCCTTCAAGCAAACGCCACTGGCAGCTGGCCAGAGGCAACAGCAGCTCAACCTCCACCTGGGGGGGGCTCATGCCCCTCTCCAGCAGCAGATCGGCAATCGTCTCCCCCAGCGCGTCGCGATTCAACGGCTGGCCGGAGCGGCATAAATCAGGCGGGAGCTCAACCTTCGCCATCTCCCAGCTGTCCTGCGAGCACCAGGCCAGATGCAGCACTTCATCGTCCGGTGCCAGCAGCACCCTGCGTGGATCCAGCAGGCCCTGCACCTGCATCAACCAGCCATCCAGTACTGGGTAGCGATCACGCAGTTCAGTCAGCACCGCCATGCAACTCCGAGCCAGTGGGTGCCGTGACCCTTCTGGAAGGGTATCGACTACCGCCAGGGGGCGCCGCTACCCACCGCTTCACTGATATGGCGGAACCCCTGACGGTCCAGCTGCTCGAGCAGCCCCTCCAGCACCCGGGGCACCAGATCCGGACCTTCAAAGATCCAACCGGTGTAGAGCTGAACCAGGGATGCGCCAGCGACGATCCGCTCCCAGGCGGCCTCGGGGGAGCTGATCCCACCGACCCCCACCAGCGGCAGTGCCGGACCAGCGGTTGCGCGCAACCGCCGCAGCACCTCCAGAGCTCTCTGGCGCAGCGGATCGCCACTGAGTCCACCCGCCTCCTCCGCAAGGCTGCGGCCTGTCTGACTGAGCACCCGCTGCCCCAGCCCGAGACGGTCGAGGCTGGTGTTCACAGCAATCACACCGGCCAGCCCCTCCTCGTAAGCCAGACGGGCGATGCCATCGATGGCGTCATCTTCGAGATCAGGGGCGATCTTCACCAGCAGCGGCGGACAGCCAGGCAGTCTCCGCAGCCGTTCCACCAACCGACGCAGCTGCGTGGCGTCCTGAAGGTCACGCAGACCCGGGGTATTGGGGGAGCTGACATTGATCACCGCGTAGTCAGCCAGTGGCGCCAGCATTTCCAGCGATGAGGCATAGTCATCGGCCGCCAGCTCCAGGGGTGTCACCTTCGATTTGCCCAGATTGATGCCGAGAACGGCAGGCCGCTGGCCGCGAGGTGGGAGGGCCTGTCGCTCAAGGGTGCGACGCAGCTCCTCTGCACCCTTGTTGTTGAAACCCATGCGGTTGAGCGCCGCACGCTCCTGAGCCAGACGGAATAGCCGCGGCCGCGGATTACCAGGCTGTCCATGCCAGGTGACGGTGCCCACTTCCGCGAACCCAAAACCAAACCGATCCCAGACTCCTGCCGCGACACCGTTCTTGTCGAAACCGGCCGCCAACCCCAGAGGGTTGCTGAAACGACATCCGAACAGCACCTGTTCCAGACGCAGATCGCGGCGCGTCAGCTCAGCTGCCACGCCGTCAAGAACCCCCGACAAACCAGGCCACTGCCGACGAAGACTGAGCTGACCGAGAGCCTGCAGGGCCGCACGACTGAGCTGTTCAGCGTCCACGCCTTCATCCTTTGCCAGCACAGGTCCCAACCAGCGCCGATAGAAACCTGCAGTGGACATCACCCCGGACGATGACGGCTGGGCCATCTGGGTTCCTCGATCTATCTCGATCCTGCCTCGGCACGCCGCAGCCGCCAGCAATCACCCTCCACCGGTTCAACCTGCCAATCGCGCCAGCTCCATGGCTGCTGTCGCTCGGCCAGGCGCGTCAATGGTTGCTCCACCAACTGGGCAAGCTCCACCAATGAAAGGGCATACCCACCAGCGGCCAGTCGATCCGCCAGTTCAAGGCGGGTGAGCAGCTGCTGCAACGATTCGGGTGCCAGATCATCCCCCGTGGCTTGTGGCTCCACCGCTTTGTTGCCGCCCTTGGGGGAGGCGGATCGAGAGGCCCGACTCAGGCGCGGCGATGTCCCCTTGGAAAAGGCCACAGCGATCTGATCGACACGATCGTTATCCGGATCACCGCTGTGACCTTTCACATAGGTGAGCGGCACATCGGAGAGACGGGCTTGGTCGAGAGCCTGCCAAAGATCTTGATTCAGCACGGGTTTGCCCGCTGCGGTTTTCCAGCCCTTGCGCTTCCAGCCGGCCATCCAGGACCCCAACCCATCAATCAGATATTTGCTGTCGGTCCGCAGGGTGAGATTCGGATGCCGAGGCAGCTCCGCCAGCCTCTCCAGCATCGCCAGCGCCGCCTGCAGCTCCATGCGGTTGTTGGTGGTCGCAGCGTCGGCTCCACCGAACTCCTCCACACTCCCGTCTTCAAAACGAATCAACGCCCCCCAGCCACCGGGACCGGGATTGCCGCTGCAGGCACCATCGGTGGCTGCAGCCACAACACGACCTCTCTGATCAGCCTCAGCCATTGGTCACCCCACGCCTTCTTCGGTACAACACGGTTCTTGAACACCCAGGAGGACTGGGCCATGGGCCGAACCTACTTCCGCAAAGCTGCGCTGACCGGCGCCGCCGTGGGACTGGCGGCCATCGCCGGAAGCCTGCCTGGACTGGCCCGGGCCCTGTTCGACAGCCGTCCGCTGCAGGAAGATCGTTTCGCAATCCTGGCCCAGGCGGTGGGACGGGATCGCTGGAAACTGCTGGTTCTGGAACAGATCAAAGCCAGGCCCCTCTGCTGGGAGGAACGTCAGGACGGGCTGATGAACCCCTCTCTGAACAACTTCGACTTCACGGGAATCTGCAGCCGTTACCTCGACAGCAATGGATACTCCCTGCGCACGTCCGGCACGGATGCCGACAAGCGTTATCGCCTGCGTCTGAACCAGAGCAGAAACGGGCTGACACTGCAGGCGATGGACTCTTTGGGTGGCGGCGGCATCACGGTGGCTCGGGCCCGCAATGTGCGCAGAGACAAAAACGCCTTTGTGAAACTGACGTTGGAGCCTGGATGGTCGCTCGAACGCCGCAGCTACAAGGGGCGCACGCTCAGCCATGTGTACTTCGCCAATGCGAAACCCATGAACACGCTGATGGCGACCAGCAAGGCGAACACGGGTGACAGAAGCCTGATCTTCACCGCCAGCCTGCCGAAGCCCCCGTCTCAACCCATTGGGCGACGACGCAATGGGCAACGGGGGCCGATCCGTCTGACCGTCATTCCCTTCCGGCCCTGAGCGAAGGACAGTTGAGAGAGCGCCCCAGCAGACCGGGCAATTGTCAAAGCACTTTTTTAGTTTGTAGATGTGTGAGGAGTGCTTAGCGCCTCTTCTGGGTCGAAACAAGGACAGACTCCAGCAACGCGTTTCACTTCTGAGCTCTGCCTTTGGCAGAGCTTTTTTATTGACCGTTACACACGCTCTCCAAAAACCATCAGACATCAAAAAACCGACCCGAAGGTCGGTGGTGAAGCAGAAAGGTCGGCAACCAGAGGCCACCGACCCAAGCAGATCACTTGAGGGTGACCTTGCCGCCTGCCTCTTCGATGGCCTTCTTGAGGGCTTCGGCTTCGTCCTTGGACACACCTTCTTTGATGGTCTTCGGAGCAGCCTCGACCATGGCCTTGGCATCGCCCAGGCCGAGGCCGGTGGCTTCGCGCACAGCCTTGAGGACCTTGATCTTGGCGGAAGCATCGAAGCTTTCCAGCACAACATCAAACTCGGTCTTTTCTTCAGCGGCCTCACCACCGCCGCCGCCAGCAGCGCCGGGGGCAGCCATCACCACACCCGCGGATGCGGCAGCGGAGACGCCGAAGGCCTCTTCGATCTGCTTGACAAGCTCGGAAGCTTCAAGCAGCGAAAGACTCTTCAGTGATTCGAGGATTTCGTCGGTTTTTGCAGACATGGTTGGGATTCAGCAACAGATCAAAAAAACAGTCGGGTCGAAGACGTTCAGCTTTCGCCGGAATCGGCGTGCTGCTTGAGCGCCCGAGCAAGACCGGAGGGAACCTCGTTGATGCCCACAGCCACCTTGGTGGCAACGGCATTGATGGAACCAGCGATCTGAGCCATGAGCACTTCCTTGGTGGGAAGGTCACCGATGGCCTTGATCTCGTCCTGAGACAGGAGCTTGCCTTCGAAAAGGCCGCCCTTGGTTTCGGACTTCTTGGTGTCCTTCTGGAAAGCCTGAAGGGCCTTGACCGCACCGCCAACATCGCCCTTGACCAGGACGAAAGCGTTGGTGCCGCTCAGAAGGGGATCGAGGTTGGACCAGGCACTGTCACCATCAATGGCAAGACGCATCAAGGTGTTTTTGGTCACCTTGCAGACGCCGTTGCTGGCCTGAAGACGGGTCCTCAGATCAGACATTTCCTTGATGGAGAGACCCTGGTAATCCAGGACCAATGCCATTTCGGCCTCACCGAGGAGCTGCTTGAGCTCTTCGACGATCTGTTGCTTGCTCTCCAGAGTGCGGCCCATAGGATTTGGATCGGATCGGGGGAACAAGCTGGACACACGGCCGTTCATTGCTCCCGAAGGAGACGAGGCCGCGTGTCGATCCAATCCCATGGGGGAGAAATCGTCGCGTCTGCCTCGGCAGGACTTATGCAACCGAATGCGGTTTATGAAAACCGCCAGGAGCAACCTGCTGTCTTTGGCCGGGCGCGTGCCCGTTGGCTGGCTTTCGCCAGCTCATAAACCTACAACAAAGCCTCCGCCTAGGCGGAGGCTCACTGGCATCAGACCAGGGAGGGCTGAATCAGCCCTCTTTGTTGATGTCCTGAAGGGCTGAGATATCCACTTCCACGGAGGGACCCATGGTGGAGGTCACATACAGGCTCTTCCAGTAACGACCCTTGGCACCGCTGGGCTTGTTGCGGTCAATGGTCTCCTGAAGCATTTTCAGGTTGTCGAGCAGATTGGCAGCATCAAAGCTGGCTTTACCGAAACGCACGTGCACGATGCCTGTGCGGTCGGCGCGGAATTCGAGCTTGCCGGCCTTGAACTCCTTGATGGCTGCGGCGAGATCCGTGGTGACTGTTCCGGCCTTGGGGTTGGGCATCAGGCCACGGGGACCGAGCACACGACCCAGCTTGGCCACCTTGGGCATCATGTCGGGCGTGGCGATCAGCAGGTCGAAATCCATCTCCCCCTTGCTGATGGTGTTAACCAGATCCTCGTCACCCGCCAGTTCAGCGCCGGCTGCTTTTGCTTCAGCAACCTTTTCACCACTGGTGACAACAGCGATGCGCACGGTCTGACCGGTGCCGTGGGGCAGTGCAACCGTGGTTCGGAGCTGCTGATCGGTGTACTTGGGATCGATCCCGAGACGCACATGCGCCTCCATGGTCTCGTCGAACTTGGCGT
>CAJXFG010000084.1 GCA_913052185.1 uncultured Synechococcus sp. | reverse complement strand
CCTTGCTCGGGGTCTTCGGGCTCGGTGGTCTGGGAATGGATCTGGAGCTGAGTCTCAAGTCACTGCAGTTTCGTGAACTGTGGACGGGCCTGTGGTTGTTGATGCTGGTCACCATCGCTCTGGAGCAGGGTCTTCGCTGGTGGCGCAGCTGGGCGGGACAGGCTCAATTCGGCCAGCGTCAGGTCTTGGTGTTCGTGCTGGGGGTTCTGCTCTCTGTTGCGCTTGGCGCTGTTTGGCTTGATCAGCTGTTCCCCGAGGCAGGCGCCCTGAACTGGCTCCCGGTGGACTGGCCTGATCTCAACAGTCTCCAGCTCGCTGCTCAGGAGCTCCCCTGGTTGTCGATGCTGTGGGAAACGCTGGCGCTGACCCTGCTTGCCGCTGGCATCGCCATTGGCCTGCCGCCGTTGATGCTGTTGCTCACGCCTGCGCGGTTCTGGCATCGCTGCGTCAGCGGCCTCTGGGTGCTTGTGCGGGTGATTCCTCCCCCACTTGCAGTGCTCCTGCTGCTGCTCAGCAACCAGCCCACGCTGGCCATCGGTGCCCTTGCACTGGGCCTTCACAACAGCGGAGTGATGGGGCGTTTGCTGCAGGAGGGCCTTGAGCTGCAGGACGATTCCGCTCAGGTTGCGCTGGTCAGCGGCGGAGCATCCCCTCAGGTGAGCTGGCTGTATGGATTGCTCAGCCCCAGGAGTCCCTCCCATCTGGCCTACGGGGCTTACCGCAGTGATGTGATTCTCCGCGAAACAGTGGTGGTCGGCTTGATCGGTGGAAGCGGTCTCGGCTGGCAGCTGCTGGAGTCGCTCAGCTCCTTCCACTGGGCGGCTGTGGTGCTGCTGATCTCCACCTACGCCGTTCTGACCCTGCTCGGTGAATGGCTCAGTGATCGGTTCCGGCAGCACTGGCTGCAAAGCTGAACCGGTTCAGCGAACTGCTGCGGATTCATGCGGGCTCCCCGTCAACTGATTGTGATCGGAGACAGCGGGGTGGTCGGCTGGGGTGACCGCGAGGGGGGCGGTTGGTGTGAGCGTCTGCGTTGCCATTGGATGGGGCTTCCGGATGCACCGCTGATCTACGGGCTCGGTGTTCGTGGTGACGGCCTTGAGGCGGTATCAGCCCGATGGGAACGGGAATGGGGCTGCCGGGGCGAACTGCGCCGTCAACGGCCCGAGGCCGTGTTGCTGTCGGTGGGTCTCAATGACACGGCACGGGTTGGTCGCGCTGACGGACGACAACCCCTGGATGCCAAGGGCTTTCGCTTCGGTTTTGAACAGCTTCTTCGGGCGATTCAGCCCCAGGCCACTGTGTTTGTGCTCGGGCTGACGCCCGTTGATGAACAGGCCATGCCTTTCGCCGACTGTCTCTGGTACAGCAACAGTGATGTCGCTGTGCATGAAGCCCAGATCGAGGAGGCCTGTCTGGAGGTGGATGTGCCCTACCTCCCCCTGCATCGGGCCATGCAGGGAGAGCCTGACTGGCTGCAGTGGGTGGAGCCCGATGGGATTCACCTCAATGCGCTGGGGCATTCCTGGGTCGAGCAGCGCCTGCGCTCATGGTCAGCGCTGCAGCGCTGGGCAGGGCTGGAGGCCCTGCAACAGGTCACACCCTGGTGACCAGCATCAGAATCGTGGGTGTCAGCAACTCGATCATGCGCCCTCTTGTTTGTGCTGTCGCTTTTGTCCTGTTGAGTCTTCCCGCTTCGTGGGTGAGGGCTCAGGAGGATCTCGTGAACTGTGAGGCCTTTTCCAGTGGTTTCACCACACCCCAGGGCTGTATTGACGGCTCCCAGCCCAGTTCGGGGCCGATGCCCACCCATCAGGAACTGATCGGTGACGACTGGGATGACATGCCCTTCGGCTGGTACGGGTCGGGGAACTGGATGGATTTCTGAGCTCAGCCCGTTGGGTCTTCCGTGTTGATCCGACTGTTGTCGAGCAGTTTCGCAAGCGCCCCCAGGGGCCATCCGAGGTTGCGCAGATGGCGGGCAAGGGATCTGGAGGCCTTGTAGTAACCCTCCCCATAACTGGCTGCATAGCCGATCTCCTTGAGGGTGAGCAGCAGAAGGCGATGTTCACGGCGTGTTCCTTCTCTGGCCTCCAGCAACTGAAATCCCCGCTCGTTCAGTTTCTTGAGGGATCGTTCCGTCAGATCGTCATCGAAGCCCAGGTACATCACATGATCGATCTCCCGGTAGGCGGTGAATACCCGTGCCCCGCGGTGAATTTCCAGGAACTGATAGCGCTCTGTGACGGCAATCACGGCATCCATGCAGGGCGCAAGCAGGGCCTCTTCGATCTGAACGAAATTCATGGCGTTGTGCTGCCGGCGGCCAGACGTTCTTCACAGGCCACTTCGTAGTTGCGGATGGCACCAGCAGGGATCGAGCCGTTGCTTTTCAGTTGTCGTACTGACAGTTCAACGCACTGCAGAACGACGCTTGTGAGTTCGCGGCCCTCGCACTGGGCCCAGCTGCGCAGGAGCACATGCAGGCTCGGCGGCACGGACACCGTCAGTTTCACCTGGTTTTCCCGAGGGGGCGCCATCCAGCTGGTCTGTGCGTCATGGGCAGAATAGCTTGAAGTAGCCACCAAGCAACTCCAGAGTCACTACTGAGTTGCTTGGCAGGTACTCTGCCTTTTGATTCGCGCCTGTGCTTCGTGTCGGATCCACGGTGTTGGCCTGATCTGGCCGGTTGCTGCGTCCCTCAGTTGCTTCGGGGGGGCTGCGCAGGGTCTCCAGGTCTCAGCGAACCCAGCTGATCATCCTGTTGTTCGCAGGCATCAAGGTGATGTCCTGCAGCGTGAAGCCCGCTGCACCGGCCTCCTGCAAGACCACCGTCTGGTCTCGCACCCCCCAGGTGGGATCTCTTTGACGCAAGGAGGCGTCAAAGCTGCGGTTGCTGTCGCTGACGTGACGTCCGTCCACGCTGAAGGGGCCGTAGATGCAGAGCTTCCCTCCACTCGGCAGCAGGGTCGCCGCCTGTGCCAACAGCGCGACGCTGCATTCCCAGGCTGAAATGTGGAGCAGATTGATCGCCACCACGGCCTGCGCAGGCGCCCCCAGTTGTTTCGCCAAGTTCGCATCTCTGACATCCATTTGCAGCGCTGGCGGCATCGTCTGCGTGAGCTGCTCATGACGGATCCAGGCATCGATGCTGCGGCAGTGCTCAGGATCGGGGTCGCTGCACTGCCAGATGAGGTCTGGGAAGCGTTTCTGGAAGGTCACGCCGTGCTCCCCGGATCCACTGGCAATTTCAAGAATCAATCCCGTGGAAGGCAGCTGGTCGGCCAGCACATCTCCAATTGGCACTCGGTTGCGCTCAGTTGCCGGAAAGAGCAGGCGTTCATCGCCGAAGCCGGTGGTCATTGGGTCAGTGATGTTTGATTCGCTCAGGCAGGCATCGCCATCGGAGGCCTTTGATCATCGCGATGTCTGCTCAATGATCATCCCTGGCTGCTGTCGTTCATCGGGTCAGTGAACTTCCTGCGCTGAAGATGAAGTCGGCCACCATCCTCGATAAGTTGAGGGCGACGGTCGGGAGATCGCATTGCCGCTGAGCTCGGTTGCCGACTGCCTGGAGTGGGTGATCAGTTTCGACACCTGCAGGGTCCGTGAGGAAGTGCTGCTGCTTCGGTGTCGCTTCCCGCAAGCGACGACTTATGAGTTGGCGGAGCAGGCATTCAGCGATGTGCGCCTGAAGGTGATCACCGCCGGCGCCGCCATGGGTCTGGCGGCGAATCCTTTACTCAGCGTGGCCGGTGCGCTGGCAGATCTGTCGGTCACCACCCGCGCCCAGCTGTTCGCTGCTGCCTGTGCAGCTGAGCTACTCATCCCAGGCTTTCTTGACAGTGAAACAGCCCGGCATGAATTGCTGTTGCCGGTGCTCGGGGGCAGTGTGATCAGTCAGTTGGGTGTTGAGTTCGGGCTCAAGGCTGCGCAGACCGCTACACGGGACTTTGTTGTCAGGTTGATGAATCAACGCAGCCTTCATCTGATCAATGGTGTGATCGCACGTGTTTTCGGGCGCAGGGTGACTCAGAGAGCCCTGATCACCAAAACGATTCCTCTCGTGGGCTGCGTGATTGGTGGCGCCTGGAATGCCATGGAAGCCGAGGTGATTCGGAACCGTACGCTTCGCTACCTCACGGATCAATCCATGCAGCCCGTTGAGGTCGTCAACGTTGAAGTGGTGTCCCGCTGATGCAGAGTTGCCTGTTGCCAGTCCGAGTCAGGGTGTCGTTGCTCGCTGGATTGTCGGTCGTCCTCTCGATTCTTTGCCCTCAGAGCGGCAGAGCAGAGCCGCATCCCCATCAGACCGTCACGGTGTTGGCGGTGAACAACGGTCAGGAAGTGCTTGTCGATTTTGGAGGTGAGGGGCGCGCTGTGCGGCTCGCCTGTCTGCAGGCACCACTGGCTCAGCAGCAACCCTGGGCTTCAGCTGCAGCCGATCAGTTGCGAGAGCTCCTCCCCTCTGGCACCGAAGTCACACTTGAATTCCGGGCGAGAGATGTCTATGGCCGTGTTGTGGCGAGACTTCTGCTGGAAGGCAACGACATTGCCGAATCCCTGCTCAGCCAGGGTGCCGTATTCGCTTACGACGGCTATCTCGGACAGTGCAATGACCTCAGCTATCTCCGTTTTGAGGCTGAGGCCAGAGAGACATCGCGAGGGCTCTGGACTGTTCCCGGCGGTCCTGAGCGCCCCTGGAATCTGATCGAAGCATCAGGTGGAGAGCTGGAGCCATGATCAACACATCAGATTGTTGTGATTCACACAGCCATTGGATGCTGTCTGTCGCTGAATGGTCTCAGATTCCTTCTGAGCATGAGCTATGAACCTGGCAGCCTGGATTGTCGTCTTCTGATTGATGCGAAGCATCATCTGGAGAAAGCGCTCGCTTCACTCAGCTCTCTTCCCCAGAGCGATCACATTCAGAGACAGTTGAAGGCCGTTCACCAGCAGCTTGAAGGAATGCATGATCTCAAGCGTGCAATGCAGGTTGACAAGGTCTGAGCCTGGGTTCGCCTTGGCAGGGCGTCCGCGTCCAGAGAGCTTTCCTGGGCGACAATGGAATCCCCACCTCAGCCAGCATGTTCGAAAAGAAAGATCGCCCGGCCTGGCTCAACTGGTTGTTCCTCGGCATTTTTCTGTTTTCAAGCTGGCAGCTTGCCGGCCTCTGGTTCGAAAAACTGCACGGTTGACTCGAGCGATTGAATCGCCGGAATCAGATTGATTGGGACACGATCCTTCAGTTGAGCAGCGATGCCGGAGTCGATCGTGGTGCTTCGGATGCTGGCTGCGCAGACGTTCTGTTGAGCTCCCGTTCGAGCGCTTCAATCCGCCGCTCACGCAGGCAATGTCTGCAGCCTCCTGTGGTCTGCAGATGCCGTTCAGGCGTGATGGTGATCTCCTGAACAGGATGCTTGCAACAACGGATTTTCACCGGGCTCTTGTAACTCCGCCATTTGATACCGGAGTAGTCGAACTGGTCACCGAAGCGCTGTTTCGCTCGCTTCAGGAAGGTTTCCAGTGTGATCCGTGCTGCCATGGGCGCAATCTATGGGCTGTGACCGGTCACTTCGCCCAGGCTGTTATCCGTCTTCACGCGCCATCAAGGCTGCGCGGGCGCCAGAGTGCCAGCCCCTGATGACATGCGTTGGATGGCCGCCGATGAGGCTGCTGAAGTCATGAACTGGACCCATCAACCGGCCTGGCTGCCTGCTGACGTCAGGACGATCTGGATGGATCGCTGCGTGCAGAAGATCGTCTGGGATCAGCCTGAGGTGCGCGTCTACGGACGATGGCATCTGGTGCCGAGATTGACGGCTTTTCTGGCCGATCACCGCGTCTCCTATCGCTACAGCGGTGCGGTGCATCGCGGCCAGGGCTGGCCGGAGTGGTTTCTTCCCCTGCTTGAGCGTGTCTCCTCCCACAGTTCAGCCCCGTTCAATGGCTGCCTTTTCAATCTCTATCGCGATGGTCAGGACCGCATGGGCTGGCATGCAGATGATGAACCGGAGATTGATGCCTCGTTCCCGATCGCTTCCCTGTCGCTTGGATCCAGCAGAGACTTGCAGTTCCGCCATCGCCTCAGTGGGGCGCGCTGCGACCTCACTCTCGAGGATGGGGACCTTCTGCTGATGGACCCTGACTGTCAGAAGCTCTGGATGCACGGGTTGCCGGTCAGGAAGCGGGTGAAAGCTCCCAGGCTGAACCTCACCTTCAGGGTGTTCCGCTCAGTGGACTGATCAACAGACTCCAGAGCGGAACACTGATGAGTGCCACCAGAGTGCTGTTCAGGATCAGTTGTGCCGGAGCGGCGGCGTTGAGCTGTTCGGATTCAGCGATGAGCAGCACGGAGATCGCCGTCGGCGCGGCCGCCTGCAGAATCAATGCCTGACGTGCATAGCCCGGCAGTGGCAAGGCCAGGCTGATCAGCAGCATTAGAGCGGGAAACAGCAGCAGCTTGCAGATCAGCGGTGCGCTCAGATTCACCACTGGACCCTTCAGTTTTCGGGCTGCAATGTGCCCCAGCCGCATGCCCACGACCACCAGCGCCAGGACGATGACAGCGCGCGAAGGCATCCAGAGCGCGTCACGGATCGCGTCATGCCAGGGGGTTGCCATCACGATCACTGCTCCGATCAGTCCTCGCGTTGCCGGGCTTGCACTGACATGGGTGAGCAGATCGCGCCAGCGCTCGCGCGTGCTGTTCGTGTTGTTCTGTCGGTTCAGCCAGAGTGGTCCCAGGCTCCACACCAGCAGGGTTGCGCCGAGGTCGTAGCCGATGCTCACCGGCAGTGCCTCCGGTGGCAGCAGGGCCAGTGTGGCGGGAACTCCGAAGTAGGCCGTGTTGCCGATGCAGCTGCTCAGCTGCAGGTCCGGTTGACCCAGGGCGGCGATGCCGTGACTGAGCCAGTGCAGCACCATCAACATGAACGCAATGGCGGCCACCGCAATCAGGGCCATCCCCAGCAACGAGCTGTTCAGTCCGCCATGCAGCAGCAGCCCCATCAGGCTGACGGGAACCCCGAAACGGACCAGCGGAACGGCCAGCGGTGCGATCCACTGCGACCGCCAGCGCCCGATGAGTGCTCCCACGATCAGGCAGGGGGCCATCTCCCAGAGGAGCTTCAGCACTGCAGTCGGATCAATACTCAAATCCTAGAAACGCCAGGCGTTGTGCCAGACTTCCATCCGTCCATTCAGAGGGCCCGTTGTGACCATCGCTGCCCCCTCCTGTTTGATTCAGCGGCATCTGCTCCAGCTCAGCACCGCCTTGGCTGAGCGATGCCAGCAGCTGCAGTTGGAACTGTCGGATCAGATCGCCAGCCTGCCG
>CAJXFG010000083.1 GCA_913052185.1 uncultured Synechococcus sp. | reverse complement strand
GGGGTCGAGAGGGCATAACGACCGCACATGTCAGCTCGACTCGATCAGGATTCCTGTCGGAAGATACGCTCCAGATCGCGCCGAAACTGCTGGCTGCTGAGAGGACGCTCGCCCTGACGACGGCGATTGCGAACCATCAGAGAGCCGATCCACCACACCTGAAGACCTGCAAAGACCAAACCAACCACCAGAAGGCTGAGGGTGGGTGCGTCGAGATGAAAGGGCATCAGCGCAGCGATAAATCGAGCAAAATGAAAGACCCCGCCGCAGATCCATGAAGGAGATCAGCATCGTTGAACTGATAGCCCGCAATTTTGCCCGTTTTGCAGCGGTATCAGGTGTGATTGCTGTTGTGGTCTGGCTTACATGGGTGATGCTCGATTTCGAGCACATGCAGAGTGGATTCACCCTGCCCCAGTCGGTCTACTGAGGCAGAACAGACGACCTCAGCTGACACCGTCGGCAATGACTTCAGCCTTGACGTCGTTGCCGGATTCAGCATCTGCCTCATAAGCCGCTTCAAGACGATCAGCCTGAGCGCGAGCGTCGGAAGAGAAGCGGCGAGCAATCAGTTCATCGACGGACAGACGTCCGGGACCGACCGCAAGAATCGCCGCGACTGAAGCGAAATACAGACCCAGCAACTCAAGCAGGTAGATGTTGAACCCTGAGGTGCTGATGGCGTGGTAGATCGCCACGGTCATGGTGCCGAGGATGGCCAAGGCCCCAAATCGGGTCAGCAGGCCTGTGATCAGCAGCCAGCTGCCGCCAACTTCCGAGAACGCTGCGAGGTAAGAAAGCGTGATTGGGAAGGGAAGACCGAGGGGACGCACAAAGGCATCCGCAAAGTTGTCGATATTGGCGAGCTTTTCGTAACCGTGATGAATCAGGAGCACGCCCGTGAAGACACGAAGCACAAGAAGGCCGGCGTCTGCAAGGAACGGCCGAGTCAGAATTGCCCTGATCACAGAACTAAAAGATAGTTTACGAAACGTAAGAGACCCTCGGCCCATCCCGTGTGCCCAAAGAACGGATCAGGCGAAAAATAAGCAGATATACCCAGCTCAACTCCGTCGCGCCGCAGACTCAAAGGCCGCAGAATGAAGCAAAGTTACAGAGTGTTGACATGGACAGCGAAGCTCTCATCACTTTGTTCCTCGGTTTCGGGGGAGCGATGGTCAGCCTGGCGATGTGGAAAGTGAGCCGCCCTCAATCAACAAAGCGCTTGTAGAGCCAGCGCACGAAGCCACCAACCACAGGAACCGGCTCAAAGGTCGGACCAACGAAGTCGAAATAGTCCCTGTGATCCACAACCTTGCCTTCCGCGTTGAAACGCAGGCGACTGGTGCCTGGATAGATGAACTCAATGCCCTTGATCTTGAGACCCATCTCCCACTCAACAAAAGCCGTGTTTCCTTCTACGGCGATGGCGGCGGGTGCGAGGTACACGTCATCACATCGCCGCATCAGTCCGTCCTGCGCCGCGATGTAGGCCTTGATTCCCTCCCGCTCCTGAGTGGGATCTTTGAAGTGAACTCTCTCGTCGTAGAGCTCACGCCACTGCGCCTCTGTCGGAGCGGGCATGCCGTAGGGCTTGGTGAACAGTTCACGCAGACGATCGACGTTCACAGCGGCAACCCAAAAAGAGGACCGCACACTATTCAGATTCCTGCGGAGATTGCATAAGCTCCTGGGTCGCACAAAGGCCGTCTTCCATGCCCGATCAGCAATATCAATACGAACCCATCGAAGCCTTCGGAGAGAGCCTCACCACCAATCGCCCCTGGAACACTTCGGCACTCGAGATCGTTGAGCGCATCAATGGACGCACCGCCATGGTCGGATTTGCAGCTGCGATCATCGGCGAGTGCATCACAGGCCATGGCCCTGCCGGCCAGGTGATGGCACTGATCCGCTGGTACCTGAGCTGAGCCTCAACACAACCGGGGGTCATCGTCCGTCGGTCAGTTCATGAAGGGCGCAATAGTCGCCATGATCGAGGTCCGTGCCATCAGCCTGCTCCAGCAGGCTGGCAAGACCCTCGAGCGCGCTGGCATTCACCCCAGCCAATCGCGCCTCCCGCAAAAACAGCAGCAGATCCTTGCGCAACAGGCCCGTGCTGAAGTTGGGATCGCCGTATTGATGCGACAGCATCCGCTCCAGCTTCTTGTCGACGGTGGGGGCGTAGAGAGCGGATGGGCGCAACACCTCCATGAAACGATCCACGTCCAGACCGGAGGCCTGCACCAGACGCAACGCAAGGGAATAGCCATGGGTCAGGCTTGCGATCAGCTGATTGAGTGCCAGCTTCGCGGCTGCGCCCGTGCCCACCTCGCCCATCAAACGAGGCTCTGATGCCAGCTGCCGAAGCAGTGGCAACTGAGCGTCAAACACCTTGTGGTCTCCGCCGGCCATCACCAACAAGCTGCCCTTCAAGGCTTCCGGACGACTTCCGAGCACCGGAGCTTCCAGATAGGAGCCGCCTTGAAGGCGCACCTGATCGGCGAGGGCGACGCTCTCACTGATGCCCATCGTGCCCATCGGCAGGATGCACCTCCCTCCCAGAGGACCAAGGCTGTCGACAACCTCGGCCGTGACGGGACCATCGCGCAAAACGGTGACCACTGCCGATGCAGCCTCAAGAGCCTCTGCGGGATGGTTCAGCTGCTGAGCCCCGGCCTTCACGAGCCCCGAGCAGCGCTCGGGGCTGCGATTCCACACCTGCACGGTGAAGCCCACCTCCAGCAGACGCTGGCCGATGGCCGTACCCAGAAGACCGGTGCCCAGAAGAGTGATGGTCGTCATCAGGCAGCAGGACAATCCCCTCCACCATGCAACAGGCTGCGGACAGTCCTCAATGCAGGAACGGTCTTGGGTCCTGGTCGAAGCGATGCTCAAAGGGCAGTGGCTCAGCCTGCTGATCTCCATCCAGAGCAGCAGTCGACTCAAGAACCTGCCTGAGCAACCTGGCGCTTTCCAAGGGCATATCGCGGGGAACGGAGATGCGGTCGCGCAGGTAGCGCAGCGCTGCGGCCGAGCCCGTCTCCGGTGTCACAGGCTGCTCCAGAACCATCGCCGTCAGTGCGGCCCTCAGCGGTTGATCGAAGCGATCCCCAAGAGGATTTCTGGCCAGCAGTGTGCGGCGATGCTTCAGCACCCTCTCAAGAGCACGTGCCCGCACCGTCACCGGTGCAGCTGACGAGGCCCAGCGACTTTCCAGTTCATCAAGGCCTGCTCCGGTATCGACCGCCAACGCCATACGCTGCTGAGCCTCGCTGCCATTGGACCAGCAGCCACCCATCTGTGGCGGCAGGTCGTGGGCGTGGGTGTGCACATCACTCTGGGTCCCTCGATAGGTCTCCAGCTGCTCCAGTGAAGTGAGCCAGCGATCGATGCCGGGATGTTCGACGCGCATCGCAAAACCCTTGAAGTAAGCGAGTGAGGCATTCATCCGCTCCACATAGGGAATGAACACCAGATCGGCTGTCCCGGGGGACGCACCATCAGGTGCATCGGGATCCAGCCAGCGGCCACCTGCGCTGGCGAGCTCCTTCTCCATCTGACGGGCCACCTGCTGAAACTGATCTCGGGCCTGACGTTCCTGTCGCTCGCCAAGACCAGGCGTGCACAACCAGACGCACCAGGCTCTGAACAGGAGACGCTCCAGATCACGCAGACGGCGCACCCTGCGATCGGTCATGGGCGCCCCAACGGCACCAAAAGCCCGTTCCAGAGACTCCAGGATGCGATCGCTCTCAGTGATCAGCCGCCCATCAAGCTCGAGAGCCGGCAACATCCCGGAAGGTACAAGCGATGTGAACCAGGGCTCCTTCGGGCCATAGCAGCGCATGGTCACCTTGCGAATCCGATAGGGGATCCGACGAAACTCCAGCCAGAGCCAGACTTTCTGGCAATAAGGACACCAGGCGTGGTGATCACGGAACAACGTGACCCGAACCGAGGCCTCCGGCTGACCGAACAGACGCAACGTGGCCTGAGCATTGGCCGGACCCTCGATCCGCTCGGCAGCAGGCGGAGCAAGGGCATCCAATGCAGACCAGCTGAGTGCCTGCTCAGACACTGCGGGTTCAGCCATGGGTGCGGCAACAAACAACCGAACTCATGCTGGCGTGCCAGCAAGCCAAGGGGGACGCAGGTTCAGCTGAGACGAATGCTCGACGCGTGAGCGCGTGGTCGACACCTGGATTCAGAGCTGAGCTGCCAAGTGAGCAACATCACAGCCGAACTTGATGCCAATCAACGCATCAATTTAATGATCGAATGATGGTGATGGTGCAGGAGATCCAACTCCACCTCACACCACTCCCATGTTCAACACCAACCGGTTTTTCCTGAATAGATTTCAATCCAAGTTTCAGGGCACGAGAAGACTTCGCTTCAGCACAAACCGATTCAGCAAAGCGGAAAGCCTGGACAGCATTCGTGGCGAACAATTCGACCAGAAGTCCAACCAGTTTGATTCACAACGACAGACCAGAGTCAGCACACGCTTTGATGCTGAAGACGGCTTTGAAAGCGGTGCAACACGGTGGTCGAACGCTGGGAACACCCACACAAGAGAAGGAAAAACATGGTCCAGATCACTCAAACACTTCGGATTTGCAAGGGATACCGTCGAGATCAAAGGCAGTAATGACGATGGCTTCATGAAGTCAAGCAAGGCCTCTAGGTCCTTGCGTCAAGGCTTTGGGAAAGAAGACAGCCAAGAGCAGCAAGATGCATTCAAGCGCCATTTCTTCATGCGCAGCAAAGCCAATGGAACAGAAACCGAAACAGAGGCAGAACTGGCCACTGGCATCGACAGAGGAACCATTGTTGATCATTTTGCTTGGGGAAACGAGTCGAACAATGCAATAGCAGCAAGTGCATTGAGGCGAGCCAACCCCCAGCCAAATTACTTCAACTGGCAACACAACTTTGGTCGTGACCTGAACATCGGGGGATTGTTCGGATCAATGCGAATCTTTGACGCATCAGGTGACGCATCCAAGAAGGAAGTCTTTGAAGATGGTGCGCTGGAAATCAGCTACAACAAGAACTACCTCAGCAGTCTCAAAAACACCCACGCCCCTGAATTCAATCTCTGGGGCATGGAATTCAACCTACCTGGCTGGGTATCGGCAACAGTTTCTGCCACCAAATCATCCACTGGCGAAGTTGTCGATCTTGGCAGCACCACTCTGAACCTTGATCAAGGCAGCTTCTATGTGAACCTCAAGGATCAGCTAGAAGCATCTGACAACTTATTTGACCGACGCAGTACATGGAATATTGATGTCGATATTGATGCGACCTACACCAACGGACTCAGCGTCAACCTCGAAGACTTCAACGAAAATATCACCATGATTGATGCCCTCGATTTAGGCAGTGGCTATCAGGGTGATGTCACAGCCAACACATTTACCTATCAAAACTACACCAGCGGATTCCTAGGCGATTCCTACGACTCCGGCAGAATCTATCGCGGCCGTGGCGGCACAGACACGCTCGTTCTGGATGGAATCCAAAAAAGTGACATCCTTGAATTCAACGGCAGTTCTGTCAACCAACTGGGTGAATCTGCAGCCGGTGGTGCAGCACTTGGCGAACAAGCATTTTACGGTGGCACCGTCTTTGATGTCCTTAATCTCAACAATGGAGACGAGCTGTATCTGCAAGGCATTGAAAAGATCTCCTGCGAAGACGGCGACATCCGTGTCCGCGCCAACATGAGTAACTCAACCAAAGATCAATGGAATCTTCAAGCCATGGATGTCTCTGGAGCCTGGCGCTTCAACCGAGGTTCGAGTGATGTTGTCTTGGTTTCTTTAGACAATGGCATTGGCGATATTGCAGGCAATGCATCAGATATTCACGATGAAATCAGCCACGTCAATAATAAAACTGCTAAAAACAACAGAAACCTAAGACACCATGGACACCAAGCCATGAGTGTGATGTCAGCCAAGCACGACAGCCAGAACTTGGCTGGAATTGCCCCGGGCAGTGAACTGTGGGCCTACAACGTCTACGACTCTGGAACACAGCTTTATGACGCAATTGAAGGAGCAAAAGCTGACCGGGAAAGCGATCAACGTCTGGTTTTTCAAGGAGGGATCCAGGGCAATTGGTGGACAAACGGGTCTACCCAAGCAGAAATGCAAACTGCTATTGACGAGACAGAAGACTATGGATTCTTCGCAATGGCCGCTGGCAATTTTGGCAACAAAACAAGCGTCTCAGGGATTGCCCAAGCCGAAACGACGAATGGCAACGTCGCAAGCATTGGCGCTTTAAAGCACAGCGGAGCCATTAATGATGTCGATGGAATCACGAACTACGACAATCATGAGCTTGCTGACTATTCCAATGCCGGAGCAAATTTAACCCTGGTTGCCCCAACAGATAGTCCTTCCATTAATGGTGATGGTGACATTACCGACTTTGGCGGCACGTCTTGTGCCAACCCAAATGTGGCTGGTGTTGCTGCTCTGGTTTGGTCTGAGAACACTTCCCTCTCAGGCAGCGAAGTGCGCGATCTTTTGACCCATAGTGCAATGGATCTTGGAGATTTTGGTCGCGACAATACCTTTGGCCATGGCTTGGTGAATGCAGAAGCCGCTGTTCGCCGTTCCCATGCTCTTGATGAGAACTATGAATTGGCAAGCTTCTACACCAATGACCAGTTCCTGGCCTGATTGATCCACAAGCGATCACACCCGGCAGCAAGGATCATCCCAATGGGATGATCCTTTTTTTGCATGCATCAGATTGGATGCATCAGAACTCTGAGTCACATGGGTTCTTCATGACATCCTCGGAGCAAGGCAACAACATCACCGCAGCACGATTGAACCGTGGACATCGATCACAGCGCATTACTGGATCTTGAGAAGAAGGCTCGACGTTCCGGTTCCGGACTGACCGCCAGCGATCTGGTGGGGTGCTGGCAGTTGAACACCATCTGGCCCAAGGGACAAACCGAAGCCAACGCTCTCAATGGCTGGCTGCTGCGCAGCCTCGGTGCCTGCCTCGACATCAGCGGGGAGTCAGCCGATGGACTTCAACTGCGCAACGCCGTGAGCCTTGCAGGTCTCACCCTCCAGTTCACAGGCCCGGGCGAACTGAACGGCCGCCAACCACTGCTGAAATTCCGGTTTGAGCAGGTGGAACTGCTGCTGGGCCGCTTCACATTGCTGAAGAGGGCGTTGCCGGCACCGGAAAACGGTCGGGAACCCTTTTTTGCCCTGATCAACCGCAGCCAAGAGGGATGGATGGCCGCGCGGGGCAGAGGCGGAGGGCTGGCGTTTTGGACGCTCAGGGGTTGAGACGCTGCTCTGCCCAGCCTTCCTGAAGTGCCCAGCAACGGCGAAGGTGGGGATGGGGCTTGAGGTCGAGCTGCT
>CAJXFG010000082.1 GCA_913052185.1 uncultured Synechococcus sp. | reverse complement strand
TCATGCTCGCCGTCGCTGTTCTGGCTGCAGGCAAAGGCACCCGCATGAAGAGTGCTCTGCCCAAGGTGCTGCAGCCTCTTGCGGGCGCCACCCTGGTGGAAAGGGTTCTGGCCAGTGCAGGCAATCTGCGGCCCGAGCGACGGATTCTGATCGTGGGCCATCAGGCCGGTCGTGTTGAACAGCAGTTGAGCCACATTGATGGGCTCGAATTCGTTTTGCAGGATCCCCAGAACGGCACCGGTCATGCCGTGCAGCAACTGCTGAGCCCTTTGCAGGATTTTGAAGGTGAGCTGCTGGTTCTCAATGGAGACGTCCCCCTGCTGCGGGCGGAAACCATCGATCAATTGGTGTCCAGCCACCGAAGCAGTGGTGCCGATGTCACGCTGCTGACAGCACGCCTGGCCGATCCGACCGGCTATGGACGAGTCTTTGCCAATGCCGAAGGCCGGGTGAGTGCCATCGTTGAACATCGCGACTGCAGTGATGAGCAACGGGCCAACAACCTCACCAATGCAGGCATCTACTGCTTCAACTGGCGCAAGCTCGCAGCCGTGCTCCCGTCGCTGAGCACCGACAACGATCAGGGCGAGCTGTACCTCACCGACACCGTCGGAATGCTTGAGCGGGCCATGCACCTGGAGGTGCAGGATTCGGATGAAGTGAACGGCATCAACAACCGGCGTCAGCTGGCTCAGTGCGAAGCCCTCCTGCAGCAACGACTGAAAGAGCACTGGATGGACCAGGGAGTCACCTTCATCGACCCGGCCAGCTGCACCCTCAGCGAAACCTGCGAGTTCGGCCGCGATGTGGTGATCGAACCGCAGACACACCTGCGTGGCGAGTGCCGAATCGGCGACAACTGTCGCCTGGGTCCGGGCAGCCTGCTTGAAGATGCGGTGCTTGGAGAGGGCGTCAGCGTGGTGCACTCGGTGATCAACAAGGCCGAGGTGGGAAGCAACACAACGGTCGGACCGTTTGCCCACCTGCGTCCGGCGGCAGCAATCGGCGATGACTGCAAGATCGGCAATTTCGTTGAGGTGAAGAAAAGCACCATTGCCAGCGGCAGCAAGGTGAACCACCTGAGCTACATCGGTGATGCCGAGCTCGGTGTGAATGTGAACGTCGGGGCCGGCACGATCACGGCCAACTACGACGGCGTGAACAAACATCGCACCGTGATCGGCGACGGCAGCAAAACAGGTGCCAATTCAGTGCTGGTGGCACCGATCACCCTTGGCAGCGATGTCACGGTGGCTGCGGGTTCCACACTCACCAAGAATGTTGTCGATGGAGCACTGGCCATCGGCCGGGCCAAGCAAATGGTCAAGGAGAACTGGGCTGGGTCGAAGCCGTAGGACGATGGTTCTGTTCAGGCACCCTTGCGAGTCGTTAACACTGCTGAAGCGCAAAGTCCACTCGGCCGAACAGCAAACTCAGCACTATCGGGATCTGTCGGCCTCAGGCATGAGCTGACGGTCAACGACGGAACCACTATCACCAAGGGAGACCTTGATGGCGCGCTTGCCATCAGTCGTACCCGACAGACCGTCAGGGATGGATGGTGCTCACAACTCCACAGCCACTCCAGTTCCGGACGCCCGACCTCTCCGCTGAGCATCGATGCCGTCGAAGATTGTTCTCAATGCCGACCTGCCCGTCTGTTCGGCGCTGCGGTCCTGGGTCGGCAACAACAGTGAACTGCTCCGAGGCTTCGATCTGCTGATCGCCGAGGATGTGCTCGAGGGGATGAGCCACGGCGGCAGCCTCGACAATCTTGCTGTCACGTCGACGCGGGCCATCGCCGAAGGAGGCGACATCGAGCTGGCCGCGACGATTCTCCAGGGGGATGTCAGCGGCCTGATCCATTTCCCGGCACCTGGGGCTGAACGGGCGGGCGATGTGCTCTCCGAGCCCCTCCTGCGCGCTGCGCTGCTCAACAACCTGCCGATTGCCCTCAATCCCGCCACCGCGTCGGCACTCGTGCGCGGCATCAAGGGCAGTCGCCGGGGCTATCTGATCTTCAACCCGGTCGCAGGGCAGGGCGATCCCGACGCCGAGCTGGCCGAGATCCGCAACTATCTGGAGCCGCAGATCATGCTCCAGGTATGGATGACCAAGCGCGGCCTGGATCCAGGTGAGCAGGCCCGTGAACTGATCAAGGAGATCGAGGCCTTCGGGAAAGAGGGGGAGGGCGAATCGCTGATCATCGCCTCAGGAGGAGACGGCACCGTGGGCGCCGTGGCCAGTGCCTTGCGGGGCACGGACATTCCTCTGGGCATCATTCCGCGTGGAACAGCCAATGCCTTTTCCGTGGCACTTGGCATTCCAACGTCCGTCAGAGCCGCCTGCACCAATCTGATTCTCGGCAACACCCGCCTGGTGGATGTGGCGCTCTGCAATGACAGACCGATGATCCTGCTGGCAGGCCTTGGCTTCGAGGCCGGCATGGTGAACAAAGCCAGCCGTGAACTGAAAAACATGCTGGGGCCGATGGCCTACATCTTCTCTGGAGCCAGACAACTGGTGGAACAGCAACCCTTCGACGCCGAATTGACGATCAACGGCGAAGCAACGGAAGTGCATGCCAGCGCCATCACCGTGGCCAACGCCGCACCGGCCACATCGGTGATGGCCCAGGGATTCGGCCAGGTGATTCCCGATGACGGCCAGCTGGAGGTGATCATCGCTTCACCACGGGGGCGGATGGGCGGATTCTCGGTGCTGTCGAGCCTGGCGAAATCGGCGGTGCTCAAGAACAGCGCCAACAATGCCGATATCTTCTGCGTACGCACGCATCAACTGAGCGTGACCCTGCCGAAACCGCAGACGATGGTGATTGATGGTGAGATCGAGGAGACCGACCACATGACCGTGTCGGTGATCCCCGATGCGCTGAAGGTCGTGGCACCGATCCGTCTCAGCCCTTGAATCTCGCCAGCGACCCGCCGATCGAGCGCAAGATGATGCGCATGGCGCATCGTGTCCGCTGGCAACATCCGGCGATCCGCGCCAGAACGATCGACCAGACGCGTCTGGTGCTCGAGCAGCCAGGCCTGAGCAACGCCGAGCACGCCGCTTTTCACTTTCTGGTTCTCGGCGAC
Source organism: uncultured Synechococcus sp. (assembly GCA_913052185.1). Lineage (GTDB taxonomy): Bacteria > Cyanobacteriota > Cyanobacteriia > PCC-6307 > Cyanobiaceae > Synechococcus_C. The sequence continues at coordinate 4,357 of CAJXFG010000082.1, read as the reverse complement.
AGCGGCACAGGTCGGCATCGACGTCACAGCCCACCACGTCACATCGCTGAACGATTGCTCCCGCACAAGAGCCGGGCAGCGTTTCTCTTGCACACGGGCGATGTGGTCTACCTGGTGGGTGCGGCGGCCCAGTACCGCAACAACTTCATCCGCCCCTACCGGGAATGGCTCACCGGCGGAGAACAGTGGGAAAGCCTCAGCCCTCAGAAACTGCTGTTCAACCAGCCGTTCCTGCCGGTGCTCGGCAACCACGACTATTACGATCTCGCGCCGATCATGTCGGCGCTCGCTGGATTGACCCTGCCGCTGCGACGGCATCTGCAGTGGTTTCATGACGTCGACACCGGTTGGCGCGGCTCCGATCAGGGGGGCTGCTTTGCCCACGCTTTCATGGACGTGTTATCCGATGTGCCCAGCAGTCAGCTGGGTGACTATCTGGACCGGCATTACGCGGCCGAATGGGATGGTCATCGCTGCCTGCAGTACAGGCCCAACATCCACTCCAGGATTCCCAACCGCTACTACCGGTTTCGCCATGCCGGAGTAGACGTCTTCGCACTGGACTCCAACACCCTGATTGCTCCGGTGAGCAGTCGCGATGATCGAGCGCAGCTGCGACAACAGCTCAAATCCCTGGATGAAGAACAGACACGCTGTCTCAAGGCCCTGTCGCTGAAGGCGCGCGACGAACAACAACGCGATGGCTTGATGGATGACCTCGAGACCCTGCAGGAGGAGCGGCTGGATCTGCAAAGGAGGCTTCAGCACCACAGCGCTGTGGATGCTGAGCAACTGCGATGGCTGCGCGACGGGCTGATCGCATCCCACGTGGATCCAACTGCCCGTGGCCGGATCCTGACACTGCATCACCCTCCCTACGTGACGGAGCGAACCAAATGGTCTCAGGCCGACACGCTGGCCATCCGGCAGCGACTGCGCACTGTTCTGGATGATGTGAACACTGCTCTGGGCCATCAAAGCCGGAGCCTGAGAACGGTCGATCTTGTGCTCAGCGGCCATGCGCACTGTCTTGAGGTGTTGCGCACGCATGACACCGGCCACGGCGATTCCTTCAGCAACTGGGTGGTCTGCGGCGGCAGCGGCTACAGCCTTCGCGATCAGCGCGGCCAGGGGCCACACCTCAGCGAAGCGTCGGGCCAAGGAGACGAGCGCGTGATTGCCAGCAGTGATCTCTATGTCGGCCGAAGCTGGGCTGACTGCAACGGCGGCAAGGCCTACAGCGCCCTGCGGATCGACATCAGCGAGGGCAGTCCTCTGCGGATCCGACTGATTCCCCTGATCTCGAATCGTGAGGATGACGGATGGAATGAAGTCACGATGAATCCGATCGAATTGCCGCAACCTGATCAATGCAGACCAACGGTTGCATCCGCCGATTGAACAGTTGAAGCGATTGGGGCCTGGCCAGATCGGCCAGGCAAAGTGATGCGAATCCCCCGATTATCTTCAGGTGTTGATGATGACCTGACGCGGATCATGCGTGACGTTGGGTGCATCCATCCCTGGATCCATGAACGATCACAAGCGCTATACGGTGCGTTACCGCGACGCCAGCAGCCAGAGGATCGAAGCCTGTTACTACGCCGGTGATGCATTCGAAGCCAGAGTGCTGGCCATGGAGGCGGTTCCCTACATCCGCGACCATCCCCATGCGATCGATCTGATTCGCTGCGAGGAACCGCAGAGAGCGTTGAAGGCAGCCTGAGCGCAGCGCTTCAGGGCTCCTTCAGCAAGGGAATCAGTCGTTCAAGAGCCACTCCGCGGCTGGCCTTGAGCAACAGAGTGTCGCCTGGCTGCAGCCAGGCGTTCAGCGTCTGCGCAGCTTGTTCAGGTGACTCCACCAGCGCAAAGCGCGCCAGAGGCGAAGCCGCTCCCTCCATGGCAACGGCCTCATCACCGGAGGCCACAGCCACCAACCCATCAAGCCCGAGTTCGACGGCTCTGGCGACGACAGCCTGATGCAGCGCGATGCTGCTGGAACCGAGCTCAAGCATGGTGCCGAGCACGGCGAACCGTCGACCGGGCTGCTGGGCCAGAAGATCCAGGGCGGCGAGCACAGCTTCCGGCGAGGCGTTGTAGGTCTCATCAAGAAGGGTGAGTGCGCCGATGCTGATACGGCGATTTCGACCACCGGGAACATCCACCCGCATGGCCTGGAGATCAGCCAGGGGAACGCCGAGTTCGGCTGCCACCGCCAGGGCCAGCATCAGGTTGCGGGCGTTATGGCGACCTTCCAGCGGACAGGAGAAGCGCAGACCCTCAAGGCTGAGCACACCCTGCTGCGGGTCATACACCCCGACCAGATCCGCCGCCGCAGGATCCGCTGCGGGCAAGCCCGAAACGTCAGCACCATCAGCTGGGATGTCGCCCTCCAGGGCAACCCGCTGGATGCGGCCGCTCCAGCAGCGTGACAGGGCGTCCTCCAGCAGAGCATCACCGGCAGGAATCACCACCACACCCTGGGGATCCAGAGCCGCTGTGATTTCGCACTTGGCGGTGGCGATGGCCGCCCGACTGCCCAGCCGACCGATGTGTGCCGTACCGATATTGGTGATCACAGCAATCGTCGGTTCGGCGCAACGGGAGAGACGTTCAATCTCACCCAGGCCACGCATGCCCATTTCCACCACCACGGCAGCATGGCCTCGGTGTGCACCCATCAGGGTGAGCGGCACTCCGATGTCGTTGTTGTTGTTGCTGACCGTCGCCTGAACGTCGCCGAGTGGCGCCAGGGCAGCTCGGATCAGCTCTCGTGTGGTGGTCTTGCCGGCTGAACCGGTCACCGCCACAACACCGGCCTTCAGCTGACGCCTGTGCAGTGTGGCCAGCTGCTGATAGGCCCAGAGGGTGTCCTCCACCCGCCAGTGCAGCAGACCGGGTGGCAGGGGTTGGCTCCAGTCCGTGGCGACAACAGCAGCTTGCGCACCAAGCGCAGCGGCCTGGTTCAGAAAGCCATGGCCATCAAACCGTTCCCCGCGCAGAGGAATGAAGAACGCACCGGGCTGCAACTGACGACTGTCCGTGCAGACAGGGCCCAGCTCGACCTGCAGATCCGGGGGCGTTCCCGCACACCTTTCGGGATCCCCCCAGAGCTGCACGAGCTGAGCGAGCTGCAGCGTCATGGGGAAGGCAACGGATCGAACATGATCATGCCGCCACCGACCCTGGCCGGCCTCGCCAGCAGATGCTGATCGACATCTTCGAGGGTGATGGCGTCATAGCCCTGATCCTGCAACGTGTGCCACCAGCCGTCCGCTCGCTCGCGCCTGAGCCCCTGTGGCATCTCAGACCAAAGGGCAGCGTCCACCACCAGCACCGCGGCATTATCAGCTGGAACAGGACGTGCCGACAGCAGCAGGCCCGACTTGCCTGCACCCTCAGCGTCCACCTGCTCCAGCAACGTCAGCAAGGGATCCACCTGAAGAACCGGGAGCTCCGGCTGGACCGGTGACAGGGGGACCGGTTCGGGCTGGACTGGCGGAGCCGGCGCTTGTGGAGGAGACGTCGCTGCGGCATCAGCGGGATCCGGTAGGGGTTCGGGCTCTGACATCAGCGGTCGAGCCTCGGGCAGCGGAGTCGTGCGCATCCGTTCAACCACCGGCACGGAGTCATCCTCCACGCCCTCCAATGCTGCGCGCAGCTGGATGCCACCAAGGATGAGCACCAGCAACAAAGCGACCAGCAGCACAGGCCAGAAGAGGGGCGCCAGATCCTGGGGCCAGAAGCCCGGCGTGGAGAGATCACCCTCACGGTTGCGGCGCCAGAGTTCCTGCACACGCAGGCGCAGATCAGCGGCGGCCGCAGGCAGATCCTGGCGCAACGCCTCCCATGGGCTCTGATAAGGAGCCGGCAGTGACCGTTGATCCCTCGCGTCCTGATCCTGCATCACTCAAGCGTCGGGCAGAACATCCCAGACCCGCTGATCTGAGATGTCCTGGCTCCACTCCATCATGGCCTGTCCTGACGCCGTTGACGCTGGTTCACGAGCGCGACTGACGCAGCAAACGGGCCAGAGGGTTGCGGCTGCCACGGCCACGGCTGTCAGCTTGCTCGGCGTGATCGGTTTGCAGATCATCGGCTCCCTGGCGTGATGGATCCGCCTCCTGCCCCTGGGAGAAGCGTTCAACCGCTGCAGCATCCGGTCCGGGTTCCTTCAGACCGGACACGTCCCGGTACATCTGGTCGTACTCGAGGGCTGAGCGTGCCCAGCTGTAGTCCTCACGCATGCCACGCAGCTGGAGCTGTTTCCAGCTGTCCTGATGGCGGTAGGCCTCCCAGGCACGCACCAGCGCCGTGTAGAAGTCGACCGGTTCAAAGCGATCGAAACAGAACCCTG
>CAJXFG010000081.1 GCA_913052185.1 uncultured Synechococcus sp. | reverse complement strand
AAAGCATCCACACTCGAACACACCGACACCACCAGCGCCAGCAGCATCAGTGCCATGACCGAGAGGGTGGGCGCACTTCCCAGCGCCAGCAGCCAGCTGCGCGGCAGCCAGGTCTGGACCACCGCTGCCAGAGCGCTGCCAAGCACCAGCAAGGTGAGCAGGCTGAGGAATTCGCGGGTGCTGTGGGACAGAAGATCACGCCGCGACGGAGCCATTGATTCCGGCTGGGGTTCGGGCTTGACCGGGACTGCCCCGAGCAATCCGGTACGACGCTCCAGCAAGCCAAGACTGGAGAGCGGCTGACTGAGCCGGCGCTCCTCCAGCAGCGCGCCCTGAAGCAGTCGGGATTCAGGAATCAGCCCCAGCAGGGCACTGAGGGCGAGCGCGATGGCAAAAGCCCCTGCTGGCCTGGCCCACAGCAACCAGGTCTTGTCGGGGAACGCTGCCCAGGTGCTCGCCAGAACAATGGGATTGAGAACCGGAGCCGCAAACAGAAATCCAAAGCCCGTGCCGAGCGGAGCTCCACTGGCCAGGAGGCGTCGGGCCACCGGCACATTGCCGCATTCACAGGCCGGCAGAGCAAAACCGAGCAAGGCTCCGACGATGGGCGCCAGCAAGGGGTGACGGGGAAGACGGCGAACCCAGGCCGACTGGGGAACCAGCCAGCGGGCAAGGCCGGCAATGGTGACACCCAGCAACAGGAATGGCATGGCCTCAATCAGCAGGCCCTGAAAAATGGCCCAAGCCGTTGCCAGACGCGTCATTCAGCCCAGGGCACTTCGGCCGCAACCGTGGTCGGTGTGCTGAATAACGTAGGGATCATCGTCTGCAATGTCGACATCTCCGCGACTGCGCAGTGAAGGAAAAACCAGACACTCTCCGCCATCACCCCTAACGTTTCAACGGAGACGTCGACTGACCACTGATGCTGCGACTCTCACTGGGCTGGCTGCTGAGTTTGCTGATTGCAGTCATCGTTGTCTGGTCACCTGGACAGGCAATGGCGTGCATTCCCGGATTGCAGTGGGGAATGGACAGCAGCACGGTTGAAAACCGTCTGGACGTGTCCCTGGGAAGTTCGCGCTCAGCCTCAGACGAGTCGTCGGCTGTTTATCGCGTCAGCCAACTGCACATCGGGGACCTCCCCGTGAATCAACTTGATCTGCGTTTCGGCCGCAAAGGCCTGGATCAACTGGTCTACAGCCTGCCGGGGGATGCGATGACAGAGGTGTTGGCGGGTCTCAGGACCCGCTACGGAGCACCAGTCAGCACCACCATGGACCATGGTGATCAAAGCAGACAACAGATCTGGATCTGGAATACAGGCGACGACTGCATCACTGCCGTTCGCCCCGATGATCAGACGTTCCTTCTGAGCTATCGGCCCAGTCGCCTCAGGCCTTCACTGCTTTGAAGGTCTGAGGCGACGGATCAGTTCAGTGGGCGCTGTGGCCGTGTGCTGAACAGGGCATCCACTGATTGCCCATCTTGTGAGCGCCCTCGCAGTTGAATCCCGGAGCAGCAGCTTCGGCCTCAGCCTGGGTGCTGAACATGGTTTTCTTGCCCTGGGCGGTCGTGGTGGGCTCACCTGACAGGAGGGTGCCGGTGTGGTCGTCGCCAGGAACATGGTGGGCCCCGGCCGATTGTGCTCCCACGAGAGTGAGTGCGGCCAGTGCGGCCATGGAACCCCGAACGACGGATCGGTTGGAGAGGAGCATCAGGCTGGACAACGCAGTTGTTTGTCCCATTCTCCAACATCAGAGAAGCCATTGCTGCCCCCCTTTACGAACTAGCGGGCATCAAATGGTGCTGAGGAGTGATGCAGCACGATGCGAACCGAGCCATCCATTTCACGCAGGAAGGTCCAGGTTTTCTCAGGCTCCGCGGTCTGCCCGTTGGAGTCGGTGAGGATCACCTGACCCATGGTGTTTGCAGTGTTACCCAAAAGCTGCACCACTTCGTCTTTGATCTCGCACTTGACCCAATGGCGATAGGTGGCGAATCCCAGCTTCTTGTCACGGAAGAGGGGGATGGAAGGGTCAGGGCCCACGAAGTAAGCCAGAGCCCCATCCCGGGTTGTGCGGAACGTGTCTGGTCCTGAGGCATACGTGGGCTTGAACGCAACCGGTCCGTAGTTGAAGGCGTACGCCGAATCGATCACGGCAGCAGCCTTGGCTTTGGCCGCGTCATAGCCACCGTTCTGATAAGCGGCACTGATGGCAAGCACGGCATCGCACCAACCTTCCTGGAGTTGATTGACTTCAGCTTCAGTGATTGCGGTGTTGAACACCTGAACCGCAGGCTTGGCCTGAGTCTGCGCACAAACAAGGGATGAGACCGCAACAGCGGCAGCGGCAACTGATGAACGTCGCAACAAAGTCATGAAAAGTGTCGTCACTAAGTGCTGCTTAGCCAGAGCACATTGATGTGCACACGATCGGGGCCGAACCTCAGGACGACCGACGACAGAGAATCCCGTGACGCGGTGCCAGCAGGAATGCCATCAGGAACAGACCGGTCTGCACCAGCACAATGCAACCGGCCGTGGAGCTGTCGGTCCAGTAACTGAGGTAGACACCCAGAAGGCTGGAGAGCACACTGCTGCCGATCGCCAGCCAGGTCATGCGATCGAAGCGATCCGTGAGCAGGTAGGCCGTGGCACCGGGCGTCACCAGCATGGCCACCACAAGAATGATGCCCACCGTTTGCAGCCCGGCGACGGCGGCAAGCGAGAGCACCGACAACAGCAGGTAATGCAGCAGGCCGGTGTTGATGCCGATCGAACGGGCATGAGTGGGATCGAAACAAAACAGGAGCAGATCGCGGCGGAACAGCAGCAACAGCGCCACAACAACCAGACAGATCATCCAGGTCTGCTGGATATCAGCAGCAGAGATCCCCAGCACGTTCCCGAACAGAATCTGAGTGAGATCAATGTTGCTGCGGGTCTTGGACACCAGAACCAGGCCGAGTGCGAAGAAACCGGTGAACACCAGGCCGATCACCGTGTCTTCTTTGATGCGCGACTTCTGCTTCACGAAACCGATGGTGGCCACCGATCCAACACCGAACACAAAGGCACCCAGGGAAAACGGCAACCCAAGGGCGTAGGCCAGCACCACACCGGGCAGAACGGCATGGGATACCGCATCACCCATCAGGGCCCATCCCTTCAAGGTCATGTAGCAGGAGAGCAGCCCGCAGACACCACCGACAAGCGCACTGATCAGCAGTGCACGCACCATGAAGTCATGGCGCAGAGGTTCCAGCAGCAGCGCAACAACGCTCACTGGGTCTGCCCCCGCAGCACGTCAGGGGGCAGACCACCGAACGCCTGCGACAGGTTCTCTGGCGTGAACACCTCCGAGGTTTCTCCGTAGGCCAACACCGTTTTGTTGATCAGCACCACCAGATCGCAGAAATCGCGGACATGACTGAGATCGTGGGTGGAAATCAGGATTGTGCAGGCCTGACTGCGCAACTGCAGAAACAGTTCCGCCATCAGCTTCTCGGTGCGCACATCAACTCCGTTGAAGGGCTCATCCAGCAGGAGCACCGATGCTCGCTGGGCGATGGCCCTGGCCAGAAAAGCCCGTTTGCGCTGACCCCCTGACAGAGCGGAGAGAGGACGGTCTCTCAGATCCAGCAGTTCGACCCGCTCGAGAGCATTGCGCACAGCCAAGCGGTCGGACTGACGGGGAATCCGCAGCAAGTTCATCGATCCATAACGGCCCATCATCACCACATCCCAGACAGAGACTGGGAAGTCGCAATCGATGCCCTCGCTTTGCGGCACGTAGGCCACAGCCTGCTCACGCTGGGCCTCAGCCACCTTCAGCCCGTTGATGCGGATCCGCCCGCGTGAGGGACGCACAAAACCGGTCAGTGCCTTGAACAGTGTGGACTTGCCGGCTCCATTCATCCCCACCATTCCGCAGATGCAGCCGGCAGGCAGTGTCAGCGAAGCGTCGTAAAGCGCGACGGAGCCGTTGTAATCGACGCAGAGCTGCTCAGCTGCGATCCGAATCGTCATGGCATTGGATCGGCGGAGGAACTCAGCCCTGCTCGAATGAGTTTCACATTGTGCCGCTGCAGATCCAGAAGAGTTGCGGCAGGACCGTTGCTATCCGATAAGGAGTCGACGTAAAAGCTGCCGCCGAAACGAGCGCCTGCAGCCCTGGCCACCTCGCGCTGTGCTTTGTCGCTGACGGTGGTTTCACAGAACACCGCTGGAACCCGATCCCGCTTCACCCGTTCAATCAGCCGGCCCATGCGACGTGGTGAGATCTGGCTTTCGGCGTTCACAGGCCACAGATAGGCCTCCTCAAGGCCATAGTCACGCGCCAGATAACTGAAAGCTCCTTCACAGGTCACCAACAGGCGCTGACCTGGAGGCAGAGCCTGCAGTGAATCGCGGAGTTCGGCGTCGAGTTGCTGCAGCTGAGCTTTGTAGGCCTTGCCATTGGCCTCGTACTCCTTCGCGCCCTGAGGATCAAGCGCTGAAAAGGCCTCGACCAGCCGGTCGACGTAGATCTGGGCAGCCTGTGGAGACATCCAGGCATGGGGGTTGGGTTTTCCGGCATAGGCGTCCTCCCCGATCAGCATCGGTTCAACCCCGTCCGTCAGGGTCACGGTGGGCACATCGCCCGCCGCCTGCGTGAACCGCCTGGCCCAGAGCTCCAGACCGAGGCCGTTTTCAACAATCAGATCAGCTCCGGCAGCCCGCTCAATGTCGCTGGGCGTGAATTCATAACCATGAATCTCCGCCCCAGGCTTGGTGATGGACTCCACCTGCAGCCGTTCGCCCGCCACATTGCGGGCCATATCGGCAAGGATCGTGAATGTGGTCAGCACCTTGGGACGGCTGTCCTGCGAACGCCAGCCCCCTGACGATGGGCTCAACCTTGTCGGACTGCTGCAGGCAACCGTGATGCAGAGGAGACCGACCCAGACAGCTGCACTGGGAAGACCTCGCTTCAACAAACCCCTGCCACCGTTGCGCAACACCGCAGCTGACACCCTAAAGAACGGCTCGCGGCCTCAGGCACGGCATGAGAAATTGCGTTGATCGGACGACGGCTGAAGCGTCCACGCCAGATGTGGTGGCACGGGTGCGCGCGCTCCGGACGGCCGCCTGCAGAGCAGTCAGCATCACGACAAACCGCCGCCGTGGCACCAGATCTGGGGGTTGCATGAAGCCACACACCAGACCTATTGATGGAGTCGGCCGGGTGATGGGGCTTCAAGCACCGGCTTCAGGTTCCCCGATCGCTGATCGGGGATTTTTTTTGACGCCTGCAGCGTTCAGAGCAGTAGCGAACGTCGTCCCAGACGTCTTTCCATTTCTTGCGCCACTGAAACGGCCTTCCGCAGACAGGGCAGGTTTTTGTGGGTCGATCGCGAGGGCGCTTCACAGCTGATCTTTCCGGTTCACAATCGTCCAATCCAGAGCAATCATGCGTCTCCAGAGCGATTGACTGTGATCGCATCGTTCGCAGGATGCAATGTCCATTCATCCAGGTCGCCAGATCTCGCCGGATCTGCACAACTGTCACGGCCATGCGGGGCTGCCGGAAGGATGACCATGGCCCGGCTGCACGGAAAAACCTCGCACAGAGCTCTCGCTGGTATCGATCCCTGGGACCACTGCGCCGCCCCCATCGAGGTCGTTCAGCAACGCTTCTCCATTCCGCCCAGAGGCCGGAAGCCCGAGTATCCGGATCCAGCCGTGATTCAGACCCTTCAAAAAGGGCCCTCTTCGAATTGACAACGGCAAGAAGGCCTCTTCGGCGGAAAGCCAATCACCAGCGAGAACACCAAGAAAGCCACGCCATCAAAGAGCCGAATCCGACACGTTTCAGCAAAAACAGTGCATCACTGGCGAATCAATATTCATCACATCAGACACCTGAATCCGCATGGATGAACAAGGCACCAGCCAATTCAACTCGATCTTTGGTCTGAAGGCAGCGCTCGACAGCTCAGAGAAGCTGTCAGGAACAGCCCCACACACAATGTCCAAAAAGCAATTTTGAACAAACCAAGATAGGTCTGCCCAGATTGCAGCAATGCAGACATTCCATTGCTTCCCAGAGACAGACCCAGGGCAAATGCGAAAGTCAAGTTCCCCCAGGTCCTCGGATGCTGGACATGGCCGACAGCCTCCATGGTGCGCTGTGAAGTGATTGCAACTAAACCCATCAAAAAGAAGCCTGCCAATCCTGCCGCCACAACGAGCAGCCAAATCTTTGTTGACAAAAGAACCAGCAACATACTGATAACGCCTGACACATAAACAAGCAGAAGAGTGAATCGACTTCCAACCAGTCCGGCAATCAAGCCGCTGCAACCTGCCCCAATCGCAGTTCCAAGGCCAAGGATGCTAAAGATCTGGCTTGCCTGTGAAACCGGTATCCCAAGATCCCGATGCAGATAATCTGTCAGAAAAAGAGTTGGAGGCTGAACAGCGATAGCCCCCAATCCATAGGCGAGTGTCAATCCAAGCAACACCTTCCTCTGACGACCATTGAGGTGCTGAGAAACATCAGATCGAGCAAGTGGTTCCGGTGAAGCTCGAGACGTCAAAGGCCAGACAAGAAGGCAGCAAAATGCAACAACTGCGGCTTCATAGAACCATGAGATTTGTATATCAAAGCCAAGAAAGAAAGGAAGCGTCAATGAAATAAACACGATCAACATGCCATTGCCAGCGAAGGCAAGACCAGCACAGAGCTTTTTCCAACGCTCTGAGAGCTGAGTAACCAGAACTGATGGAGTGAGAACGATCAACGGAGCAGCTGACAAACCTGCTACAAAGCGAGCCAGGATCAACCAATAAAAACCGAAATCAAAAGAAGACATCAAAACACCCACAAACGCAATTATCAACGACATGCGAATCACAAACCGAACTGAAAGATATCGGGGCAAAACCATGGCAAGAAGGCAACTTGCGAGATAGCCCATGCAATTAGAGCCGCCTAAAAAACCCGCCTGAGGAACACTGACCCAACCATCACGAATCAATGCAGGAATCAGAGGTGTATAGGCATAGCGCGACATACCAAGCGCAATACCAATGGAACTAATTGCCGCCAATGTTGCCCTTGCGGGATGAAGACGTTGACTCAGTTCTTTCGAGGAAGACATGCCTTCTTGGTTCTTACCCCATTACTAGCCATACCCAGAAGAAGACTGCCTCTGGGGTGTCATAGCTGCGCTTATGAAGACGCCAAGTCGTGACATTGTTGAACAGGATGCAGACAACCAAGAGCGCAGAGTTCATTGTCTTAGAAGCCTCAGCCCACCCCTCGCGGAGCGCATCACATCGCAGCCAGGGAGCACTCGACGCCACCACCAAGGCCGTGAATCCAAGCTGCCCCAGACCTCCAGCGAAAGACCGGAGCATCACAGCGGATCAGTCCATCAAATTCTTTAGCAAAAATAAATACCTATTTGAGAATTGAGAAGCGCCTGCTCAG
>CAJXFG010000080.1 GCA_913052185.1 uncultured Synechococcus sp. | reverse complement strand
AGATCAGGTACAGAATCACAAACAGAATGACCCAGATTCCATCCACGAAATGCCAATAGAGCTCAGCGGCCTCAAGAGGAAAATGATTGCTGGCGCTGATACGACCTGACGGAGTGCGGCATTGCCACCACACAATCAGGATCATCAGAGTGCCCAGGGTCACGTGCAGTCCGTGGAATCCGGTGAGGGCATAGAAGGTGCTGGCGTAGAGGTTGTCGGTCAGGCCGAAGGGCAGCGTGAAGTACTCCACCATCTGGCTGGCGAGGAAAGCCAAGCCGAGCAGTGCGGTCAGCATCAGCCAGAGGCGACAGCGCTCGTTCTGGCCTCTGCGCAGGTTCAAGCCGGCCCGGTGAAAGGTTGCACTGCTGACCAGCAGGAGAACGGTGTTCAGGGTCGGCAGCGGCAGTTCAAGCTCGTAGATCGCACCGGGCAGCAGAGGATTGACCGCTTTGAAGGTGAGATAGGCGGCAAAGAATCCCGCGAACGTCATGGCGTCAGCCACGAGGAAGGTCGCCAGGCCGAACATGCGGTGATCGGGATGTTCCGCAGCGTGATCGTCGGTGTGATCGATTCGCTGCTCGTGGGGTGTGAGTGATGTCATTGACCGCTTCTCCAGAGATCACTGCCGCTGGCTGAGTTGAGATCGATTTCGTCGGCGGGGGTCCCATAGCCATAGGGATGGGTCACCAGTGGTGGTTCACCTTTCCAGTTCTCAACCGGTGGTGGAGATGACGTCAGCCATTCAGGAGTGAGGGCTCTCCATGGGTTGTCGCCTGCGATGGCACCGTTGAAGGCACTGGCGATCACATTCCAGAGAAAGGGAAGGGTGCTGATGGCCATCAGCAGTGCTCCCGTGCTGCTGATCTGGTTGACCAGTGCGAACTGCGGGTCGTATTCGGCAACCCGACGGGGCATCCCGTTCAGGCCGAGCCAGTGCTGTGGGGCAAAGCAGAGATTGAAACCCACGAAGGTGAGCAGGAAGTGCAATCGCCCGAGATGCTCATTGAGCATGCGCCCGGTGACTTTGGGGTACCAGTGATAGATCGAAGCGAAAATCACAAACACCGAGCCGCCATAGACGATGTAATGGAAATGGGCGACTACGAAGTAGGTGTCATGAACGTGAACGTCAAAGGGAACTTGGGCAAGTGCGACACCTGTGATTCCACCGAGTACGAAGTTCACGATGAAGCCGCAGGAAAACAGCACGGCACTGTTGAGACTGATCCGTCCTCCCCAGAGGGTGGCCAGCCAGTTGAAGAACTTGATGCCAGTTGGAACGGCAATGAAGGCCGTCGCGATGGTGAAGAAGAGGCGCATCCAGGGTGGCGTGCCACTTGTGAACATGTGGTGAGCCCACACCACCAGCCCCAGTCCGACGATGGCCATGATCGAATACACCATGGTTGTGTATCCGAACAGGGGTTTGCGGCAGTGAACCGGCAGGATTTCACTGACCAAGCCAAAGGCAGGTAGCACCATGATGTAAACCGCTGGGTGGGAATAAAACCAGAAAAGGTGCTGGTAAACCACAACATTTCCACCCAGCCCAGGATTGAAAAATCCGGTGTGAGCAACAATATCGAAGCTCAGCATGATCAGTGTTCCCGCCAGCACTGGTGTTGATAGAACCACAAGAATGCTGGTACCCAGCATCGCCCAGCAATACATCGGAAGCTGCATCAGCTTCAGGCCCGGACGGCGAAGCTTGAGAATCGTGGCGATGAAATTGATGCCGCCAAAGATTGAACTTCCACCCAGAAGAAGAACACTCAGGATCCAGATAATCTGACCAGCGGCCGGCGTTGTGATGCTGAGGGGTGGATATGCCGTCCACCCCGATTGTGCAGCACCTGTGATGAAATAACTGCTGATGAGCATCAGGCCCGCTGGAGGAATCAGCCAGAACGCAACCGCATTCAGCCGCGGATAGGCCATGTCCCTCGCTCCCACATAGAAGGGGATCAGGTAATTACCGAAGGCTCCGTTCACCACTGGAACGATCCACAGGAAGATCATCACTGTCCCGTGCAACGTGAGGATCTGGTTGTAAACATCCCTGGGCATGAAGTCTGAGACCGGACTCAGCAGTTCTGTTCGTATCGCACCTGCCATGGCGCCACCGATCAGGTAGAAGGCAAATCCGCAGACCAGATACTGCAGGCCGATCACCTTGTGGTCGACGCTGAAGCTCAGATAGCGAAGCCATCCCGTTGGTTGCAGGGAAACCGACGGCGGCGCCGATGTCTGGGGAGCGGTGATCGTCATGCTTCGGTTGCAGGGGGCTTTCGATTGGACTGAAGCCAGGTGTCGAAGTCATCGGCGCTGTCGACCACGACGCTCGAGCGCATTCCTCCGTGATATGGCCCGCAGAGCTCCGCACAGACAATCGAGTAACTGCCTGTGCGGGTTGGGGTGAAATCGAGAACGGTCGGCTGGCCTGGGATGACGTCCTGCTTGAGGCGGAATTCCGGGATCCAGAACGCATGAATCACGTCCTTGGCTTCCATTCGCAGCGACACAGGGCGATCGACCGGCACATGCAGTTCTCCGGAAATGAAGTCTCCCTCCGGGTAATGGAAGAGGAATGCGAACTGCATTGCTGTCACCTCAACAGGCAATGGCGTCACTCCTGTTGTTGTCGCTGTCTGGGAATCCTGTGTTGAGCCAATGCCGCCCCAGACGCGCTGATCAGCAGCCATCTCCGAACTGTGGTTGCCATGACTCAGAGGAACCATCCCTCCCATGCGTTCATAGATGTCGTAGCTGTACAACCCAACGAACAGAACGACGATTGCAGGAACAGCGGTCCAGAACACTTCCAGGGGCAGATTTCCCTCAAGGGCGAGCCCATCACCGAGCTGGCCTGGGCGACGACGGAAACGCACAAGGCTGAAAACAATCAGACCGACGATTCCTACAAAAAGGATTGTGCCGATGCTGAACAGAACGCGAAACAACTCGTCGTAAATGGGCGCGTTGGCACTGGCATCAACTGGAAGAAGGTTGATGTTCTGGCCAATCCATAACCCCCCGAGTACGAGGAGCATCCCTAGAAACAGGGTCAGAATTGCTGAGGGGATGGGCACCCCGGACCTCAACTTGAGTGCCTTCAGGCTATGGAGGTTGCTTAATAATCACCACGCGCTGATTGTTAAGCAAGCCTGAAAATCCTTCGTCTTTTCTGAGTTCAAGCGTGCTCTTGTCAGCAAAGTCGCATCAAGTCTGAGATTGCAGATGTTGCACTCGGCTACACATCGTGCCGTTCTGAATCAGACGGCTACGTTCCGTCAATAACCAACTCCATCAAGGAGGCTGCGTTGACTGCATCGTCACTGAATTCGATCCGTCTTCGCCTCGCTCAGCTGGCTGCTCATCTTGTGGTGGCGCTTGTTGCACTGGTGGTAATCGGAGGTGCGACGAGGGTCATGGAGGCAGGTCTCGCCTGTCCTGATTGGCCTCTTTGTTACGGCTCTCTTCTTCCCGGTCGGCAGATGAACGTCCGGGTTTTCCTGGAATGGTTTCATCGCCTCGATGCCTTCGTCGTTGGCGTGGCACTGCTGGTGCAGCTGGCTGTGGTCTGGTGGTTTCGCCGGGATCTTCCGCGATGGTTGCTCCCCCTCAGCGCTTTTCTGGTGCTGATGGTCGCTCTGCAGGGAGGCCTGGGAGCGCTCACGGTGCTGCAGCTCTTGCCCTCTGCGGTGGTCACGGCACATCTGGCCCTGGCTCTCACACTGGTGATCACGGTCAGTGGCCTCACCCAGACGCTTCTGGCAGCTCCCCGCTCCGTTGCGGCTCCCCGCTGGTGGACCCTGCTGGGTTCGGTCAGTGTGCTGGCGGTCTCCGCCCAGAGTCTGCTGGGTGCACGGATGGCCACGTCATGGGCCTCGCAGCGCTGCCTTGAGGCGGGTCAGTCCTGTCAATGGCTCCACTGGCATCGTGCCGCTGCCACGCCGGCAGCTCTCTGCGTGTTGCTGTTCGTGCTGGTTGCTCTGCTCAGCGGCAGCTGGGCACGAGCTCAGTGGCCGCTTCTGCTGATGGCGCTGCTGCTTGTGGGAACGCAGATCGGTCTTGGTGTCACAACTCTGCGTCTTGGTCTCTCACAACCTGCGGTGACCGTGGCTCATCAGCTTGTGGCCTGTCTTTTGGTGGCGGTTCTGGCCGGCCTGACCTGCAGGCGTCAACCGGCCCCATCAGATCCGTTGCCCGTCGTCCTCGACTCTTCCGCCCTGGAGGCCTGTCATGGCTAGTTCCACCACCGCTCCATCCCCGGGTCAGCTCACACGCGAAGAGGTTGTTCCTTCGCGCAAGCGCATCAAGCTTCCACCCTGGCTTGAAGTGGCCAAGCCCCGGCTGATTCCTCTGCTGCTGGCCACCACACTCGGTGGCATGGCTCTGACCGAAGGCTGGCCGCTCTCCTCTCCAAGACTTGCCTGCACGCTGGGTGGTGGCGCACTCGCCGCCGCTGCCGCAGGAGTTCTCAACTGCCTCTGGGAGCAGGACCTCGATGGCCGCATGCAGCGCACAAGCGGCCGTGCACTTCCCTCGGGCCGACTGTCGCCCACAGCCGCCTTCGCTGGCGCCGTCTCCTGCACCCTGGCGGCGGCGACACTGCTGGTCAGTGGTGTGAACTGCCTGGCCGCAGGCCTTTCACTGCTTGGTCTCTGCAGCTATGTCCTGCTCTACACCGCACTGCTCAAGCCAAGGACGACCCAGAACATCGTTGTTGGCGGCGTTGCCGGCGCCATCCCTCCTCTGGTGGGAGCCGCGGCAGCGACAGGGCATGTGGGGCTGGGGGGCTGGTGGCTCTTCGCGTTGGTGATGGTCTGGACGCCGGCGCATTTCTGGGCCCTGGCCCTGCTTCTGCGCGACGACTACCGAGCGGTCGGCATCCCCATGCTCCCGGTGGTCGAGGGGCCTGTCGTCACGGCCCGAGCCATCCGTCGCTACGGGTGGGCCACCGTGCTGATCAGCATGCTCGGAATCTGGGCATTGCCGGAAGGTGGGTTGTTCTATGGCCTGCTGCTTTTCCCCTTCAATGGACGTCTGCTGCAGATGGTCGGCAAACTCGCTCAGGAGCCTGACAGCAAGGATCGCGCCAAGGGACTGTTCCGCTGGTCGATTCTTTACCTCTTCGGGATCTGCCTGCTGCTGATCCTCAGTCGTCAGTCCGCCCCTGCCCTGTTTGATCTTCAGCTCAGGGGATGGCTGATGACGTTGTCAGCAGGGTTCCCTGGGATTGCTCCCTAGATTTCGAAGGATTGTTTCCGTGGGCGGGATGTCACTGCTTGAGCTGGATCAACTGGAGAAGTCCTACGGGTCCGTTTCGGCTCTGAGCGGACTCAGTCTTTCCGTTCCATCCGGCTGCCTCTACGGACTGCTTGGCCCCAACGGCGCGGGGAAGACCACAGCACTGCGGATCCTTGCCACGTTGCTTGCTCCCGATCAAGGGAGTGTGATGGTCGCTGGCGTGGATGCGCTGCAGGAGCCCCGCACGGTGCGTCAACTGATGGGCTACGTGGCGCAGGAAGTGGCGATTGACAAAATCCTCACCGGCCGCGAACTGCTTGCCCTCCAGGGAGACCTCTACCACCTGCCGCGGCAGGACCGGAACAACCGGATTGATCAGCTGGTGGATCGGATGTCGATGGGCGATTGGATCGACCGTCGCTGTGGCACCTACTCCGGAGGCATGCGACGGCGTCTTGATCTCGCCTCAGGACTGCTGCACCAGCCCAAGTTGCTTGTGTTGGATGAACCAACGGTGGGTCTGGACATTGAAAGTCGCGCCGTGATCTGGGAGGTGCTTCAGGATCTGCGCGATCAGGGGACCACGATCCTTCTGAGCAGCCACTATCTCGAGGAAGTGGAAGCCCTCGCTGATCGGATGGCGATCATCGATGCCGGTCGGGTGATTGCGGAGGGTGCTCCGGAAGCTCTCAAGCAGCAGCTCGGCGGAGACCGGGTGACCCTGCGAGTCAGGGAATTCAGCGACCAGCCTGAAGCGGAACGGGTGTGTCAGCTCCTGGAAGTGGTGGAGGGCGTGAGACGGATCGTGATCAATCGTGCGCAGGGCTATTCGCTCAACCTCGTCGTCGACGGTGAACATGTGCTGCCAACACTGAAGGAGCGACTGGCGTCAGAGGCCCTGGACGTTTTCTCCCTGTCACAAAGTCGTCCCAGCCTCGATGATGTGTATCTGCAGGCCACAGGTCGCACCCTGATGGATGCCGAGCTTGCCGTGGCAGGTCAGCGCGATCCCAAACGAGAGCGACGCCAGTCGATGCGTTGAAGCCTTCCCCGATCCTCCTTCCGTTTTCGTCCTGTTCATGACCAGTCCTGCCCTCGCCACAAGCTCCTCACAGTCCGACAACCGCTCGGCCTTCTCAGAGCTTCTGCAGGAAACGTTCGCGCTCACGCGCCGCCTGTTCCTGCAGCTTCAACGACGTCCGTCCACATTGGTGGCCGGAGTGCTGCAGCCCTTGATCTGGCTGGTGCTCTTCGGTGCACTGTTTTCCCGGGCGCCTGAGGGATTGCTGCCTGGAGGCATGAGCTACGGCCGATTTCTCGGAGCCGGAGTGATTGTCTTCACCGCGTTCAGTGCGGCGCTCAATGCGGGACTTCCGGTCATGTTCGACCGAGAATTCGGTTTCCTCAACCGTCTTCTGGTGGCTCCGCTGCGCAGTCGCAGTTCGATCGTTCTCGCCTCTGTCATCTACATCACAACGTTGAGTCTTGTGCAGAGCCTGGCGATCATGGTCACCGCATCCCTGCTTGGCTATGGATGGCCAGGTGCAGCCGGTCTGCTGCTGGTGGTGGTCACGTTGCTGTTGCTGGTGTTCGCTGTGACGGCGCTGAGCCTCGGCCTGGCCTTTGCCCTGCCTGGACACATTGAACTGATCGCGGTGATCTTTGTGGCCAACCTTCCCCTGCTGTTCGCGAGCACAGCATTGGCCCCTCTCAGCTTCATGCCTCCCTGGCTGGGCTGGCTTGCATCGCTAAATCCTCTTACCTTCGCGATTGAACCCATTCGTGCCGCCTATGCCGGCCCGCTTGATCTGTCATCGGTTCTGCTTGAAGCTCCTTACGGCTCCGTCACCGGCACCACCTGTCTTCTGGTGTTGACCCTGCTGACGGCGGCATTGTTCCTGCTGATCCGACCTCTGCTCAACCGCAAGCTCGCCTGATTCCGTGAACCATTCCCACTACCAGCACCAGGACCCTCGCCAGATCAGTCTTCAGCAACTCATCGAACAGGCGCTGCACAAGGATGACCAGCAGCTGTTGACTCGACTGGAACTGCAGTGGGTGCATCGCTTCGGTGTCGACACCCTGCCCTCTGGATGCAGCGCTGCCGATGAGGATTCGTCATCGTCGTCCACCGTGTCAGATGCCGAGCAGGAGCTTGCGGTGATCGCTGCGCCTGAATCATCTGCTGAGCCTGAGCCTGAGCCTGAGCCTGAGCCTGAGCCTGTGGCTGAGGTTGAAGA
>CAJXFG010000079.1 GCA_913052185.1 uncultured Synechococcus sp. | reverse complement strand
GTCGTTGCCGGTCAGCAACCCTGTCAAGCAGCTGATGAACCGCAAGTAACTGCTGAGGGTTGAGAAGTCTTGAGGTCAACGTCGCGCCATCGCCATCATCAGGATCCCAGCAGGGAGGCTTCACAGGCCGGGATGATCGGAGCAGGCTCGATCGGAACCACTTCCGAGGCCGATGGCTGAGCTTTATCAGCAGGCAGATCTAGCGCTGGGCAGGAAACCACCTGATCAAGCCCGGTGTAACGCCGCAACTCAGCGATGGTGATGTTGTAATCAGCGACAGCATTCACATAGGTCTGCTGCGCTCTGGTGAGGTCTCTCTGGTTGTCAACCACTTCACGCTGGGTGGTTACACCGGCCTGAAAGCGGAGTCTGGCCAGCCTCAACGCTTCTCGTTGCGAAATCACTGCTCGCGAGGCTGTGCGAATGGTTTGCTGGTTCGCCTTGAGGTCATAGAAACTCTGCTCAACTTCTAGGCGAATGGCACCACGTTGGTTCGCGAATTCGTAGGCGCTTTGATCGGCACGCAATTTGTCGCGCCTGTACTGAGCCCGGGCTCTGCCACCATCAAAAATATTCCAGGTGGCCGAGACTCCCACGGCGTTGTCCCAACCAAACTGGTAAAAGTTGGGCTCTGCCGCCCCGAATTCATTACCTTCAGTCCGATCGGTCGTGAAGTTGTTGTAGATGCCGAGAATCGGCTGCACCGCGGCCAGAGCAGCGTTGGCCTTGCTGTTGTTGATCGAGATATCGAGAATGAATCGATCAAGCTCTTCACGGAAGGCATAGGCCGCAATGATGCTCTCCTGCAGCGAAGGTTCCCAGAGCCCGACCACCCGTGAGGGCGATGCGGCCGTCGGAGTGACATCCTGTGGGAGATTCGTGATCTTGGCGAGGTTGCGACGAGCTCGGCTCTGAAGCCTCAGAGAATTGGTCAGGAGATCACGGTCTCTGGACAGCTGGGTTTCAGCTTCCAGCACCTCCAACTTGGTGGCGACACCTGCCTGAAAACGTGCGCGAGCCTGACGCAGGCTGATCAAGGACGCCATGACGGATTGCTTGCCGACATTCACCTGATCGTCGTAGCGCTGCAGGTCGTAGTAGGCCTTGGCCACGACCAGGCGCAGTTGTCTCAAAGTGATGAGGTAAGAATCACGAGATTTCTCGAAGGTGTCGCGCGCCGCGGAAATCTGAGGAACCCTTGCTGGATCAATCAGATTCCAGTTCAGCCGAGCATTGAAATTGGCGCTGGTGCGATCGAATTGAGACAGTCGACCGTCCTGCCCTTCAGAGAAAACATTCTCTTCAGCTGCAAGATATTGCGGAAGCCCAATGGCCCTGAGATCGAGCGTGGGATACCAACTGGCAATGGCGGCTCTCAGGCTCGCTTTGGCCTGCTGAACTTCAAGCGCAACTGCTTTCAGTTCTGGATTGTTGATTTCTGCGAGCTGCTCCACCTCAGCGAGTGTGAGCGGCCTGAGCTCGCGGATGCGAACCTGATCAGTCTGGTCCGGCAGAGCAAGGCTCGGCGGTGCCTGCAGTGCATCAAGGTTCTCCGGCAACGTTGTTGCCGCTGCTGGCAGCACCGAAGGATCCGCCTGAGGCCGCGATCCTTTGCTTTCAATCGCGGTTGGCAGAGTGCTCTGATCGATCAGGGCAGAGCCGTTGTCTGACGAGGAATCAGCTGCCTCTTGCGCGACAACAACGCTTGCAAGGTCGACGGGCAATAAGCCTGCAATCAGAAGAAGGCCTGCAGCAGTCCGACGCACATCAATTCCTGGGCTTGGCGGAGCTTAGGTGGTTTTCTCTGGATCACCGAGCACCGCAGCCACGATGTCAGCTGCTCCATGCACGATGCGAATCGGCACAGGAAGTTGCGCCTGAACCTGATCCAAAGTCATGTCATCGAGGAAGACAGGCTGTCCTTGCCGCAGCATCACCGACGGCAGCAGCAGCTGATCACCCAGGTCCTGGTCCTTGAGACCATCGAGCAGATCCTGACCCGTGAGCAAACCAGTGACCACCTGGTCCTGCCCCCAGTAAGGACTGGGAAGACCGTGCATCTCCAGGCAGACGCCATCAATCCTGTTCAGACGCTCGGTGACCGTCTCCAGTGCTCTGTCGACAAGACGACCCACGACCCAGCTGCTGCGAATCGGTGCAGCGACGCGCGCAGGGAGTGACTCCGTGGCCTGATCCAGCGCTTCGAGAAACGCACGAATCGTTCCCACGCCGTTTTCCTGCTGAGGCAGGTCCTCGTAGCTCACCCGTGGTGGGAGCGAACGGCCGGCAATCAGATACCACTCATCCGACAACCACACAAAACGACTGCCGAAACGAATCTGGAACTCACTCTGCAGTGGTTCCACTGCATCAATCACCCGCTCGGCGTCTGCAGGCGTGACTGCTCGCAACCCATCGCCGGGTGGGCGGAAACGCGTCAGCCCCACGGGGACCACAGCCGCTGACAGCACAGCAGGCCAATCATCACCTGCAAAACGAGACAGATCGCGCAAGGTGTTCAGGAGCGCATCACCGTCGTTGAGACCTGGGCATACCACCACCTGGGCATGGATCTGCAGATTCCGTTCGCCGAACCACTTCAGTTGCTCAAGCAACTGTCCTGCGCGGGGATTCTCCAGGAGGGTGGATCTCAGTTCTGGGTCTGTGGCATGCACAGACACGAAAAGCGGCGTCAGCCGTTGCTGCTCAATGCGCTCCCAGTCGCTGTCATTGAGATTGGTGAGGGTGAGATAGGAGCCGTAGAGAAAGCTGAGTCGATAGTCGTCATCCTTGAGATAGAGACTGTCTCGATGGCCCGGCGGCTGCTGATCGATGAAGCAGAAGGAACATCGATTGGTGCACTGCCGAAGACCGTCAAACAGTGCTTCGGTGAACGCGAGACCAAGGCCATCGTCGGCATCCTTCTCCAGCTCAACGCAATGCAGCTCACCGGCGCTGTCACGAACCTCGAGCGTCAGCTCCTCCTCAACGGTCAGATAGCGGTAATCAATCAGATCGCGGGGGCGCACACCATTGATGCTGAGCAGCTGATCCCCCGGCTCGAATCCCAGCTCCTCGCCGATTGAGCCCGTCTCAACGGAAGCCACCACTGCAGGCTCCGGCTGTCGAGAAGGGCTGGCAGGATCCAGAGCCGTGACGGCAACCCCTGCAGAGGGTTCATTCCACACAGCAAGGAGGCGACTTTCCTCAGTTTGGGCCTGCGCCGGACCACCACACCAGCAGCAGTACTCCAAACAGGAGCCTGTAAATCACAAAAATCCAGGTGCTGTGCCGTTGCAGATACTTCAACAGCCAGTCGATCGCCAGCCAGGACACCACCGCAGCAGAAAGAATTCCGATCAGCAGCGGAAGCGCGCCGCCGGCGCTTGGCTCGCTGAAAGCGTCTTTCAGTTGCACCAGGCCGGCAAGGGTGATGGCTGGAATTCCCAGCAGAAACGAGAATCGGGCCGCGTCAGGCCGTTTCCAGCTATCAAACAGTGATGCTGTCAGCGTGCTCCCCGATCGCGACACCCCAGGGATCAAAGCAAGCACCTGAGCGAGACCCACCACAAGGCCATCACGCCCCTGCACCTGATCAAGTCGTTTAAGGCGAGGGCCCAGGCGCTCAGCCAGAGCCAGCAGGAGTGCCATCACAATCGACACCACAGCGATCACCGGTTCGCTGCGCAGTGGTGACGTCTCATAGCCCGGCCAGAACAGTTTGATGCCAAGTCCAATCACAAGTATCGGCAGGGTGCCGATGGCCATGGCCATACCCAGGCGGGCTTCCGGCTCCCGCCACTGACCTCTCCTCAGAGCAGCGTTGATACCCCTGCAAACACCAGCGAGATCGTCGCGGAAGTAGGCGATCACGGCGACGATGCTGCCGAGCTGAATCACAGCTGTGGCCGACACCCCTGGGTCCTCCCAGCCGGCCAGAGCAGGCACCACTTTCAGATGCGCCGTGCTGCTGATGGGCAGGAATTCCGTCAGTCCCTGCACCACTCCCAGGACGACATTTCTCCAGATGGCCTCGAGCAGTCCGGGTTCTGACACCTCTGACGTCCTGAACACAAGTGACAGGACGCTATCGCCGGACCCACCACCCGATCACATCATCGACCTCACAACAACGCTCAACCAGGCGCAAATCTTCTAAGGTTTCAGCTCCTCATTTCCATTCCACCGGAGGCGGATCGTTGATCAGTGGGCTGATACGCAACCAAGCCCTTGTTGAGCCAACGGTCCAGCCGATCGGCTTCCGCATTGCTGGTCTCCCCTTCTGGGCATCGATGCTGGTGGTTTTGCCGGTGTTTGCTCAGGCTCCCTGGGTCCGTGAGCAGCCTTTCAGCGCATGTCTGTTCGGCCTGGTGCTGCTGTCAGTGGGCGTGATCACCAGTTCGGTTGCACCGAGCAAGTGGACGGACTTCGGCTCACTGCTGGTTGGATTCAGCGGCAGCTGGCTGGCTGGAAGCCTGTTCTGGGGGTGGTTGGCGCCTCACCCTCTGCTGCATCTGCCGATTGAAGCTTTTGCCTTACCCCTCGCACTGACTGGATTGGGAACACGCTGGCGGCTTGGCTGTGTCTTCTATCTGGCATCCCTGACGGGCACAGCCTTCACCGACCTGGCCATGGCCCTGACCGGTGTCATGAGCTTGTGGCCCGAAGTGGTTGCGGCCTCCCCATCACAAGCAGCCGTTCTCCTGCAAGACGCCGCGGCCTGTGTGCTGAAGCCAGGTTCGCTGCTGATTGTGAGCGCATCAGGTGCCGTGATCTTTCAGCTCGTGCAGTTCTGCAGATCCCGCAACACACTCTCCGCTCCCTCTGACAGGGCTTGGGCTGTGGCTGCTGCGGTGCTGTCCACAACCCTGTTGATCGACGGATTGTTTTTGTCGCTGTCTCTGCTCGCACCCGAACTGAGCGGGCTGGTCTGAAACGAACTGCAAAAAACTGAGGCCTCTCGAGGCAGTTCCCGGCAATGGCACTTGTATGGTTTGCAAGCCGGCATTAGCCGGCCATCATCCCGTTCCGATTTTCAAGACGGAGAGTTCCATGAAGCGTCTGCTGTCCTGGCTGACCGGCATTTTTGTGATGGCAGGCCTGCTGATGGGCCTGTTCCTACCCCCGAGCGTTCAGGCTGCCGACATCCGCAACGTTGCTGACGACAAGATCGCTGAGCGTGGCGACAAGGTGGATCTCAACAATTCCTCCGTGCGTCGCTTCCAGCAGTTCCCTGGCATGTATCCAACCCTGGCGGGCAAGATCGTGCTGGGTGGTCCTTACCAGAGCGTTGATGACGTTCTTGCTCTTGATCTCACGGATCGACAGAAAGAGCTGTTTGAGAAATACCGCGACAACTTCACCGTCACCGATCCATCCATTGCTCTCAATGAGGGCTTCGATCGGATCAATGATGGGCAGTACCGCTGAGGATTCCATCTGAAAACGCCGATCGCCACTGATTGGACTGCGGTGAAACCGCCGGACACCCCGGCGGTTTTTTGGTGCTGACATGACTCGCTCCGGCCCTGGCAGCGAACCGATCCCTTCAGGTCCCTGGGACGTGGTGGTGGTCGGCGCCGGAGCTGCTGGCCTGATGACCTGCCTTGAACTGCCGGCAGGTCTGAAGGTGCTGCTCGTCAATCGCAACACCAGCCAGCGTTCATCAAGCCGATGGGCTCAGGGTGGCATCGCTTCGGTAACGCGTCGAGACGACAACAGCGCAAGCCACGCCGAGGACACCATTCACGCCGGTGCTGGCCTTTGCGATGGGGATTCCGTTCGACTGCTTGTCGAACAGGCACCGCAGTGCGTCGACAGGCTCCTCGCTCTGGGGATGGATTTTGATCGGAACCGCGACGGAAGCCTGGCCACCACCCTTGAGGCTGCGCACAGTCATCACCGGGTGCTGCATGTTCAGGACCGAACCGGCCATGCCCTTGTGGACGTGCTTCGGCAACATGCCGAGCAGAGACCTGGATTGCTGCATCGGCGAGGTGTTCGTGTCAGCCAGTTATGGGTGGAGAACGGGCGGTGTTGCGGGGTCCAGGTTCTGGATGGCTGCAGGCTGCAATGGATTCGTTCCAGAGCGGTGGTCCTGGCCACTGGAGGCGGTGGTCACCTCTACACCAACACCACCAATCCTGCTCAAGCAGCAGGTGAAGGGATCGCCCTGGCCTGGACGGCAGGTGCAGCCGTCGAGGATCTGGAGTTCGTGCAATTTCATCCCACAGCGCTGAAGCTTCCGGGAGCCCCCTGCTTTCTGATCTCAGAGGCAGTGCGAGGTGAGGGAGGCCGACTGGTGGATCAAGCGGGGCACAGCCCGGTGACTGACCTGCCAGGAGCTGATCTGGCGCCCAGAGACCAGGTCAGCCGTGCGCTGGTGAAATGCATGCGGGACCAGGGGATCGATCATGTCGGCCTGGACCTTTCAGGCATCCCGCGCGACCAGGCGGAGCGCCGCTTTCCGACCATCCTGGACCGTTGCCGCAATCTCGACCTCAATCCACTCGAGCAACCGATCCCCGTTGCCCCTGCAGCCCACTACTGGATGGGAGGTGTGGCAACAGACCTCACGGCCGCCACATCACTGCCAGGCCTCTATGCGGTGGGCGAGGTGGCCTGCACGGGACTGCATGGTGCCAATCGTCTGGCCAGCAACTCTCTGATGGAATGCCTGGTGTTTGCTCGGCAGCTTGGGGCGATCGACTTACCTGCTGTTTCAGAAGACGACAGGAGGCACTGGACACTTCCCGAGCAGAGATTCCAGCCCTCTCAAACCCATGCCCGCAGCAGGACCAGCATGGGTGAACTGGCACGCAGCATCGACCGGCTGAGTGAGCAGTGCTGGGACGTGGCCGGCGTCAATCGGTCGACCAAAGGGATGCAGACACTGCTCAAGCTGACGACCAACGCCATGGCCCCTCTGGAGCAGGAGGAGCTGTTGCGCATCGTCAACCGCCAGCAGCACGAGCAACAGCTGGCGCTGGAGGAGCCCAGTCGCCAGGAACTGAATCTGCTGCTTGATCTCCTCCATCGCCAGCGAACCAGCGCTCTGCTGCTGGAAGCCTGTCTGTTCAGAGCGGAAAGTCGCGGGGGACATTTCCGTATCGATGCCCCCAGCACACTTCCCCAATGGCAACGGCACAGTCGGCAGATCAGAGACCAGCGAATCCACACCCGCCAGGTGAATGACTGACCAGAAAGGGGCGCGAAGCACTCAGAAGTTGGTGTCTCCCTTGAAGCCGGACAGCCCTGCCAGGGTCTTCAGATCTTTGACGCCTGAATCAAGCTTGCCGTTGATCTCCCAGGTGGGAAAACCTTCAATCTTCTTGCTCTGGCAGAGCTCTCGTTGATTGTTCAGACCATCCTGAGCACATTCAACGACGGTGAGTTTGTTGGCGGCTTCCAGACCGAAGTCTTCCTTCTGCTCATGACAGTGAGGGCACCAGTAAGCGCTGTACATGACTGCACCAATGGCCGTGAGGTGTTCCGCGAGAGCCACCTTGGCGGGGGAGCTTTTTGTGGTGACCAGGGGAGGTGCGCCAGGACCGGTCACAGCGGCCTCAGGACGGTCGGGGTCCAGCACCGATGCCCAGATCAGGC
>CAJXFG010000078.1 GCA_913052185.1 uncultured Synechococcus sp. | reverse complement strand
CCGCGGGCCGGTGGATGCCCCTGAAACTGATGCGCGACCATCCCATTCCCGCGGTTACCGAGCCGCTTCAGTACCGGGCGATCGGTGTCGTACGCGGGGTCTTCCGGCCGGAATCTGAAGATCAGAGCACCCGTGGCCATCTGGTTGATGCTGACGGTCAAGAGCTTGATGCTGTTGTTCTGGGTCGGATGCTCACCCTGATGCGGCGCCATCTCGACATGGGCAAGCCCCACCTCTGGGTGGTCTACCCACGATGCAGGGAAGCAGGTCAGTTGCATCTCCAGATCGCCGGAATCTGGGAGCCCAGCACTCTCGCCACTCCGGATGCGGATGCGGAGCCTGCAGATCCAGCCATGGATCAGTTGCCTGAAGGTGACGATTACTTCTCCATCCGGGGAGAGCTCATCTACACCAAGCCGGAAGCCTCCGAGGTCGTTGTCAAGGTTCGCCAGCAGCCCAGGGCGGATGGCTTCCGGCCATTGCCTTTTAAGTTGCAGCTCAGTGGTGATGTGGAGCTTGCCCATCTCCGCCATTTCGTCAGCCTCGATGTGCGTCGTGAGGGGCAGACGCTGCAGGTCCAGTCCGCCGAGGTGATCGCACCCATGCCAACCCGTGGTGGCAAGGGGCGAGCTGGTGGATCTCGACGTCCTGCAGACCGCAGTCGCTCGGCTCGAAACGGATGAACGCATCACCCGTCTCCACCACCACTGCAGGGCTGGCGGTGGCAGGTTGCACAGGTCTGGCGGTCTTCGGACCGCTCGTGGGACTGTCGCCGGCCTGGATCGCCCTGCTGGTTGGAGGTGGCCTGCTGGGGCTGACCCTCGATGCTTCTCAGCTGGAGGGGATGGGTGGTCATCTTCTGGCGGAGGCTCTTCCAGGAGGCCGGATGCGTCTGCGCAGGGTGGCGCGCCACGAGGCCGGCCACTGGCTGGTGGCCAGAGAAGAGGAGATGACGGTGCGGCGTGTGCTGGTGGGCACCCGGCCTTGTCTCGAGGCAGGGCTGCGCTGCAATGGTGCCACCGAGTTTGAACTTCCTGACCAGGTCCGCCTGCCAATGGAGGATCTGCGCCGTTGGAGCCGAGTTCTTCAGGCTGGAATGGTGGCGGAGACTCTGTTCGAAGGTTCGGCTCGTGGCGGCGCTGATGACCGAGCACTGCTCGGCAGAATCTGGGGATTGTCCGGTCAGGATGTGGACACCGCACAACGTGAACAGCGCCGTGCTCGACGTGAAGTGGAGCAGTTCCTGAGGAAGCGACTGGATGATCTGGACGTGATCGCTGAAAGGCTGCTGGAGGGGCTCGATCCGGAGGTGGTATGACCCCTGGTACGGCCGCCTCTTACGTGGTGGATTGCCCGACGGGGCTGGCCGGCGACATGTTGCTGGCCTCCTGTCTTGATCTGGGGGTGCCCTCTGAGGTCATTCACGCAGCCCTACGAGATCTGGGCTTCGAGAACGCCTATGAGCTTCGTGTGAAGGAAGCCCTCAGCGGGGGGTTACGGGGTCTTCGTGTCGAGGTTGAAGGGCGAGACTCTCGCCCACCCCATCGTCACTGGGGGGAGTTGCGCGAAAGGATTGGCAACGCGTCGCTTGCGCCGTCTCTGAGAACGAGGGTGTTGTCGGTCTTCACCGCGCTCGCTGATGCCGAAGCAGCCGTTCACGGCATCTCAGCCGATCAGGTGCATTTTCATGAGGTGGGAGCCATTGACAGCCTCGTGGATGTGGTCGGGGTCTGCGCCGCCCTTGAGCATCTTGGGCCGGAGAGTCTCTGGTGTGCTCCCCCTCCTGCGGGACGGGGCACGGTGGCCACGGCTCATGGGCTGTTGCCGGTTCCTGCTCCGGCGGTGCTCGAGCTAGCGCGACGCCATGGTGTTGAGCTGCGTTGGGGTGATGACTGGCCGGAAGCTGAGCTGACGACGCCCACGGGTCTGGCTCTGATGGCCGTTCTTGCAGACGGCTTCGGATGGCCTGAGCACCTGTCCCCCGAGGCGATTGGAACAGGACTTGGTCATCGGCGTCTGGATCGCCCCAACCTGCTGCGTCTCATCCGACAGCACCCGCGGGACTGTGTTGTCTCTGACCAGCCGCAGTGGCAGGAACTGACGGTTCAGGAAGCCTGGATTGATGACGTCTCGGCTGAAGTGATGGCATGGCTGACCCAGCAGCTGCGTGATGGCGGTGCCCTGGATGTGGCCTGTTCACCGCTGCAGATGAAAAAGGGACGCCCGGGAACCGCCATCACGGCTCTGGTGCTGCCCGAGCAGGCCGAGGAGCTGCGCGAGGTCTGGTGGAAGCACAGTCCAACGCTCGGACTACGGGAGCGGCGTCAGGGGCGCTGGGTGTTGCCGCGTCGTCGTGGAACCCTCCTCACGCCATGGGGGCCGCTGGCTGCCAAGCAGACGATCAAGCCGGATGGAACCCTGTCCGTCAAGCCCGAACGGGATGCTCTTCAGCAACTCGCACTGAGCGCCGGTTTATCCCCCGAGATCCTCTCGCAGCAGCTCTCGCTGGAGAGGCCTCAGTTCAATCCGGAGCAGGAGTGGACATGCTGAAGCCTTTCCGAGTTCTGCAGACGGCGAAATTTCCAGGGGGCCTGAAGCTTTGGATCACGCTGCTCACGTTTGCTTTCTTGGGCTGGGCGCTGGCCGGCCATGCAGCGGGGATGCGCTCCCTCACCATCACAGCCAGCGGGTGGTGGTGGTTGGTTCTTGCACTCGGCCTCAGCTGGCTGAGCATGCTTGTGAATGCTGGCGCCTGGCAGGTGCTCGTGGCTTGGTTGGGACATGGCGGAGGCCCAACAGCGCTCGTGCCTCTGTACCTGAGCAGCAATCTGCTCAAGTACCTCCCCGGCGGGGTGTGGCATTTCCTTCAGCGTGTGCGGGTCATGGGGCCCGCCATCGGAACGGGGCCAGCCCTGGTCTCCGTCTTGTTGGAGCCCATGTTGATGGCGGTGGCTGCCTTGCTCTGGGTGCCTTGGGGTGGCTGGCAGAACGGCTTGGCAGTGGTTGCTCCTCTGCCGGCTCTGCTGCTGCTGCCTCGCTGGAGAGAGCCCCTGCTCGGCAGACTCGAACGCAGTCGTTTGCGGCAACTCAACCGCTCCGATGCCACTCTGGCCTCCCTGCCTCCGCTGGAACAGCTGGGAAGTGGTCGCCAGGATTACCCCTGGGCTCCACTGATTGCTGAGCTCGTCTTCATCGCCTCACGCTTCTCGGGGTTCTGGTGTTGCATCCAGGTGTTCGGACTGGCCCCGGTGCTGCCGATCGGCAGCTGGATGTCTGCCTTTGCCCTGGCCTGGGCCACAGGACTTGTTGTTCCTGCTGCGCCGGGAGGCCTGGGTGTGTTTGAAGCAGTGCTGCTTCTGCGGCTGGGTTCCTCGGTGCCGGAGGCGGCTCTCCTGGCCGTGGCACTGTGTTACCGCCTGGTGGTCACTCTCGCGGACGTGCTGGCCGCGGCAGGCGTCAAGGTGGATCGTCTGCTGGCCCTGCGCATGGGTCTGTTGAACTCCTGATTCCGCTCGGCCATCAGCTGAGTGTTTCGCCGCAGTCTTCGTCGAGTTCCTCAAGCTGAACCGTGCAGTGTTCGATCCCCTTGCGCTGCATGGTCTGCCGAACCTTGCTCAGCAGCTGTGGATCCTGATGGCTCAGTTCGGCATCCCGTTGCAGATGAACCGTGAGAGCGACGCGCGTTCCGCCGATGGACCAGATGTGCAGGTGATGAACACCCTGCACACCTGGCATCGCTTGCAGATCGGCCAGAACGGCTGCGGGATCAATCCGGTGCGGAACTTCATCCATCAGTTCGGCCAGGCCGTCTCGCAGCAACATGATCCCGAGCCATCCCAGGCTCAGGCCGACTCCGAGACCTGTGACTGGATCGATCCATGTCCAGCCGGTGAGGCCGGCCACGAGGGCACTCAGCAGCACCGCTGCGGAGACAGCGGCATCCCCGAGCAGGTGGAGAACGGCTGCGCGGCGGTTCAGATCGTCATGGTGATCTGAACCAAACAGACGGGCGGAGACCAGGTTCACCACCAGGCCAACCCCTGCGGCAACGGCGACCGGACCAGCCGTCACCAGTTGAGGTTCTCGGAATCTTTGCAGGGCTTCCACGCAGACCACTGCGGAGGCCATCAGGATCAACACGGCATTGGCGACGGCAGCCAGCTGGGTGGAGCGCCCGAATCCGTAACTGAATCGTCCCCTGGCAGGCTTTTTGCTGAGGCTTTCCGCTCCCCAGCCCAGCAGGAGCCCCATGACGTCACTGACGTTGTGCAGGGCATCACCGATCAGTGCGATCGATCCGAAGGCAATCCCCACGACGAGCTGCAAACCGCTCAGGGCGGCATTGAGCAGCACGGTCCAGCGGAATGCCTGCCGGTTGTGGCTGTGGTGGTGATGATGTTCCAGTCGACCCTGGCACTTAACGACATGATGGTCTCGCCACTGCCGGCTGTGCCATCGCCTGCAGCGGCATTGCCCTGTCCCTTGTCTGCCGGATGGGAACTGATTCACAACCGGGACCTTTCAGCCAAGGGGGTGGATGGAGTTCAGCTGGGTGGCTTCTCTGCAGTGGCCTATCAGCGGGATCGGGATCGTCTCTGGTTGCTGAGCGACGCGGCGAAGGGCTATCTGGTGTCTTTCAGCGGCCTGGACCGTGTCCTGCGGGGTGTGCAGGGATCGCTTCAGCGCGGTCGAAGTCTGGTGTTGCGGGATCGTGGGGGCTTGCCATTGCCCCAGGCCTTGGACGGTGAAGGCCTGGTCCTTGATGGTGACCAGATCTGGATCGTCAGTGAGGGGCGACGACGTCCGCAACGAAGGGCAAAACTGCAGAGTTACGCCCTTTCCAATGGACACCTGCTGCGTGAGGTTCCTCTGCCTCGCGCCTGGCAAGAGATCGACGGGCAGGGGCTCGCCTCCAACAAAGGGCCGGAAGCTCTGACACTGACGGCCAAGGGGGCTCTGCTCATGGCCGCTGAGGCTCCGCTGATTCAGGACCAGGCGCATCGCGGCAGGGACTGGGTGCGTCTTGCCCGTTTTCGCCCTGGGTCTGATCAGTTGGCCGAGCCCCTCGGGGGGATCGAGATCGGAGCTGCAGGTGCGGCGGTCAGTCGGAAGTTGGGTCTGACTGAACTGCTTGCGCTGGGCGATGACCCCACTGTTTTGGCTCTGCTACGCAGTTTTGCGTTTCCAGAAGGGTGGTCTGCCCATCTGCAGGTTCTGTCGCTGGCTGCCAGCGATGCAGCTGCCGCTCCTCCGATTCAACCCTTGCAAAGCTGGGATCTGCTGGCATCGGATCTGCCATCGGCCAACTGGGAGGGCATGGCCTGGGGACCGCAGATGAAGGACGGTCGACTCACGTTGTTGCTGGTCAGTGACAACGGTTTCAACCCTCTCCTGAGCAGCTGGCTGTCCGTTCTTGCTCCGCGGCGTGGGCCGGACTGCGTGCCCGATCGATTCGCCTTCTGATGACGACTGTTACTCCGTCTCCCGATCCAGGCGGGGCACCAGAGCTGATGAAGCAACCAGACCGAGGACCAGGATCATCAGTGCCGGCCAGACCGCAGCTGCGAGTCGTTCATCACCTGCGTACTGATAGACCCTCACGGCCAGCGTGTCGAAATCAAAAGGCCGCAGCGCGAATGTGAGTGGAAGCTCCTTCACGGTGTCGACGAACACCAGCAGGCTGCCAACAAGGATTGGGCCCCGTAGAAGCGGGAGATGAACGCGTTTGAGCACTGCCGGCCAACGCAGTCCCAGTCCTGTTGCTGCCTCGTCAAGGCTCGGTGAGAGTCGCTCCAGCGCAGCATCGATCCCACCCTTGTTCACCGCCAGGAAGCGATCGCTGTAGCCCCAGAGCAGCAGCAGGATTGGTGACAGCTGCCAGGGTGCGCCGATCACGAGCAGCGCCAGCGCCAGCACAGCCCCAGGAATGGCGTAGCCCATGCCTGCCAGAAAAGTCACACCTCTGAGCCATCTGGCAGAACTCCAGCGTTTGGCAATGGCCAGCAACAATGCCGCCAGGCCCGCCAGCAGGGTCGCTGCCAGTGCGAGACCCAAAGTGCGCAGGGTGAGCAGCAGCAGTTCGGGTGTCAGGCCGGTGGCCAACTGTTGCCAGTTCATTGCGCCCCACAACAGTGGAATGCCAAGGGTGATCAGAGGAGGTAAGGCTCCCAGTACTTGGGCTGCGAAAGCCCGTCCTCCGCTCAGCATCCATGCAGGGGATTCGCCTCCCGCCACGCCTTCTGACCAGCGGCGGCTGCGGCTGCGCAGTCGTCGCTCCCCGAACAGCAGGATCAGCACAATGCCGAGTGTGATCAGGGCGAGTCCCACGGCACCAGCTGGGTTGCCCTCGATTCTCCAGGCCTCGATGATTCCAGCCGAAAGACTGGGGATCCCAAGCAGTTGCACGGCACCATATTCATTCAAAACCTCCATGCCCATGAGGGCAATGCCTGCACCGATCGCCGGCAGTGCCATGGGCAGAGCGATCCGGCGGAAGCTGTTCCAGGGCCCCACTCCAAGGGAGCGGCAGGCCTCCAGCTGCCGACGTCCGCAGATGGTGAAGCTTTCGGTGCTGAGCAGGAACACGTAGGGGTAGGTGGTCAGCGCCATCACAACAATTCCCCATCCCATCCCGTTGATGGTGATTCCCTCCAGACTGCCGATATCCACCAGAGTCGCTGCCAGTAGATACGACGGATTGGCCAGCGGTAGCAGCTGGGCAATCCGCAGCCAGCGGCGGCCTGGGAAACGGCAGTTCGCCAGCAGCCAGCCGTTGGCGGTGCCGATCACACCTCCCAACAGGCTGGTGCCCAGAAGCAGCACCACCGTGCCGCGGATCTGGAGCAGACCGTCCGGCCTGAGGCTGGCATTGCCGTTGCTCAAGCCGCTGAGTCCTTCGCCCAGCAGACCGATGACCGGAAGCAGGGCCAGAAACGCAATCGCGACGGCACCCGCCACCAGCAGGAGACGGCCTGAGAACCAACGTTGTGCGTCTGCGAGGACTCCTGCCGGAAGGCGGCCCGTTGTCGAGGAACTATCGCTCTTCACTCTCGGATCACTCGCAACGACAGGTGGATTGCCGCTGAGCAGCCGCTCGGGCCTGTTCGTTCAAGCGACCAGGAATGTCTGGGTCAAGGCGGGACCAAGACGATGGGTGGCTAGAGAAAGGCTGGGTCGGCACGCGCAGCAGCGATTTTGAGAAGCGTATTCAATAACGCTGTGGTGTGCATAAAAAAACCTCACGACAGTGAGGTTTCTGAAGATGGAAACGTCTGAAGCTGTTCCGTTCAGCGATCGCTCCGACGCACGGGAATTGGAACCAGGGTTGGCTCCATCAGGCCGCCACCGCCGTTGTCGTCATCGGAATCGAGGAGCAGCCAGAAGGCGAGTGCGAGAGCCATCACCAAGCTGCTCGCCGCGAGAACTTCAACCATGCCCTCTCCTTATTGCCTGCCACCCTAATCAGGTTTGCTCAATCCGGGGCGATTTCGCTTCCGTTCTCTAATCGACAGAGACAACAACGCAGTCCTGCAGTTGGTGCCTCAGCTGGTCGTGATCGAGCTCGCGACCGATCAGCACCAGCTGGTTCTTGCGGGCCCCCTTCCAGTCGCTGTCGTCAATGGAGAAGCGTTTGCCCGCCAGGTGGAAAACGTGCCGGCGCTCGCTTTCCTTGAACCAGAGAATCCCCTTGGCCCGAAACACGCTTTCGGGAAGGTGGTTGTCGAGAAAATTCTGAAATGCCCTGAGATCAAAGGGTTGA
>CAJXFG010000077.1 GCA_913052185.1 uncultured Synechococcus sp. | reverse complement strand
TGGTCACGTTCGGAGTCAACACGGGGCCTCGCAGCACCATCCGCTTGATGGAATTTGCGACGGAAGATGATTCCGCCGCCGGGATCAAGGCCGGCGACCTTCTGAGTGACCGCCGGGACAGCTTCAACGGTTTCGCTTTCCTGCATGACTTCGCCATCACGCCCAACTGGGCGGTGTTCCTGCAGAACGCGATTGATTTCAATCCCCTGCCTTTCGTGCTCGGCCAGAAAGGTGCGGCCCAGTGTCTTCAGTCCAAGAAGGACGGTCAGGCCAAGTTCTGGCTGATTCCGCGTGACAGTGGCGCCTACGCCGGTCAACCCCCGCGCATCGTGGACGCTCCAGAGGGGTTTGTGTTTCATCACCTCAACGCCTGGGAACAGGAGGGGGACGTGGTGGTGGAGAGCATCTATTACAGCGATTTCCCTTCGATTGGCCCCGATGTTGATTTCGCCGCTGTCGACTTTGACCTGATTCCCGAGGGTCTGCTTGAGCAGTGCCGGATCAACCTGCAGAGCGCCACGGTCGAGACCACCCGGCTGAGTGAACGCTGCTGTGAGTTCGCCATGGTGAACCCCGACAAAGAGGGGTTGCCCTGCCGCTTCGCCTGGATGGCGGCCGCTGCCCGTGAGCAGGGCAATGATCCGCTTCAGGTGGTCAAGAAGCTTGACCTGGTCAGTGGCGAGCGCCAGATCTGGAGCGCCGTGCCTCACGGGTTTGTCAGTGAGCCACTGATGGTTCCCAGGCCTGGTGCCAGTGCTGAAGACGATGGCTGGGTGCTCGAACTGGTGTGGAACGGCGACCGGGAAGGTTCCGATCTGGTGATCCTCGATGCTGCTGACCTTCGCGAGCTGGCGGTGTTCGAGCTGCCGCTGGCGATTCCCCATGGTTTGCATGGCAGCTGGGTGTCAGCCCGCTGATCAGTCCGATCCAGTGGTGACTGAAGCAGCGCCGGTCATGGTTCTGAAACCATTCGGCGCGACGCCTGACCTAGACAGCCAGGCATGGTCCTGTCCCTGTTGAACGCGTGATGCCGTCAGCCCTGAGCCCCTCGGTCAAGTCGCTGGCATCAGCACTGCTGTTGCTTCCGGCCGTTTCGTTGTTGCCTGGCAGTGCCTTGGCTCAGATTCAGGGACCTTCCTGTCGGGGAACTCTTCTGCAGCTGAATGTGCGGGAGAGCGGTGAAAGCCGCACGGATCGCTTCCGGTTCAACCTGCGCATCGAGGCGGAAGCCGCGACCAGTGCAGAGGCCCTGGCTCAACTCAGGGACCGTCTGGCCAGCCTGCGTGAAGCCTTGGAACCCCTGGTCATGGGACGGCTCGTGATTCCGGCACCGCGCACCTATGCCACCGCTGGGTCTCAGCCATCACAGGGGTACCGAGCCTCAACAAGCATCACCGGAACGGTTGGGAGCAGCAATTACGACACATTGATTCAGCGCGCCGGTGGTCTGCCGGGTGTCCGTCTGCAGGGCATGACGTCGCTGCCATCGTCTGAGGGGCAGGATCGTTTGCAGGAGCGATTGCTTGAGAGGGCTCTTGAGCGCGGTCGCCGCCAGGCTGAGCGCACGGCAGCTGCCCTGGGGCTGCAACGCGTTGCGTTGCTGCGCATCGATCAGCGGTCTCATTCCTCGGTTCGCCCGTCTGCGATGGCCGTCAGTGCAACGCCACGATTCAGGCCGGAGGAAGCACCTCAGCCCAACGGCAGCCTCAGTCTTTCCCTGGATTACTGCCTCAACTGACGCACTCCCCCACACTGGCCTTGAGCTGGCAGCAGAGTGCCTTGGAGGGGAGACGCATCGATCGACTGCTCTGGGTCACGAGCCTGTTGTTCGTGGTCTGGCTGGTGTGGGTGGAAACCAGTTTTCAGTACTTTGAGGGTTCCCTGGGCTCTGACCTGCGTCTGAATTCATCGGGTTTGGCGCTGGTGGCTGGCAGCTTTCTGTTGCCCTATGGCCTGGTGCAGGTTCCCATTGGACGCCTGATCGACCGGGGCAGGGTCGAGCTCTGGCTGCTGCTGGCTGCCTTGGCCGCGGCCTGTTGCAGTCTTGTGTTCGCCAGCAGTGACAGCCTGCAGGGGCTGCTGTTGTCGCGCATCGGCACCGGCATGGCCTGTGCGGTGGCGTTCCCGGCATCGGCTGTGCTGGCACGACGCAGCCTGCCAGCGGATCGCTTCGCCCTGGCCATGGGCTTCACCGACGGCCTCCTGGGAATGGGTGCCGCGTTCGCGGCCGTGATCCCGCTGCTGTTGGGTCGCACTGGCTGGCGGGATCTGGTGTTGTTGCAAGGGATTGCATTGGCTCTGATTGTGGCGTTGCCGATGCTTCTGCTGGGGGTCCGCCGGAGTGAGCGTGTCGTGGAGCCGGTTGCGCAGCACGACGCCCGCGTGAATCGCTGGACTAGGGCCGGCGTGCATCGCCTGATTCAGTGCTGTCTTCTCTACGCCTGGGGGCTTGGCTTTGTGTTCGGGATGGCGCAGTACGGCCTGCTCTCCAGCCTGAGGGGATGGTCCGGTTCGTTGATGGAAGGACTCACCCTGATCATGTCGATCGGCCTGGTGGTGGGCATGGTGGGCAGCGGGGCTCTCGGTGGTCGACCGCAGCACCGTGGCGGCTTGCTGCTGGCGGGCACCGTGATCACGCTGTTGTCGCTGTTGCTGCTGATCACACCCTCTCTGCCGCGCAGCGCTCTGTTGCTGCCTGCATTCAGTTTCGGTGTGGGCATCGGTACATCCGTGCTGGCCTTCCCGATTGCAGAGGCTGCTGCACCATCCGGACAGACGGCGATGACGGTGTCGATCGTCAACACCTCCGGCACGGTGATGGGTGGCGTGATGACGATCGTGTCCGGGCTGATTCTTCAGGCCTCTCCGAAGGGAGACCTGTCGCTGGTGCTGCTGATTTATGGCGTACTGGGCCTGTTTGGTGTTGCGATGGCCAGCTGGATCAAGTTCAGCCCTGAGCTGGTTGCCGCTGACGCCATTCCTTCCAGGCCAGACGAGGCGCCGTCCAGAGACTCAAGAGAACCAGGGGTGTGACGGGCACTGCAGTGATCACAATGAAGGCCTGCAGAGCGTTGATTGAGGTGTTGTCTCCCAGACTGGTGCCGATGCG
Source organism: uncultured Synechococcus sp. (assembly GCA_913052185.1). Lineage (GTDB taxonomy): Bacteria > Cyanobacteriota > Cyanobacteriia > PCC-6307 > Cyanobiaceae > Synechococcus_C. The sequence goes on along the minus strand of CAJXFG010000077.1, from coordinate 4,698 downwards.
CAGCAGCACCAGGGTGAGGCTGCCGATCATCAGCGCCCAGAACAACCGCAACAGCGTCGGCGGTGTGCGTTGAGCACTCACCACCATGGCCGCGGCGTAACTCATGGAGTCGGCGCTGGTGGCCATGAACAGCACCACCAGCACAAGCCCGACAGGAATCAACAGCCAGGGCAGGGGGAGCTGGCCGAGGATCGCCAGCAGTGCTCCCGATTCACCGCTGGTTGTGAGCGGACCGCTGATCGAGCCGGGGTTGGCGAGTTCCAGCTGCATGCCGGAGCCTCCCAGCAACGTGAACCAGATGTTGGTCACGATCGGGCAGAGGATGGCGACTGCGAGCACCAGTTCGCGCAGAGTGCGGCCGCGGCTCACCCCTGCGGTGAACAGGCCCATCAGGGGGGCGTAGCCAAGGAACCAGCCCCAATAGAACACGGTCCAACTATTCACCCAGTTGCCGGGGCTGCTGTTGGCGGCAAGGGCCATTCGCGGCAGGTTGGTCAGGTAGAGCCCGAAGGCGCTGACGAAGTGCTGAATCAGCCACAGTCCTGGGCCCAGCAGCAGCAAAGCGGCGGCAAGACCGAGGGTCAGCCACACATTCAGCTCTGACAGCCACTTGATCCCCCGCTGGATGCCACTCACCGTGGAGGTGGCAAACACAGCTGTCAGCAGGATCACCACCAGAGACTGCAGACCTGCGCTGTCAGTGAAACCGGGCAGCATCCCGGCCGCATTGCTCAGCTGGAGAGACAGAAAGCCGAGGGGTCCCACGGTTCCTGCAATGGCTGCGACCACGGAGAGTCCATCGGCGAGGTCTCCAAGTGGACCACCCACCCAGCGACTGGGAAGGATTCCCACCAACAATGTGCGCGGCCGCAGCGGTTCTCCCCGTTGCTCCTGGATCGACAGGGTGATCGTCACGGTTGTTGCCACCAGCGCCCAGGCCAGGAATCCCCAGTGCAGGAAGCTCACGGCCAGTGAAGGATCGACCGCAGCCGCAGTGGATCCCTCCACTCCGGTGAAGTAGGGCGCAGGAGTGCGGAAGTGGAACAGCGGTTCGGCTGCAGACCAGAACACGCCGCCGCCGGCCAGCAGCGTGCAGATCAGCACAGCGCACCAGTCAAAGAATTTCAGGCTTGGTTTGGCTTCCGCTCCTCCCAGACGCAGTTTTCCGATCGGACTGATTGCCAGCACGACGGCGATCACAAACAGCAGCAGCACCATCCACTGCCAGAGCCCGCCGAGAGCGTCGCTCACGATTGCTTTGCCAGAGCTGGTGAAATGTTTGGCCAGTTTGAGGTCGATGGCTGCGACCACAAGAAACACCAGCAGTGGTCCTGCGCCGATCCACAGGGGCCTGCGGCGCCACCAGGTGCTGGGTTCAGTCGCGCCGTCCTTGGAGATTGATGGGTCGGGCAAGGGAGATGGTGTGGTGAGAGGACTTCAAGCGCTGACAGCATCGCGCTGGTGACTCCAGCAGGACAGATCCACTGCGGGAACTTCACCACTGGCCAGTCGCGCCAGTGAGTCGCCGATCAGGGGAGCGAATTTGAAGGCCTGGCCTGAGCCGCCGGCAAACAGGCTCAGTTTCGGGCTCAGACGGTCCAGAACGAAATTCACGTCGCTGGCCATCGAGTAAGGACTGATCACTGTTTCGACGCGCTCCTGAACGCCCTCCAGTTCGTTGAACAGAAAGGTGTCGAGCAGTTCGACCAGCCTTGCCGGTGGCTCGGTGGTCATGGCGTTGGGTTCGGCGACACGCAGCTCTTTGGGTGCCCAGTCGATACCCGCCTTGATGCGTGGTCTGCCGTCCTCGGTGCGGCTGAGCACCGGAAAGCCGTAATAGAGCCCACCGTCGTCGCCGCGTTCCTGCTGGAAGCAGAACCATTGCGGATAACGATCCGCCAGTGCGGGGTCCACGGTGTAGTGCGCCCAGAGCATCGGCCATACCTCGAGTTTCGGGGCAAGACCCAGAGGCGCCAGCAGCAGCTGGCTCCAGATGCCGCAGGCGACCACCAGCTGATCCGCGGCGATGTGATCTCCACTTTCGAGGGTGACGCCACCACCATCGGCATCCAGATTGGCCACCGGGCAGTGTTCGACCAGTTGATGGCCGGCGTTGCGTGCCGAACGGATCCAGTGGGCCACCACCTTGTCGCTGCGCACAGCACCCGCGGTGGGTTCAAACAGCCCTGTGAAATCGCTCTTGGGTTTCAGTGGGAAACGCGCTGAGATCTGTTCGGCGCTGAGGGCCTCATAGGGAATGCCCTGTTCGTCCATGACCCGGCGGGCTCCTGGAATCGATCCTTCGATCGTTTCTTCATCCCAGCTTTCCCCGTAAAAGAGCAGTCCATGGGTTTCGCGCAGCTGTTCGCCGGCATGGAGTTCCTCCTCGCGCCAGAGCCTGTTGGCTTCCTGAGCCAGACGGCAGAGCACAGGGTCGGAGTACATCTCGCGGAACATCCGTGTTTCGCCGTAGCTGCTGGCTTTGGCGTGCGCGAGGGTTCTGGCTTCCAGCAGCACCACGTCAGTGATGCCACGACGGGCCAGTGACGCTGCACAGCTGAGGCCGGCCATGCCACCGCCCACGATCACCACCGCTGCCTTGGAGGGGAGTGATGTCGTGCTCATGCAGCGTCTCCGAAGCTCAGGCCGATTGGATCGGTCTCCCGTTCGGCGGTCACTTCCACAAGGGCTGCCCCCACGGAGAGGCCCTGATCGCGCTGATTGAGGTAGTCAGTGGCTCTTTGGCGCACTTCGCTGCGCACGAAGGCGTAGACATCCTCCGCGCCTGCACCTTTCCAGGCGTCGGGTGAGAAGCGCTCGATCGAGTCGGCGATCACGGCACCGGCATTGACCAATGGATCTGGCAGCACACGGATGCCGCGGCGACGCAGGTCGTCGGCGAGCTGAGTGCTCTGGAAGGGAGCATTGGCTGCTGGGACCACGGATTTGACCCTCAGAGCCGAGGCGATCTCAGCATTGATCAGACCTGAGATCGAGCAGGGCAGCAGCAGATCCAGCTTCAGCTCCCACCAGGGACAGTCCTGAGGCAGAGGAGTGGCGCCAGGGAAGCCCGCACGTTCTGGACTGAGATCCACGGTGAACACAGTCCAGCCGTGCTTGACCAACACGCGAGCAACGGTGCCGCCGACGGCGCCACACCCATGCACCAGAGCCCGGCCGGGTTTCGCGTCAGCCAGGGACGATTCGAGTACGGCTTCAACAGCGCCGAGGGTGCCGTGAGCCGTTGCTGCGCTGGCATCAACAGGACTGCCGACGGCTGCCAGCACGTGGGGAGTGAGCTCCGTCAGGCGCTCCATATCCTCCAGGCTGGTGTTGAGATCACAGCCGGTGATCATCGCTCCGTCGAGAGATTCAAGAAGCCCAGCGGTAATGCTGATCAGTTCGTCCTTCACCGCTTCCGGTTCGGCGGCGCGGGCCACGATCTTGCCGCCGGCGAAACCGGTGCCGTACAGATCGTGCTTGTGGGTCATCAGCCCGGCGAGTCGCTGGCCATCGGCAATGCAGGCCTCATCGCTCGGGTAATTGAGCAGGCGAAGACCTCCATTGGCAGGACGACGTGCATCCGTGTTCTCGGCCACCACGAACACCGACAGATGGTCGGACACGTGTTCAGCAAGCACCGAGACGTCCGGCGCAGGTCGGGTTGTTGTTGTCATCAGGCCACTTTCTCCATCATTTGGTGGTGCTCCACGTAATCGAGGCTCCACTCGCTGGGGGCTTCCGCAATGCGCTGTTCAAGGCGGCGGTACACCTCATCCGCTGCGGCATCTCCGGCGGCTCCAGCAAAACTGTGTCGGCTCCAGCTGCGGATGGTGGCCATCAGACCGGCTGCGAAGGCGGCGGTGTCGCCGTTTTCGTTCCAGCGACGGCGGTAGGGGCACTTGACGTACACCGTGCGCTCATCGACAAGACGCAGACCATTGCGATAGGGCGCCGAGCTCTGATCCTTCAGCGGAGCCATGAACTCGTCGGGTGACTTATAGAAATTGAGCACCGTTCCCTTGCGGTACTGCTCCTGGGAAATCACGCCTTCGTCGGCAAGGCTCTTCCAGATCTGGTGCAGCTGGTCATGCACGTTGCGGGTTTCACCGCCGTTGTGCCCCAGGTAGCGACCTTCGTTGTCGCGGGAGAGATTCACCGTCAGCAGCCGTCCACCCACCTTCAGCTCCTTGCTGCGCAACTCAAGGATGTAGGTCCAGTCCTTGAGGGCCTGTGCCGTGAAGCGTTGCAGAGCATCAGCATCACCGGATGCCAGCACATGGGTGTGAGTCTCGAGCGGCCCGGGTGACTCGCTCAGCCAGTGCATCGCCGTGGCGGAGAAGCCGAAGCTCACCGTGCCGGGTCCCACAGACGGTTCATAGAAGCTTCGGGCGCTGACCAGCACGGTGGGCCTTGGCGCGCGTGGAATCTGCAGTGCCAGATTTTCGGCCAGGGCAACGTTGTCGTTGCTGGGCAGATCGTTGCCGATCAGGGTCAGATGGGCCTGGGGCTGGTTGGCATGCAGGCGGTCCAGCACCTGGTGCCACAGACCGACTGCTGTTCCGCCGTCAGCAGCTCCGTAATCGATCAGGACATGGCTGTCAGCAGCAGCCAGTTGGTCAACACAAGTCAGGGCCCAGTCCGAGGCGGCTTCGATGCAAAGCAGAGCGCCTTCGGTCTGTGCGCTGTAACCGGTGG
>CAJXFG010000076.1 GCA_913052185.1 uncultured Synechococcus sp. | reverse complement strand
ACGTGATGACTTACAAGTACATCGTGCGCAATGTCGCCAAGAAGTACGGCAAAACAGCGACATTCATGCCCAAGCCGGTCTTCAACGACAACGGCTCAGGCATGCACGTTCACCAGAGTCTCTGGAAAGGCGGCCAACCCCTGTTCTTCGGAGAGGGCACCTACGCCAATCTCTCCCAGACGGCGCGCTGGTACATCGGCGGCATCCTCAAGCACGCCCCTTCATTCCTTGCCTTCACCAACCCCACCACCAACAGCTACAAGCGCCTGGTTCCAGGCTTTGAAGCCCCGGTGAATCTGGTCTATTCAGAGGGCAATCGCTCCGCGGCCGTGCGCATCCCGCTCACCGGTCCCAGCCCCAAAGCCAAGCGACTTGAATTCCGCTCCGGCGACGCGCTGGCCAACCCCTATCTCGCCTTCAGCGCGATGATGATGGCCGGCATTGACGGCATCAAGAATCAGATCGACCCCGGCGACGGTGTGGATGTTGACCTGTTCGAACTGGCCGCTGAAGAGCTGAAGAAGATTGCCACCGTTCCAGCATCGCTGAACGGTGCACTGGAAGCCCTCAACGCAGACCATGACTATCTGCTGGAAGGCGGAGTCTTCACCAAGGACTTCATCGACAACTGGATTGACCTCAAATACGAAGAGGTCCAGCAGCTGCGCCAGCGCCCGCATCCCCACGAATTCGTGATGTACTACGACGCCTGATCAGCCTGGCTGATTTCGCCTCCAAAGCCCTCTTTCGAGGGCTTTTTTGATGTCTTGCTGAGGAACCTGAATGTGATTCAGTCAGATCTGGTTGCAGGTTCAAGCCAGCCTGGACACATCGACGAAATCAAAGGATTTACCCTTAAAAAAATTGAGAATGTAATGAGAAAGTTTTTCAGCCTGGCAGCTCTGGGTATCGCAGCATCTGCCGTGGCTTCATGTTCTTCGCAAACAACGGCGTGGTGCTCTATGGCATGGCCACAAACCGACAAGCGACCCATCTCAGGCGATTGTCGATTCGATGACCAACAAGGGAAAGAGAACAATGCATCAATCGATTTCTACAGCCAGGACTACAGCTTCGTCTTTCCCAACGCCAATGAAAGTAAAAATTATGAACGCCAAACCAGCCAAGAGGCTGTTCGTTTCAATCACAACGGCTACATCCTGACTGTCTATCCGAACGGCAAACCTGCACAAAGCTGAGACTTTAAACACACCAGACTTCCAGGGCGTCGAGGCAAAAGTGTCGGTGGATTTGCTTCCATAGGTGTTGAATCAGAGCATGCGATGCAGCAAGCACTGACTGTTCAACAAACATGGTGCGATTCTCGGCGAGAACATCACATCGGAAACTCAGGATGTTCATCAACGGCAGGGCGACCCAGATGTTGCCTTTGGGTCAGACAACATCAAGACCTGGAATGCCAGCTCAGCCATGCCTCAGTTGCGCCATGGCGCTCTCGTGCAACTGCTTGGCATGCAGCCTGCGGCGAGCGCACACCTGCTGCTGAGCCAGAGCGCTGCGTCGATCCAGCTGGTCAGGATGCGCTTCAACCTGCGCCTGAACCGCCTGCTGCCTGAGCACGTCGTGGGCGTGGTGGTCAGCCCATGCCAGAAACTCAGCAGCGGCTCTCTGCCGACGCTCCAGCACATTGCCGGAATACGACGCCATGGTTCCGGCGGTGGTGATCTCAACGGCCATCGCGATCTCCTGATTGTCCTGAATCAATTCTGTAGCAACGGCTACCGTTTTTACGGTAGCTTCACAGAACTTTCAGGAAAGCAAGCTCAAAGGTCCACAGCGGAGTTCGGGATCGACTGGAATGATGCGTCACGGATCTGACACCGTTTCATGGCGCCCAGCTTCACTGAAATCGCTTACCGCACCCTGCAGCAGGGCCGGAGCCTCGCTGGGCTGGTGCACAAGGAACTGAGCACCAAGGTGATGGAAGTGGTCGCACCGGATGTGGTGCCGAAAACACTCCCGGTTCCTGCAGAAATGATGGATGCCCTGCGTCAGTCCCTCGACGCCCTGCACGAGCGGGATTGGCAGGACTCGGAATCCGGCGTTTATCCCCAGTCGTTGCTGTTCGACATTCCCTGGCTGGAATGGGCCGAGCGCTATCCACGTGTCTGGCTGGATTTACCGTCCAACTGGGCTCGGCGACGTGCAAGAGACGTCAACGATCTGCCCGATCTGACCAATCGTGAGTTGTATCCGGAGTATTACCTCCAGAACTTTCACCACCAGACCGACGGCTATCTCAGTGACCATTCCGCAGAGCTCTACGACCTGCAGGTGGACATTCTTTTCAATGGCGCCGCCGATGCCATGCGTCGCAGAATTCTGCCCTCGCTGCATGAAGGACTGAACCGATTCTCCGAGCGAACGCAGGGCAGTCTTCGCATCCTCGATGTCGCCACCGGCACCGGCAGAACCCTGCATCAGATCCGGGCTGCACTGCCTGAGGCCACCCTGGTGGGAGTTGATCTCTCCGAGGCCTACTTGCGTCAGGCCAACCGCTGGTTGAATCAGTCCAACAGACCGCTGGTGCAGCTGGTTCAGGGAAATGCCGAACGCATGCCGTTTGATGACGGCAACTTCCAGGCGGTGACCTGCGTGTTTCTCCTGCATGAGCTGCCTGCGGAAGCCAGACAGGCTGTGCTTCAGGACTGTTACCGCCTGCTCGAACCTGGCGGAGTTCTGGTCCTGGCGGACTCCGTTCAATTGAAGGATTCACCCCAGTTCGACGTTGCCATGGACAACTTCCGACGCGTGTTTCACGAGCCCTACTACCGGAATTTCATCAGTGACGACATTGACCAACGCCTGGTCGATGCCGGTTTCAGCGACGTGCGCGCCGAGTCGCATTTCATGACCAGGGTGTGGACGGCCACGAAGGCCTGATCACAACACCGCAGTGATTCCCTGACATAGACGCTTGCATGGGCAGGGGAAACCCATAGGGTGCAGGCACTCAGGAACCCCGTCCATGTCGAATCCCTTTCGGATCCGCTGGTTGCGGGGATGGACCTTCCAGATCGTGTTCATGGAAGGCAAGGTTCAGGTTGAGGCCCACGGCTTCGGGATCTGTCTGAGAACAGCCCTGAATCCTGGAGAAAGCCCCACCGCGGCAGCTGATCGTCTGGTTCTTGCCGAGGACCGACGTCGTCGGGCTCTGTACCAGGCCTGGATCAAAGGCCAGACTCTCCCGTACAAGAACAACGAACCGCTGCAACTCGAGGCTGGACTTCAGGAAGCACCGGATTCCCTGGTCGTGGTCGACAACGCAGCCGTTGCAGCCTGAATCCCTATCGACTCAGCCACCATCCCAGTAACAGAGCTGGTCCTCCCCAGCGCAGGGCTCGCCAGAAGCGTTGGCCGCGTTCCGGGGTGATCAGCCAGTTGAGTACCTCAGGGTCTGCCTCGATCACTTGACGCAAGAGCCGGCGCTGCTGGCGCCGACGGAGTGAACCACGGTCCTTCCGTTCCCAGGATCTTGGTTGAAAGCGAAGAAGGGAGCGAAGCCCATGCAACCCACCACGACTTCGAAGCGTCCTCTTCACCGCGATCCGCGTTCACACAGGTGAGGATAGGAACGACCTTCCTCTGCTCCAACTGCAACGTGTCCGCGAAGAAATGGCCGGAACAAACCCTTGAACAAGCCCTGAATCTTCATCAGAGCCTCAGCATCGGTGATCGTGATTGGCACCGGTTCAAGTCAGATGCCGACCGACGTGGAGCTGAACTGCTGGCTGCGGCGCTGGCACAACTGCTCCAGAACGGACGCAATGACGATGTTGAAGCCCTGACCCAACAGGCGTTGGGATGGATCCGCGGCGAATTGAAAGACCCTGGATGCCCTCACCACTGAGGGAGACGGTCAGGCCCCAGGACGCCTGCAGGCCAGCTGCACCCTGTTGCCACGGCGGCTCCAGCGGATGTCATCGAAACACTGATGCATCAGGAACAGCCCACGTCCCTGGTTGGCATCGACCTGATCCGGCAGTGAACCCTGCCGGGCATCTCTGGGCAGTCCATCACCCTCATCCTGGATCTGCCAGATCAACCAGTTCGGCGTGAGGATCCGGCGGATTCGCAGGCACTTGCGGGGGTCTCCGTCATTGCCGTGACGCACGGCATTGACCAACGCTTCCTGAAGGCCCAGTTGCAGGCGACAGGACGTTTCACTGCAGTCAACAGGCTCGAGCAGCAGCTCCATCAATGGACTGAGCTGAAACGTGGACGGAAGGATGAAATCAGCCCATCGGAATGAAGGCAGAAATCGGCTGAACATCCGGACCGTTTCATCCTTTTCGACCTTACCGACCTGCTGACGTTCTGCCAGAGCAATTTCAGGGGTCAGGTTCTGATCGCCAGACCTGGATGCTGAAGCAGAGCATCCATCAGGCGCACCCCCCTGAGTTGATTGACCAGTGGCATGTGACCTTCAGGAGCATCCATGGACCACTGAAAACTGCCCGGATAACGCGTCCAGACCCCGTCGGTCTTCCAGCCGATCCTTGGCCAGAGCCTCTCATAACGGCCATCGAGAGCATTAAGAAGACGGGCCTGAACGCTGAAGCCGAAGCGACCCTGGGAGTAGGCGACCCAGAGCCTGTCGATGGTGGTCAGATCCAGAGCCTCCATGGGAGGAACTTCGCTGAAATAGACGTATCCACGCTGCACAGCCTGGTCACCTGCCAGCTCACGCAGCGCGCAGCTGGTGAGCCGGTCTGCCTCCTCGAAATGCTCACGGAGCAGAGCACACTGCAGTGGGGTGTAATCGATGTCAGAGGCCGATGGCGTGTGAAACCATCCGTCGGGACCCTCTGGAATGGACTCCAGAGCGTCGGGATGGTGGCGCTGCAGAATCTGCAGAATCCAGCCCGCTCCCCAGTCATCGCCGTCTTGCGAATAGGCCTGCAGGGCATCAACAGCCTTCTCTGAGAGCTCTTTCGACGCTTTTTCCAATGCCGAGGCCGTCGCCCGCTTCTGCCGGGGAGATCCGGAAAGCAGTCGATCCAGCAACTGATCAATGCCGAGTTGGGTGGAGGGAGGACGTCCGGAAAGCATGGCGATGTGCTGGCACTGACTGGCTCAGCGTTGGCCCACTATGTCAGGCATGGGCAACAGCATCGTGACCGGTCTCGAGTGCTTCCGCACGGCAGCGGGGACAATCGTGGATGTGAGGACACCCTCGGAGTTTGCTCAGGGTCACTGGCCTGGCGCCGTCAACATTCCGCTGTTCACGGATGATCAGCGTCATCAGGTGGGTCTGACCTACAAGCAACAGGGCCGGCTGGACGCGATCGAACTTGGTCTGAAGCTCTGTGGGCCCGCTCTCGCCGAATTGTCGACAGCACTCACGCATGCAGCCTCTGGAGCTTCACGTCCCCTGAGGATCTACTGCTGGCGGGGGGGAATGCGCTCCAACAGCATGGCCTGGCTGGCTGGCCTGAGCGATCATCCCGCGATGGTTCTGGACGGTGGCTACAAGAGCTATCGCCGATGGGTTCTGAAGCGTTTCGAGCAGGCCTGGCCGCTGAGGGTGCTCGGTGGCAGAACGGGCACGGGCAAAACCGACCTCTTGCTGGAACTGAACAGACAAGGGGTGGGCGTCATCGACCTTGAGGGTCTCGCCAATCACCGCGGCAGCAGTTTCGGCAATCTGGGGCTGCCGCCACAACCAACCAGCGAGCACTACGAGAACAAACTTGCCGAATGTCTGGAGGCTCTGCGGCAACGGGGTGCTGAGCAGATCTGGCTGGAGGCTGAAAGCATCCAGGTGGGCCGCTGCAGAATTCCCAAGGGACTCTTCGATCAGATGCAGTCGTCACCAGTGCTGGAAATCCAGCGCAGTGACCGGGAACGGGTGGATCGGCTTGTGGAGGTCTACTCATGCCATCAGAAAACCGAGCTCAAGGAAGCCACCGAACGGATCCAGAAACGCCTCGGGCCTCAGCGCACGCGTCAGGCGCTGGAAGCGATCGAGGCAGAGAACTGGGAAGTGGCCTGTCAGGCGATGCTCGACTACTACGACAGTTGTTATGACCGCGAACTCGAACGTTCGCCTGCGAGGGCCACGGTGAATCTCGAGGGTCTCGACACCCTGCAATCAGCGAGGCAGCTTCTGGATCTGGGGCACGTCAACCCGGGGATCTCCAATTAAGATCCACACCTCCAAGCTGATGAACGATGGCAGAAGGTAACAAGGCGGCGATTCAGTTCTTCCGCGGCACTGATGAGCCGGTTGTACCCGACATCCGCATGACCCGCAGCCGCGATGGTCGCACCGGTCAGGCCAAATTCGTCTTCGAGGAACCCCAGGCACTCGCGCCGGAAACCCTGGAGGCCATCGCCGGCATGTGGATGGTGGATGAGGAGGGTGAAATGGTCACCCGTGAGGTGAACGGCCGCTTCGTGAACGGCAAGCCGTTTGCCCTGGAAGCCACCTACACCTGGAAGAGCGAAGCCGACTTCGAACGCTTCATGAGGTTTGCGCAACGTTATGCGGATGCCAACGGAATGGGCTATTCGCAGAACTCCGGCGACAATGCCTCCAGTGAGGAAGGCACAGACGGGTGAAATTTCAGCATTGGCTCGGACTTGCGGCGTTGCTGACAGCCGGGCTTTTGCTCTGGAGTCTCCGTGAGGTTCTGATCCATCTGTTCGCCGCCGTGGTGCTGGCCATGGCGATCTGCACCCTGGTGGGAGCGCTGCGCAAGCGTTGGGCGATCCAGCGTCCGCTGGCATTGCTGGTCTGTCTTCTCGGACTGGTGTTGATCGTGGCGATCGCAGTGGCGGTGATCGTTCCGCCCTTCTTCAGTCAGTTCCAGCAGTTGCTGCAGCAACTTCCTGCTGCAGCCCGTGAGCTCCAGCAGATCGTGATGGGCTGGCTCAGTCATGCGTCATCACTGGTGTACGGCACCGGCGCCGATGCGAATGGCGGAGCGCGGCTGGTGCCGGATGGCCTGTCGACGATCCCCAGCAGCACAGCCCTGGCTTCCGGCGTCAGTGGCGGCATCAAAGGGTTGCTGGATCTGGCCAGCAATCTCGGCAGCGGACTTGTGCAGCTGCTGTTTGTGATCGCGGTGGCTCTGATGGTGTCGATTCAGCCGGAGTCGTACCGCAGGGTGGCCATTCAGTTGGTGCCCTCCTTTTACCGGAGACGCGCCCAAAGCATTCTTCTCCAGTGTGGAGACGCCCTCAGCAGCTGGATGATCGGTGTGCTGATCAGTTCGCTCTGTGTGGGACTGCTGGCAGGAATCGGCTTGTCGCTGCTTGGCGTGAAACTGGTGATGGCCAACGCCCTGCTGGCCGGATTGTTGAACATCATTCCGAATGTGGGGCCCACCCTCAGCACCGTGTTTCCGATGTCGGTGGCTCTGCTTGATGCTCCCTGGAAGGCGGTTGCCGTGCTGGGGCTGTACGTGGTGATTCAGAACGTTGAAAGTTATGTGATCACACCTTCGGTGATGCAGCGCCAGGTGAACCTGCTTCCAGGCCTCACCCTGACTGCGCAGTTCATCTTCACGGTGCTGTTTGGTCCGCTGGGTCTGCTGATGGCGTTACCTCTGGCGGTGGTGATGCAGGTGCTGATCCGCGAGATCGTGATCCATGACCTGCTCGATCCCTGGAAAAAACGTCGCGCGGTCGCATGAACCCAAGCAACCTGCTGGCGGCTCTCACCCTCGTGGTGCTGGCTCTGCTGACCTGGCAGCTGCGCTGGGTGTTGCTGGTGCTGTTCGGTGCGGTGGTCCTTGCTGTAGCGCTGGATGTGCCGGTTCACCACCTGATCAACCGCTACCGGATCCCACGTCCGATCGCTCTGCTTGCTGTGCTGCTGATCGGAATCGTGGGAGGTCTGCTGGTGATGCAGCAGCTGCTGCCTCAGCTGATCAACCAGTTTGAACAGCTCA
>CAJXFG010000075.1 GCA_913052185.1 uncultured Synechococcus sp. | reverse complement strand
CAATCGACGCCAAGCTTCAGCTCAGCCGCGGACGTGGGCGCTGCCACCATGGTTTCGGTGCTCCCTAAAAGAATGTGGAGTTGAATATCTGCGGAGACGCCGAGGCTTCGGGCTCGCTTATCAAGCAATCTACCGATCGGAGCTGGATCCTGAAGGACCTGGAGGCCACCAGAGCCCTGGGCAGGTATCTGGTGCAACATCCTGAACGTCCATCCCTGCTGCTGCTCGAAGGCACGCTCGGTGCAGGCAAAACCTCACTGGTGCAGGGGCTTGCTTCAGCCGTGGGCATCGACGAACCGATCACCAGCCCCACCTTTGCCCTCTCGCAGCACTACCCGCAGGGCCAACCGCCACTGGTGCACCTGGATCTCTACCGACTGGAGCTGCCTGCCGCTGCCGATGACCTGTTTCTTCAGGAAGAGGAAGAGGCGCGAGAGATGGGAGCCATCCTCGTTGTGGAATGGGCGGAACGGCTCAGCCTTTCGCTGCCGGAAGCCTGGCGACTGAAACTCTCTCACCAAAGGGACGGGGGCAGACAGGCAACCCTCAACAGGACCGTTTGAACGACGACCGATCAGGACTCGAGTTGCTCAAGAAACTCAACCACGCGAGAAGGGAGAGGTTGTGGATCAATCGCACCGGCACCGGCACAGACCAACGCTCCACAGGCGGCCGCGTAGCGCACAACCTGCTGAACCACCGCTGCACTGAGCTGATGCGGCTTGCCCGTTGACGGCGTGAGTGTCACCAGTTGATGGAGCAGTCCCGCCGTGAAAGCGTCTCCAGCCCCAGTGGTGTCAACAACCTGGGGTGGTGCCAGGACAGCCATTGAACCGCGGTGGCCAGCCATGCTCCAGCGCACCGGATGACCGCCGTCAGTGACCAGAACATCCGGCTGCTGCGGAAGCGATGCACTGATCGCTGCAGGATCGCTGCTGCCGAAAAGCCACTCCGCTTCCTCCCTTGCCAGCTTGATCAAACCGGCTTTCTCAAGAAAGGGTTGCATCAGCGCAAGAGCTTGCGGGTGAGGACCTGCCACCGGATCCGCAGACGGATCCCAGAACGTGGGACGCCAGTTCACATCAAGAGCAATCCGCACACCATCGCGCTCGGCCTGACTGACCGCAGAATGCAAGGTTGCTGCTGAGGCTTCCGTTGCCAGAGGAATGGTTCCGATCAGAAGCCAGCGAGCTTCTGCTGCCAGGGCACACCAGATCGGATCCAGACTGGGCTGATTGAGGGCCTGATCGGCAAACCCCTCACCGCGGTCGCCCGAAAATCCCTGAAAGACCCTTTCTCCGCAGGAGTCACGGCGGACAAGAACCACCCGGCTGGGCCGCTGGGGATCAATCTGGAGACCGCGCAGATCAACACCGCGATTGCCAAGCAGCTCCTGAAAGCTGTTGCCGATGGCATCAGCACCCAACCGACCAATGAAGGCGACCGGGGTGCCAAGTCGGGCCAACGCACAGGCCACGTTGGCGGGGGCCCCGCCGAGACGATCAACACAATCTCGCGGATCAGCGGTGGCGGGATCACATCCGAGCGGTCCGAGCCGATCCACAAGAGCCTCACCGAGGCAAAGCACCTGCGGAGCGGCATCGGACATCAGACCTTTGGCAGCTATCAGCAGCGTGGCCAGGGATCAAGCTGACGTCAGGCACAGCAACAGGAATTCAGCTTTCAGGCTGATTCTTCAGTGGCTGAACTGAAAGGCACCTGCTGTGAAAGACCTTCAATCAAGATGCTCCAGCAATGCGGCAATGATCCGCGCATTCGCCGCAGGAAAAGGGTAATCCGAGAGTTCCGACGGCTTGACCCAGCGCACCTGCTGACTGGCCAGAGGTTGGGGATCACCTGAAATCCAACGACAGAGATGAACCTCAAAGCGCAGCTTCTTGTGGCTGTAGGCGTGATCCACTGTGATCAGCGCCTGTTCCACACTGACTTCAATCGCCAGCTCCTCCCTGAGCTCACGGCGAATTGTGTCGATGATCTCTTCACCAGGCTCCTGCTTACCGCCAGGAAATTCCCACAACCCACCCAGCAGACCCTCGTTCAGGCGCTGATCGATCAGAACCTCACCCGACTCCTTGAGAACCACACCCACACCAATCACTTGAAAGGGGATGTTGCGGGGTGCCTCTTTCACGGGGTATTGCTGCGGAGATCCGGAACCGGAAGCGTAAGCAGCACAGAGTGCATCCCATGGACAAACCTCACAGGAGGGATGACGTGGAGTACAGACCGTGGCGCCCAGATCCATCAGTGCCTGATTGAGATCGCGGCTGAAACCGGGGACGGCATCAATCAGCGCTTCACTCCAGGTCCAGAACAGAGCCTGCGCGCGCATGGGCGGTTCTGGGTGGGCATGCAACCTGGCCAGCACCCGGCGCACATTGCCATCGAGGATCGCCAGAGGACTGTTGAAGGCGGAAGAAAGAATGCCGCCAGCTGTACTGCGACCGATCCCTGGCAAGGCCAACCAGATCTCAGGATCGACCGGCCAATGGCTGAACTGCAAGGGATCGTTGAGATCAGCGGATGTGCGCTCCAGCTCAGCGAGCAGTAAGCGCGATGTGGCATGCAGGCGCCGTGCCCGTGAGTAGTACCCAAGGCCCTGCCAGAGCAAGAGCACCTGCTGCTCTGACGCGGCGGCAAGCGCCTCAAGCCCTGGGAAAGCCTTCATCCAACGTTGCCAGTAAGGCAGCACCACCTGCAACTGGGTTTGCTGCAGCATCACCTCCGCCACCCAAATGGGATAGGGATCAAGTCCTTCATCAGCCATCGGCCAGCGACCATCTGCCCTGAACATCCAGGGCTTCTGGAGGGGATCGCATCGTCCGTGCAGCTGCCACCAGCTCAGCAAAGACCTCGAAGCAGCTTCAGGAAGAGTTGGAAACAACAACGGACCGCTGCACTGCTCGAGCAGAGCTGACCATCAAGTCATCAAAGTGTGCAGGATTCCCGGCGAAACAGACCAGCGAGGTAGTGACGCAACACCGATGGGTCCTTGCAACCCTGCTGAAACAGGAAACCTGCAATCGCCGCCTGCACCAATCGGTATTGATCCCACTGGGGATGCTCCTCAATGAAGACCCCTAGGGCGCGATGCAGATCCTCCGGCAACTGATTTTCCACACTGACGTGGGAGGGCATCGCATCAGGGGTCTCGTGCAACTCAGAGCATTCGCTGTCAACGCATCCATCAGGCCATGCGAACAGACCGGCTGTCAAAAACGGGGATTCGACTCAAAACGAAGACTACTGATTGCAAAAATCCCGTCTCCAAAAGGTTTTTGCCCTAATGGCGGAGCGCCTGACCGAAACCTGCAGGGGGCTGATGCCCCATCGTCAAGGGGTCCGGGGCTTTTCCCCGGACCCCGCCAAAAGCCAGCTCGGCATCTGAGATCCACCACGGCAGCCCTGTGGAAAAACTGTGCAAAACCCGCGCATCAGCCGGCATTTCAGCGCTGTTCAAGGCTGCTGATCGATCCAAACCGGATGACCAGAATCTTGAATCGCTAGGTGCCGGACAATCCTGCGACAGGGAATGTGCACACATACCTTCTGTTGCGGTGCTGTCTGAAAAAAACCGGTAACGTCCGGCCTACTTGAGTGGGATTTCGTGCGGCGAACCCTGTTGTGCACTCTTGCCGCTGCAGCACTGCTGACGGGCTGCGGCAAGCCCAGACAGGCAGCACGCATGCTGACAGTGCAGACGGCGGCAATCTCTGAAGCAAGCTTTTCCCCGAATATCCAGGCCATCAGTGTTCTGGAATCGACCACCAATGTGGTGTTGATGCCAGAAACCGATGGCCGTGTGGTGCAGGTTCTGGCCAGAGATGGTCAACAGGTCAAAGCCGGCCAGCCGATCCTGGTGCTGGACAACGTGCAGGAAAGCGCTTCCCTGGATTCCGCCCAGGCACAGGCACGCACCGACACACTCAATGCAGAGCGCTACGAATTCCTCTATCAGAACGGTGCGGTCTCAGCTAAGGAGCGAGATCAATACGCCACCCAGGCGATTGCCTCCCGTGACAAGGCACGCAGCGCGGCGGCAAACCTGGGATACAAATTCGTTCGAGCGCCGATCGACGGCATTATCGGCGATCTCGACACCGTGAAACTCGGCGACTACGTCAAAGCCGGTCAAAAGATCTCAGGCATTGTCAACAACTCAACCCTGTGGACCTTGATGCAAATCCCTGCCACTCAGGCAGCAGATGTGGCGATTGGTCAGACCGTGAAAGTGGTCTCACAGGGGAATCCTCCGGTGCAGGGAAAGGGTTCGGTCGTGTTCATCTCCCCCTATTTCGGGATGAACGGAAACTCCAGTGCTCCCAACACCTTGATGGTGAAAGCTGAATTCCCGAATCTGACCGGGAAGTTGAAGACAGGTCAGTACGTCAAAAGCGCCATCATCACAGGACGCAGGCAAAGTCTCGCGGTGCCTGTGCAAGCCGTGATGATGCAGGCGCAACAGCCATTCGTCTACAGGTTGGTTCCTCTGAGCAAGGCCCTGCCGAAGATCAAGGCCTCCGCAACTGTTCCTGCGGCGATGAAGAAAAAACTTGAAAAGCTGCCCGCAACTACACCGATCGTGGTGCAAACACCTGTGCAGCTGGGTCAGCTGCAGAACAATGTCTACCCAATCCAATCAGGGCTCAACAAATCAGACGTCGTGGCGATCAGCAACACCAGTCGACTGCGCAGTGGAATGCCAGTGAAAGTTGCGCCCGCCGGCTCGACGGGCGGCAGGCCGACCTCAACAACGAAGGACTGAACCAGCAATGTCCTTCTCCGACAAGTTCATCAAGCGGCCGGTCCTGACGACCGTGTGCAGCATCCTGATCGTGCTCGTGGGCCTGATCAGCATTCCAAGCCTGCCGATTGCCAACCTGCCGAACATTGCCAATCCGCTCATTCAGGTTTCAGCCGTTTACGGCGGTGCCAACGCGGAGGTGACCGAGCAGGCGGTGACCAATCCGCTGGAACAGCAGATCAACGGTGTTCCCGGGATCAGTTACATCTCCTCCAACAGCGATATGGAGGGGAACAGCACGATCAGTGTCTATTTCGATGAAACGACCGACATCGACATCGACCAGGTCAATGTGCAAAACAGGGTGAGCCTGGCGATGCCGCAGTTGCCATCGCAGGTTTCATCAACCGGCGTATCGGTGAAACAGAGCACACCGTCAATCCTGCTGGCCTATGAGGTGGGTTCGAGCGAAGGCCAGTTTGATGTCGGCTACCTGAATGGCCTGATCTATGAGCAGCTGTATTACCCGCTGTCGAGGGTCGAAGGCGTGGCGACGGTGACTGTCTACGGCGGCGCCAATCCGGCTTTCTGGCTGTTCGTGGATCCAGACAAGCTGGCCGCGAACGGCCTCACCTCCGAAGACGTGATCTCGGCGGTGCAGTCACAGAACAGCGTTGCAGTCGGAGGCCTGGTCGGCGGACCGCCAGCCGCTGGTGATCAGGCGTTCACTTACCCGATTCTTGTTGAAAACAACGGAAATCTGATCTCAATCGAAGAGTTCGAGAGCCTGATCATCAACCGCAGCGAGAGCGGCAACCTGCTGAAACTCAGAGATGTTGGAGAGGTTCGCTACGGCACCAACACCTACTCGATTCAGGCCACCGACAAACAAAGCCACCCGGCTCTGACGGTGGCCGTCTACCAGACGCCATCGAGCAATGCCCTGGACGTTTCCAATGCTGTGGTGGAGCAGATGAAACAGTTCGCAGCAACGGTTCCGCCTGGCGTGCAGGTGAATCAGATCTACGACATCGGCCAGTTCATTGAAGCCTCCGTTGACGGAGTCATTGATGCCCTAGGCCTGGCGATCGTGCTGGTGCTGGTGATCCTGTTTCTGTTCCTGCAGAACTGGAGAGCAACCATCGTTCCCAGTCTGGCCATCCCGATCTCGCTGGTGGGCACCTTTGCCTTCCTGAACGCTTTCGGCTTCTCGATCAATCAGCTCACACTGCTGGGTCTGGTGCTGGCAACAGGCCTGGTGGTGGATGACGCCATCGTTGTGATCGAAGCCGTTTCCAGCAACATTGAGAAGGGAATGCGGCCCAGGCAGGCAGCGCTCGAATGCATGGGAGAACTGTTCGGTGCACTGGTGGCAACCGCCCTAGTGCTAATGGCCGTGTTCGTGCCCGTGGCCTTTTATCCAGGCGGCATCGGCATCATCTACAAACAATTTGCGCTGACGATCGCCTTCTCGATCGCCATTTCAGCGTTCAACGCCCTCACCTTCTCACCCATGCTCTCTGGGCTGATCCTGCCAAGAGAGCAGCCGAGGCAACCCAAAGGCTGGGGTTGGGTCGTGGCCGGAGTGATCGTGGGACTTGCTTTCGGGAAATTCAGCGCCAGCGCCTTCGGCAACTGGACTTACGTCGCCGGGGTGCTGATCGGCGGCTTTGCCGGAGCCAATTTGACCAGGATCTTCCGCAGTTTCAACGCCAACTTCGATCGACTTCAGAAGTCCTACGCAAATCTGCTTGCGCGCTTGATCAAAGCGAGAAAGCTCGTGATGGGAGGTCTTGGTGCTGGCATGGTGATCACCCTGCTGGCCTTCACTGCAATCCCCACTGCCTTCATACCTGAAGAGGATCAGGGCTACGGGCTGGGTATCTTCCAGTTACAGAACGGTGCCTCTCTTGTGGAGACCAAAAAACTCGGCGCTCAGATTGCCGAAGTGCTCAGTAAAGAGAATGACATCGAGAATGCCTCCATCATCAGCGGTTCCGGCTTCAACGGGTCCAGCCCAGACCAGGGACTGTTCTTCTTCGGACTCAAACCACTGTCTGAACGCAAGGGAAGCCAGCACAGCGCCGACGCCATCATCGATCGCCTCAATGCCCAGCTCATCGAACTGAGCGGAGGTCTGGCCGCTGCCATAGGTCCCCCAGCTGTGCCGGGCTTTTCAGCGCAGGGGGGGTTCTATTTCCAGTTCAACGATCTCAGCAACGGCGCTTATAACTTCAACGAACTCTCCGAAATGGCTGGCGATCTGATCAAGACCGCCAATGCAAGCGGTGATTTCTCGAACGTCTACACCCAGTTCAATCCCAGCTCTCCCGCCATCGGCCTCTCGATCGATCGTGACGTGATGGGTGCGCTCAACGTCGACTATCAGGAGGCGATGGACACCATCGCTGTGCTCGCTGGTGGCAACTACTCAGGCCTGACTTACGAGAGTGGCCAGGTCCGCAACATCTATGTGCAGGGGCAGGCTGACCAACGCAAGAGCGTTGACGACATCCTCGACATTTACGTGCGCAGCAGAGACGGTGAATTGGTGCAGGTTTCGCAGTTCGCCAGCGCTGAGCTGAGCAGTGCCCCGACCGTGATCAGTCACTACAACCTCTATCGCTCGATTCTGATTCAGGGTGCGGAAGCCGTTGGCAAAAGCAGTGGCCAGGCACTCACGGCGATCCAGGAGATCTTCAAAAAGCAGAATTTCACGAACATCGGCTACGCCTTCACGGGTCTGGCTGCGCTTCAGCTCTCCGCCGGCAGCGCCAGTGTGCTGGTGTTCGGACTCGGCCTGCTGATCGTCTATCTGGTGCTCTCCGCTCAGTACGAGAGCTACGTCACACCTGTCGTCATCCTGGCCACCGTGCCTCTAGCCATGCTCGGCGCACTGGCCTTCCTGGCCATCCGCTCCATTGATCTCAACATTTATGCGCAGGTTGGTCTTGTGACGCTGATCGGTCTCGCAGCCAAAAACGGAATCCTGATTGTGGAGGTTGCCGAACAAAAACTTGAGCAAGGCAAAACGGCTGCTGAAGCGGTGATCGAATCCGCCGAATCACGTCTGCGGCCAATCCTGATGACAGCCATCGCAGCCCTCGCTGGTTTCTTACCTCTTGTTGTGGCCAATGGAGCTGGAGCCCACAGTCAGCAGTCCCTGGGCACGGTGATTTTCGGCGGGTTAGTGGTTGCCACCGTGCTGTCTTTGGGTGTGG
>CAJXFG010000074.1 GCA_913052185.1 uncultured Synechococcus sp. | reverse complement strand
TTGAGCTGCTGCGCAACAACTGGATCGGGGGTGCACTGGCAACGATGGCCTGGCTTCTGTTCACACAGGTGGAGCGACTGCAAAACTCCAGCGATCAGGACGCCGAAAACGGGACTGGCTGACAGGCTGATGAGCAGGTCGATTCCGATCGAACAGGTCGCCGCCTTTGCGGAAGCTCCGTTCCAAGGCAACCCCGCCGCTGTCTGTCCACTGCAGAGCTGGCTGCCGGATCGAGTGATGCAGGCGATCGCCGCCGAAAACAATCTCTCCGAGACAGCCTTTTACGTGGGCCAGGGTGGGCGTTATGCACTTCGCTGGTTCACACCCAGCTGCGAAGTGGATCTCTGCGGGCACGCAACCCTGGCTGCTGGCCATGTGGTGTTCCAGCGTGAACCCAACCTCGAGCTGGTGCAGTTCAGTTCCAACAGCGGTCTTCTGACGGTTCGCCGCAGGGGCAACCAACTCACGCTCAACTTCCCGGTGCAACCGGCAGCCCCCTGCATCACCCCTGACGGACTCAACCGCATGCTTGGCACCACCGCCATGGCCTGCCTGCAGGCGATGGATCTGATGGTGATCGTCGAGCACGAGCGCGACGTTGAAACACTGATGCCTGACCTAACCGCTGTTGCGTCCCTCCCCGGCCGGGGGCTGATCGTCACAGCTGCGGGGTCCGAGGCTGATTTCGTCAGCCGATTTTTCGCACCGTCATGTGGGATTGCAGAAGATCCAGTGACCGGATCAGCCCACTGCACCCTGACTCCCTACTGGGCAGAACGACTCGGCCGCACAAGAATGGTCGCTCGTCAGCTGTCGCGTCGCGGCGGAATGCTGCACTGCGAGCTGGTTGATGAACGCGTGTTGATCAGCGGCCAGGTGATTCCTTACCTCAGCGGGACCATCTGCATCTGACACGCAGCACAACAAGGACCACACCCATGGCCTGCAACCGAGTGAACCGGCCTACTGGACAGATGATTGATCAGTGATGACACCAGCATCATCACCAATGGTTTGAGCGATCAGAGATGCGGAGCGACCGCCACGTCTCTCCACCCGATTTCTGGCACCACCACCACCATTGATCGCTTGCAGCTCGTCATCAGAAAGCTCGTCTTTGCCATGCATGTTCGGTTGCTCTTCAACCATGGCGGCGTTGTGCTTTGACTTGTTCGTAGCAATCACAATGCAGGTCGACATCACCAGCACAGATCACGAGCAAGCGTCGACATGAACCGGCATCACTCGAGACCCGCGGGATGTCATCGACGAGCGACCCAGCTCCAGACAAACCAGGCGATCACCGCCAGCAGCACCCAGGGCAGCAGGGCACGTAAAACGATCACAGCCACAAACACCAGCAGCAGGCTCACCGCACCACGCTTGACAAGCGCCTTGCTCTCGTCAGTCATGTACTGCCAACGGGGAATCAGTGCCATGGTCGAAAACGAGGAAATGAACTGGCTTTCAGGAAAGCAGGCCGATCTCAGGAGGCTGAACAAGCTCAGCTCAGAAACTCAGCGGGATCCCTGCACCAACACGCCGTTGTACCAAGAACGCCACACGGACACCAGCGAGGCGATTCAGCGATCACAGGATCCTGCAGACACAAGCTTCCGCGTCAGCCAAAACCCCCACTCCTGAGAGCGGGGGCTTGGGTTGCAAAGGCGTGGCTCAGCAGTCGCCTTCTTCACTTTTGACTGGAATTGTCCGGGCAGTTTGCGTCGGGATCAAGAGGATGTTGATGCGAGGAGCCTGATTGGCAGATGGAGGCTGACGAGCCAATGTCAACCCAGGTTTTTTGATCCTTCTTTTTGCCATCTTTTTTGTCGTCCTTTTTGTCGGTACAGCCTCCGAGCAGAAAAACAAACAGAAAGCCGCCGTTCATACCTTTGAGTTGATCAAGGGAGAGTTCGGTGTTGGTCATTGATTGGGAATGTGGTGGAAGGCATGCCCTCCGGTGCACACACCATCTGCGGATGCAGCATCTGAATTGATGACCTGGCTCATGCAGGGCTGTGTTCTTGCACACAACACTCACAAAATCGTTGAGAAGCTCGGCGCAAGCCCCTGATCCGGAACCTGGAACTGAGAGTCTTGCTTGGCATCAAGGACCTCCAGCGCAAGAACCTCTTCAACACCAGGCTTTGAAGCGACGCCATGCACTGTTTTCGGCCTGGACTCCCAGTCATTCCCAGGCTGGTCGGGGATCCGGGCCCAAATCGAAGGTTTCTGGACATCATCGACACCGCCTGCTGTGACTCTTTCTGGCGACCGCTATCGGAAGAGCGGCCGCGACGATCGCGGCCTCACAATCACAGCACCGATCGCATCGGGGACCGAACGGAGATAACGCTCGAACGATCGGGATCGCATCACGCCTCGTCCTGGAGCTGCATGGATGGCATCCAGCCGCGACCCTTCGCGCACCAGCACCCCTGTATGGCTCACATCAAGACCATGGACCCGTGTTGCCACAGCGAAAAGATCGCCGGACTGCAGGCTGGGAAGCGCAACATCAAGCGACTCCATGGGCAGATAGCGCTGTGCAACGCGCCTTCCCTGCTCCCGCTGATGAATGCAATCGAACAGAACCTGGGATTTCAGGGCGGGGTAGCGGTCCCGATGGCTGGACATGAAGTTCAGCGGCAGGTGTCGCGTGGTCTGGGCGGGCCAGTCGGATGACGCCTCGAGAAATCCCAGTCCCTGAGCAGAACTGACCCAGTCATGGAAGTAGTGCTGACGCGTGCAATACCCGATAGTCCCGTTCCGATAGCGAAGACGCCGGGTCTGCTCGACGAAATCCTCAAAGGAGTCAGCCGAGACCAGAGCCAGCAGCTGTTCCACAAACAACATGCAGTCGAACTGGGTGAGATCGAGACGCAACCGCTCGGGACCCGTCTGATCGAGTGACAGGGCCAGGTAAGGGCTACCCAGAAAGAACTCAGCGAGACGCGCGATTGCTTCATTGGCAGGCATACCCCGAACAACCGCGCGGCCTTGCTCAAATTTCACCCTTGTGCCTTCAGCAACCCAAACCATCTCTGCAGGTGTTGAGGCGCTGGGAACGGTCACCTCCGCTCGCTGTTGCCGGTGATCCGTCAATCGGATCTGCCAGGGCCTCTGCACTGATGTGACAGAAACCGCGGTGATCAATCCGGCAAACACAAGCGCTGCGGGGTGCAAACCAGAGGAACCGCAAAGATCACGATCTCACGGTTTGGTGAACAGCCTGCGATCGAGGCCTGATCAAGCCCGGGCTGCATGGCGCCGGCGACCGAGCGGCTCGATCCAGTGCTCAAGCACCTCACGGTGGTGAAGCCACTGAGAGGGAACCCGGCAGCCCAGGTTCACAACCCCGTCATCCATCAGACGCCCCAGACGCACTGCAGCAGCTTCCTCGGCGCGCGAGAACGCGTGTTGATGAGAAGCCAGCCAATCGACTTCATCTTCCGTGATCACACCCGTGGACAGGCTTTCGAGAAACAACTCACCCAACGTCATTGGAGGTTTGTAACGAAGTCTTTACATCATGTCGTCAGGATTGGGGCATCGCGAGCGCAGCCCATGCCGCCCCAACCAGCAGGCACGCGCCAGGACATCACATTTTTTTAAGCTCGCGTCAACAATTCGCTGTTCCATGCAGCTCAATCTCTCTCAGCAATTCGAAGCCGAGTCGCTCAAGCGCATGATCGATTCCACCACTGACGTGCATGAGCTGCAGTCGCTGGCCCGTGAACTGACCGACCTCTACATGCGCCAGCGCGCTGCAACGGCATGGGTTGTTTCGGAGCAGTGACAGCACTGCTGATGCTCGTTGGCATCGCCTGAGCCTTGCCGAACGACCTGCATTTACGGATGGACCAACGTCCCCATCGGCCGATCGCCATGGGCGGCTTGACCAAATCGTTGTCGCTGCAGTTGAAAGGCCATCACAGCGTGCGCGGAGAAACGAAGCGCCGACAACACAGCCAAGCCGATGCAGAGCGGACAGTGAAACAATCCCATCGGCCAAGCCTCGGATCGATTGCGGCCGACCACAACTTTGCTTGCCATTTCTTGACCTGCACGCCTGAGATCTGCAGGATCAACTCCTTCGTCAACTCATTGATGCGCACGTTCAGCATTGCCTTGATCACAGCCGCGGGATTCCTGACAGCAATCCCTGCTGTTGAGGCCAAAACCACCCGCACCTTCAGCGGCTCCAGCCCTGCCGAAGTTGAAAAGAATGCCCGCAAGGCTGGCTTCAGCTACCCCGACGGCGACATGAACTGCTCCAGCCGCTGCAACCAGCGCTGGGCCAAGGATTGATCTGGGTTGGCCAAGTCGCAGGCACGCTGTCTTCACCATTGCTCAGTTCCTGAGCAACAACAATGCGTGATTGCACTGATTGCCGAACAGCCTGCACAACATCAACACTGGAGGCATCCAATCGGAGGCACCGCATGACGGCAGACACTCCACCTGAGCAGATCTGAGCAGCGATTCGGCTTCACGCCCCTGCTCCACGTTTCTCTCAACCAACACTGAGCTGCAACTCCATGGATCATCAAGGCCGATCCATGCAGCCAAGCCTCACTGAAACCTGGCCCCAGGCGCCCAAAGCTGGATTGTTCGCTTCTGCTTTCCTTTGCTTCAATCACTGTCCTTCGCAACGGATTCAACACCGATTCACGTTCAGATTCAGACAGGAAGCCAATGAATAAACGAGCGAGTTAGGCCGTTCCACTCATCGGAATGGTGCGGTCAACAAACCAGTGAACACACTGGTGAAAACCCCCGGGATTCAGCACCAACTCTGAATTCCGGGGGTTCATTCATGCCGATCAAAAGACTGATCGAAAGAACCTTCCAGTCGCTGCTGAAGCCACGCTGACTGTCAACTGAGCAGCGAAAGACACGGCACGCAGAGAAGGTGAACCAGTCGTCACTGCTCATCAAGCGAAGTTGTCATGGCGGTCCATTCAGCGCACCATCCCGTGATCTGTGGAAGAGAGCAGGAGCTGCGCGTTCTGATGCAGCAGTCAACTCCCAACTGGCCATCCTCCACTGATCAAACACTGACGGGGCTCAAGTCCGCCTTCGCCTGTGCGCTGCACATGCATCAGCCAACGGTGCCCGCAGGGCCGGGTGGGGCTCTGATCTCTCACCTGCAGTACATGTTTGACCATCCAGGCGAGGGAGATAACCACAACGCAGAGCCTTTCGCTCAGTGCTACAGACGCATGGCTGATCTGATCCCGGAGTTGATCCGTGAGGGATGCAGACCACGGATCATGCTCGATTACTCAGGAAACCTGCTGTGGGGCGTCACGCAGATGCAACGCCAGGACATCACTGAAGCTCTTCAATTTCTGGCCTGTGACGATGAGATGAAGCAGCACGTGGAATGGCTGGGCACCTTCTGGAGTCATGCCGTTGCACCCTCCACACCCATTCCCGATCTGAGCCTGCAGATCCGCGCCTGGCAACACCAGTTCGTCGATCTCTTCGGCGACAGCGCTCTTCAGCGCGTGCGGGGTTTCTCGCTGCCTGAAATGCACCTGCCCAATCACCCGGACACTCTGTTTGCCCTTGTGGAAGGCCTGCTCGAAGCCGGCTATCGCTGGCTGCTGGTGCAGGAGCACAGCGTGGAGCAGCTGGATGGTTCGCCCCTTGAAAGCCAGCAATGCTTCATTCCCAACAAGCTCGTGGCACGCTCCTCCTCTGGTGAGCAGATCAGCATCACAGCTCTGATCAAGACCCAGGGCTCCGACACGAAACTCGTCGGTCAGATGCAACCGTGTGAGGAAGCACTCGGGCTCGGACGGCAACTGCTTGGCAACGCTGATATCCCATCTCTGGTCAGCCAGATCGCAGACGGAGAAAACGGTGGCGTGATGATGAATGAGTTCCCGGAAGCCTTCCGGCAGGCCAACCGCCGCATCCGCGACCGCGGACCAGACACAGCGGCCCTCAACGGATCGGAATACCTCGAACAACTCGATGCACTTGGCCTGAACTGGAGCGATCTTCCCCAAATCCAAGCCGTGCATCAGCATCGTCTGTGGCAGCGAGCGGGCGATGCAGCGGATGGGGAACGCATCGCTGAGACCATCGCGGAGCTCAGCGCAGCAAACGACGGGTTCTCCATGGAAGGTGCCTCATGGACCAACAACCTCAGCTGGGTGGAGGGATACGACAACGTGCTCGGCCCCATGCAGTCCCTTAGTGCACGCTTCCATCAGCAGTTCGACCAGCAGCTCTCTGAACAGCCTTCCCTGACAGCATCACCGACCTACCGGGATGCACTGATGCATCTGCTGCTTCTGGAAACGAGCTGCTTTAGGTATTGGGGTCAGGGCCAATGGACCCAGTACGCAACTGACATCTACGACAAGGGAATGCAGCTCTTGAATCAATAATGGGAACGCATGGGCTGCTCAGCCTCATGCTCAGAGTCTGCTTTTATGCATTCAATCTCTGTCTTCCACTTTAAAAACAAGGCCCTCAACCCCAAGATTTTCGCAGCCATTCATTTCAGCATTGAAAAAGCAGACCACCGATTCACCCAAAATCATAAACAAATCCTATTCCTCCATTACCACCTGATTCAATCCCCCCAGAATCAATCATTCTGCTTTTCATCAGCACACAAGCCCCAACAAAATCCAATCCATGCAAAACCTGAGCAATACAGTCGGAAACCGGATTAATATCATCACAACAAAGCACTCTCCAATGCTTTTGCACTCAACTCCTTTGCTGGGATTTCTTTACAGCATGGGAACCAGCGAGGACCTGAAATGCGTCAAAGGTGTCTCTTATTTCGAGCTGACCAACGAACAAGGCAAGGAGATCAAGACCTGCTATGCGGCAATGGTCAATACCGAAAATTTTTTAATTCCCTACAAATTACACGTCAGCAAATACGTTATCGCCGAAGTCAATGATCAGAAAAATGATGCCGGAGATCAGTATTACGAACTAAGCCAAGAATGGAAAAAAGAACTTCAGTCCATCGACCTCCTTCCTGAGTCACTCCCTGAATACCAGATAGGAATGGACTCTTATTTGCCTGCAATTGGACTAGGTCTTCTGTTTGTTGGCTGGCTCGCTTATGTCATCGTGCAAGCAGTCAACTCCAAGGTGGAGTCAGAGGATCCTCCATCGGACAATGCACAATCCGAGAAGTGACGGATCTCCCTCAACCACCTTCTGCTTGAGATCGATAACAACAAGGTTTGCCTTTGCGCATTTGCCACTCTTCCTGGCCCAGGCCTGAAACAGGCTCTAAGCCATCGAGAAAGTTCTGCATCGCGGTCTCTGCATCGCGGTCAAAAGTGCAGCATTGATTGCGATCGACCGCAGAGCCTTCTGAACAAATACGAATTGGCCTCGAAAATGAGGACCACAAACTCATCAGACTCAACAACCCCCTCGTACTCAACGCAGAAAGCATCGACAAATTGCTCAGCTGTTTCAATGCCGTTCTGGTTTAAAAGCCGGATAAAAGAATTGTTCTGATCTTCTCCAAGAATGTACAAAGTGCTGTGAGCGATCTCATCAATCAGCAATTGCTCTTCGGACGGCTTGGCCTCATACCAATCGGCATACCTCTGTCGCTCCTTCAGCGATTCACGCGAGAGACCACTCATCAGCTCACCTGCATCGCTGCCGTTGAGCGAAACGGAACAGAGCAACAGCTGAACATCCCGCACTGATCTGAAGCCAACGACTCTTCCAGGACAGTGCGACCATCTCCGGTGATGCCAGCGGCAGATCGCCAGTCAACGTGAAATCGCTGAGGGACGTGTGACGAACCTCACCAACACGGAAGACTCTCCGAACCGTGCACTGCCGAGCGAGGTTCAGAGAATCCTTGAAAGTTCAGCGCTGTCGTTTAGGCCGCCAGTCCCGTGGGGTGCAGGAGGCCGGGAACAATGCTCTGATCATTGGCCAACTCAGCCAGCGGAACGGGAGCGACGACGCACCACACGGCGACCATCAGGAGTCTGCTCAACCTCG
>CAJXFG010000073.1 GCA_913052185.1 uncultured Synechococcus sp. | reverse complement strand
TCAGGTTCACCCTCCTTGGGACGACAGCCCTTGGCGAGCTTCAGCCACTTGACGGGAATGAAATGGGTATAGCTGGTTCTGATGCGGTTGAACGTCGGAGAGTTCTCTCCAATGGAGAGATACTGTTCGGTTCCGAAACTGAAGAAATTGCCTGAGGTCGGATTCCGACCATCGTTCAAGGTGCTGTAGGTGGTCGCAAAGCGAACACTGGCAAGCGTGTTCTGATCGGCGCAGTTGAAGGCGGTGCAGATGATCTCGTCGTTTTTGATGCGACCGTCTTTGATCCTCCTGCTGGGAATCCCGTAGGGCCTGGTGTCACCTGCATAGTTGATGGGACGAACAGCCTGAAGGTTCAATCCAGCCAGCACCTGCCAGGGCACCTTCTTGAAAGGATCTCCACCGTTGAGCGGACGGGCAAAGATCACATTGCCGCCAATGCGCTCGAGGGCGATTGAATCTCCCTCGAAATCAAACCAGCTTGTGCTGGGAAACTCTTTGCCGGCCTTGTCGACATTGCTGAATTTGCTGTCGGCAGGATTGTCGTCGTTACTAATCGAGTAGGCGTACTCGGAATTGTTGTTCTCGTAATCGAGAAGACTGACGATGTCTCCATCGTTCTGGCTTTGGAAGACCTGAGGGACTTCGCGGCTCAGGAAAATGGAGGTGCGGAAGGAGGTGCGGTGGTTATCCCCCTTGATCCAGGGATCGGAGAACGTGAGGTTGGCAAGACCGCCGAACTGGCCGTAAGTGAAATTGAGTGCCAGGTCCCAGGCACGCCCGAACAGATTGCTGTCCGACAGTTGCACCTGACCAAACACACCCTGGCTCTGGCTGTAGCCGAGGCCGCCTGACAGCGAGCCGGTGGACTGCTCAACGATGCCCAGAACGATGGTGATGAATCCAGGCTCGCCGGTCACCGGCTGCAGGGTGACTTTCACGTCACTGAACAGGGACGTCCCGTACAGACGACGAATGTCGTTTTCAAGCTGGGTGCGATTGAAGGGTTCTCCCGGCTTGATGGAGATTTCCCTGCTGACAACCCAGGGCTTGGTCTTGCCCTTGATCGGTTCGCCTTTCTCGTTGGTGTCCTCGCCTTCCTTATTGATGAATTTGACCTCGACACCGGCCACGGTGCCGATCAGCACTTTCAGCTGAACGACACCATCGGGGCTCACCCTGGTGGGCCCGCTGACGCGTGCCAGGGAGTAGCCCTGATCGGCGTACCACTTCTGCAGCTCCTTGATGCGCAGCTGCAACTCATTGAGGTTGAGAGTGCGGCCGTAATCGGAACTGAAGGTGTCCTCGATCACCTGGGGCTCAATCTTGTTGTCTTCTGGCTCAAGAACAACCTTGGTCATCACCGGGTTGGGGACCACTTGAACCGCCAGCTGCACACCCAGCGGGCCATTGATCGGCTCGATGCGCACATCCGAGAACCAGCCGGTGGCGTAGATCGCATCGAGATCAAGTTTCAGCTCATCCCTGGTCACCCTGCTGCCGGGGCGCACCCGCATGGCGTCGTAGGCAGCGAGCTCGAGACGCTCCTGCTCGGGGTGTCCATCAATGCCCTCAATGATCACCTCGGTGATCAACACCCGGGGCTGCTCGGGCACCTCCTCAATCGGTTCGACAACGGGAGTGGCTGCAGGGGCTGGGGTGACTTCGATCCGCTCGACGTCGATCTCTTCCTCAATCAGCTCAGCACCAACTGCTTCCGCCTCAACGTCGACCTGCACCTCCTCGACTTGAGAACCTTCAGGTTCGGTCCCGTCTGGCTGGGCCTGGGCCTTACCCGGCAGGCCGCTGATCAATGGCAGGGCGAGGGCAAATCCCACGGCACCTCGCCGAACGGCGTTCTTGGTTCGGCTGGAGGAGAAAGCGACCATGGGGGAGGACGGAAGTCGGCCGGGCCGGCCACAAACGTCGGTGAACTTAACTGCAGTTACGGGGTGTCGGGCAGGCCCCTTGTACCCGTTTGCAGACCTCCCCGTAGGCCTCGATCACCCCACCCAGGTCTTTGCGGAATCGGTCCTTGTCGAGAATCCGCTCCTCGGCATCAATGCACGACAGATCCCAGAGCCGGCAGGTGTCAGGGCTGATCTCATCAGCCACCAGCAACTCACCGGCGGCATTCATGCCAAGTTCCAGCTTGAAATCCACCAGCTGCAGACCAACGCTTCGAAAGAAGGGGATCAGCACCGCATTGACATCCCTCGCCAGAACTTCGATTTGTTCGCGCAGCTCGCTGGTCACCAGACCCAGCAGCGCCAGACGGGCATCCGTCAGCAACGGATCACCCAGGGCATCGTCCTTGTAATACAGATCCAGGAGTGCGGGTTCAAGGGCGGTGCCCTGGGCGATGGGCGTCTCGCGGCAGAGCGAGCCTGTGGCGATGTTGCGCAGCACCACCTCAACAGGAATCACCTCGACGCGCTGGACGACCATCCAGGTTTCGTCAGCGATCCCGCAGTAATGGGTGGGAATCCCCTCCCGTTCGAGCAATTCGAAGAGACAGGCTGAGATTCTGCAGTTGAGGCGCCCCTTGTCATCCAGCTGAGCTTTTTTCTGAGCGTTGAACGCGGTTGCATCGTTCTTGAACTCCACCAGCACCTGCTGGTCACGGGAGCCGGCATAGATGCGCTTGGCCTTGCCCTCGTAGAGGAGATCGCCGTGGGGAATGGTCATGGCTGCACGTCGACACCGGGCGCGCCGGCTTCAGGTCCTGCTGATTCTCCCAGCGCGGCATGGCCCCCCGGAGAACGAGGAGAACGCAGTTCCTGCTGCAGCAGCTCACGCTGCTCAAGCGCAACGCCGGCCAGCCCCTGATCCAGTTCCAACAGCGTGAAACGGTCATCCACCCTGGTTGCAAGGCGACGCAGACGTTCGCGCGGTCGCTCACCGCTGCCGCCAGCGGCCAGCTCCAGTCGCAGCTGCAGCCGCAGCAGATCCTCCGCCTGATTCCAGGCCTGCGCCGCTGCCGCCTGATCCAGAGCCGCCTCCAGCAGAGCGATGCTGCGCTCGGCCTCCAGCGCATCCAGCAGTTGAGCTGCAAGCCCCAGACGGCGTGCTGCGATCACTCCAGACGTGCGTCCAGCAAGCAGTGTGATCACAGCCTGCTCTGTCTTCCCGGAAGCGATCTGCGCCTCTGCCAGGAGGTCGAGAGCGGAACGCGTTGTGGGCAGTCCACTCTCGTCAAAACCCACCACAAGCTGCTCACCATCCAGCCGGCCGGGTTCGCCATCCGCCAGACGCATCAGAGCCAGAATGATGCGTTCCTGATCCAACGCTGCACTGGCTGCCTGCCACGACAACAGCAACCACTCCCGGCGCCGGCGACCCACCCCGGGGCCGTAGCGGCTGAGCACCACCTGCGCGCTGTCCGGTGCTTTGCAGGACATCATCGCCCTGGCATTGGCCATCACCACCTCGAAGCTCTGCGGTGCAGGGGCAATAAGCATGAGCCGGTCACGCAAGAGCTGAAGGCGTTCATTGGCACCGAAGCGGTCGGAGTCCTCGCAGGCCAGCGTCAACTCCCGCAGCCCTCCCTCGACCAGAACACGCTCAAAAACCTCCTGAGTCATGGGCACTGAAGACTCAGGCTGAGCAGATACCGGCGCTGCAGCGCCGGGCACCATCGCCAGAAGAAGGGTCAGAGGCAGGGGGAGCAATCCCATGGGCCGGAAGGCGTTCAACAAAGATGGAACGATCGCTCCGCCATCAACAACAACGGAGCGGCGTTCAAACCTAAGGGTCTTCGCCCGAAACACCTGCCTCCATGGCCCATTCCAGCTCCCGTCCTCAGACCCTGCCGCCACTCCGCCATCTGCTCGTGGTGGGTGGTGGCGGCCGTGAACAGGCTCTGGCCTGGGCCTTGCGCCGCTGCCCTGGAATTGAGGCGGTATGGGTCACCCCTGGCAACGGTGGGACCGAAGAGCTCGGCGACTGCCGATCACTGGCGATCGGTGAACAGGATGCTGAAGGCCTGATCGAAGCCTGTCTTCAGCAGGCGATCGACCTGGTGGTGATCGGCCCGGAAGCCCCCCTGGCCGCTGGGGTTGCCGACCGTCTGCGCGATGCAGGGCTGGCGGTGTTTGGACCGAGCGCCGATGGTGCCCAGCTGGAAGCGAGCAAGGCCTGGGCCAAGGCATTGATGCGGGACGCCGGGATTCCGACCGCAGGGCACTGGACCGCGGCAAGCGCCAACGAAGGCCTGGAGCTGCTGGAACAGCTGAAACGCCCCCTGGTGGTGAAAGCCGATGGTTTGGCCGCCGGCAAGGGGGTCACCGTCGCTGAAAATCTCGAGGAAACCGCAGCAGCGATCCGCGAAGCCTTTGCAGGACGCTTCGGCAGCGCAGGGGAGCGACTGGTGCTGGAGGAACGCCTCGAGGGGCCTGAGGTATCCGTCTTCGCGCTCTGCGACGGCGAACGCATGGTGCTGTTGCCGCCGGCTCAGGACCACAAACGATTACTGGAGGGCGACAGGGGACCGAACACCGGCGGAATGGGTGCCTATGCCCCTGCTCCCTTGCTCGATCAGGCCGGGCTCGAACAGGTGCGTCAGCTTGTGCTGGAACCCACTCTGCAGGCCCTGCGGGACAAGGGCATCCAGTACAGGGGAGTGATCTATGCCGGCCTGATGCTCACCGCTGCAGGCCCCCAGGTGATCGAGTTCAACTGTCGCTTCGGTGACCCTGAATGCCAGACCCTGATGCCCTTGATGGGTCCTGAACTCGCGCAGGTGCTCCAGGCCTGTGCACTCGGCTGTCTGGATCTTGCCCCTGATCTCTCGGTTGCCGGGACGTGCAGCGCGTGTGTGGTCGCTGCCGCTGATGGCTATCCCGAGGCTCCACGCAAGGGGGATCTGATTCAGCTGCAGCCGGATCCTGAGCCCAAGCGACAGCTGTTCCATGCCGGCACTCTCAGGCAGAAGGATGGCCAAGTGGTGACCGCCGGTGGACGGGTGCTCACGCAGGTGGCCCAGGCGGAGGACTTCGACCAGGCCTTCACCAGCGCCTACGAGGGCCTCGCCTTGGTGCGCTTCAACGGCATGCAGTTCCGCCGCGACATCGGTCATCAGGTGCGCCGGTCCTAGTGTTGGGTTGACGTGCACCGGCTGAATGGCCAGCGATCCAGCAACGGCTCAGAACGAGGCCCCTGCGGAATGGGCCACTTCAGTGGCCAGCGCTGACGAAACATCCGCCAGGGGCCTGTGGCCGCAGGCACGCTCCTGGTGGGCCGAATTCAGCCTTCAAACCAAGCTGCTGGCAGTGGCCACCCTGGTGGTGAGCCTGATGATGACGGGCATCACCTTTTTCGCGCTGAACGGAATCCAGCGCGACACGGCGATGAACGACACCCGCTATGCCAGGGATCTTGGTCTGCTGCTGGCGGGAAACGTCAGTGAGCTGGTGGCGGAAGGCCGGGATCGCGAGCTCGCCAATGTCACCGAAACCTTCTGGCGCTCAAGCAGAAGCCTTCGCTACATCTTCTTTGCCGATCCTGACGGCATTGTCTATCTGGGGATTCCAGTCAGCGGCAGTGACGACGCCAGCAATGCTGACTTGCGCCTCAGCCGCCGTCTTGAACTGCCGGATGAGCTGCGAAACCGCACACAGAACCCGCTGGTTCGCCAGCACATCACTCCCCAGGGTCAGGTCACGGACGTGTTCGTGCCGCTGGTGGAGAACAACAACTACCTCGGCGTGCTGGCCCTGGGTGTCAACCCCAATGAAACCGCTCTCGCCAGTGCGGCCCTCACCCGGGAAGTCACGGTTGCGGTGTTCATCTCCATCTGGGTTCTGGTGATTCTGGGCGCTGTCTTCAATGCGCTGACCATCACGCGTCCGGTCAAGGAGCTGCTGAGAGGTGTCCGATCCATCGGGGATGGCGACTTCCGCGCTCGCATCGGTCTGCCGATGGGAGGCGAGTTGGGTGAGCTTCTGGATGGGTTCAACGCCATGGCCTCGCAACTTCAGGCTTACGACGCGGCCAATATCGAGGAACTTCAGGCTGCCCAGGTCAAGCAGGCGTCGCTGATCGCCACCATGGCTGACGGGGCCGTCCTGCTGGACGGTGATGGCCGCATCGTGCTGGTCAACCCAACCGCACGGCGACTGTTCCGCTGGGAAGGGCGCAATCTCGAAGGTCAGGACTTTCTCAACGAACTGCCGGAGCTGCTGGCCGTTGAACTGCACGAACCGATCGATGCCGTGTTCTCCAAACAGACGGACACCAACGAGCTGCGCAGCAGTGTTGGGGATCCGCCGAGAACTCTGCGCTTCGTGATTCAGGCCGTTCGCGAACCCAGTGGTGACACCCTCAAGGGCATCGCCGTGACGATCCAGGATCTCACGCGCGAAGTGGAGCTGAATGCCGCTCAGAGCCGTTTCATCAGCAACGTCTCCCACGAACTGCGAACGCCGTTGTTCAACATCAAGAGTTACGTGGAAACTCTCCACGACATGGGGGATCAACTCAGCGAGGAGGATCGACAGGAGTTTCTGGGTGTTGCCAATTCGGAAACAGATCGCCTCACCCGCCTCGTCAATGACGTTCTCGATCTCTCCAGGCTGGAGTCCAACCGTGTCGTTCAGTTCTCGCCGGTTGATCTGCGACCGGGTCTGGAGCAGACCCTGCGCAGTTACCAGCTGAATGCCAGCGACAAGCAGGTTGACCTGAGCCTCGAAGCCGACCCGGATCTCCCCGACGTGCTGGGGAACTGGGATCTGATCCTGCAGGTGCTCGACAATCTGGTCGGCAACGCACTGAAGTTCAGCCGCAGCGGCGGCCGACTGATGATCAGGGCCTACACCTGGCCTGACAGCTGTCAGATGGCACCCATGGAAGCCGACAGCAGCATGACCGACGGCCCCACCTGCATCCTGAGCTCACCACTGCCGAAGATCCGGGTGGAGGTCTGCGACACCGGCTACGGCATCAGTGAGGAGAGCCAGCAACGCATCTTCGAGCGCTTTTACCGGGTTGAGAATGCCGTTCACACCGAGGTCGGCACGGGCCTCGGACTGTCCATCGTCAGAGGCATTCTCGAAAAGCACGGCAGCAGGATCTGCATGGCCAGCGAGCTGGAGGTGGGAACCACCTTCTGGTTTGAACTGCCCCTGGCCCAGGAAGATCCTGAGGAACTGAGGTGGAGAGCCGAACGTCAGAGCGACGATGAACGTCTGGCGTTGACCCCGAACACGGAAACCTGATCAGGCATCAGGTGCCACGCCACGGGCGATGCGTGAGAGTTCGCTGCGCTCATCGGTGGTGACACGGTGGGGAACACCGGAAATGATCCGCTCGAAGTTGGAGAAGGAATCCTTGATCTGCGGACCATTGCCGGTGATCACGAATTCACGGATTCCCTTGTCATGCCATGAGCCGCGCATCTTGAACACATTCACGGCGCGCGCCATTTCTCCGCGAATCTCCACGTATTGGAGCAGCAGGATCGTGTCGGTGATGGTGGAGATATGGGAATCCGTGATCGAGTGACTGCCCATGAACTCCTCCGAGGTGTTCGTGAAGAAGCCGGCGATCTCCTCTTGTTTCGCGTAGCCGGTCACACCAATCACGAATTGCCGGAAGGCGTTGTGGCTCACCCCGCGGGCCAGGGCGGACAGAGAGTCGATCGCCATCCGTGATGGCTTGAACTGACTGATCTCCGTCTTGATGATCTGCAGGTGATCCTCCAGGCCTGTCGATTCCGGGTAGGCGCAGATGATCTTGAGCAGTCCGTCCTGCTCCATCTGTTCGAAATCGATCCCCCAGCTTGTTGCGTTGCGCAGAAGCTGGGCACGCGACTCCTCATAGGCGAAAAGGATGGCCCGTTCTTTATTCCGACAGGCATCCTCGATGAATTTGGACACCAGCAGGGTCTTGCCGGTTCCCGTGGCGCCGGTGGCGAGGATGATCGAATCCTTGAAGAACCCTCCGCCGCACATCTCGTCGAGACGGGGCACGCCGGAGCTGATCCGGACATTGGAAGAGCGCTGGGTGAGTCGCATCGCACCCAGAGGAAAGATGCTGATGCCGTGAGCTCCCATCGTGAAGGGGAACTCTCCCTTCATGTGTGTGGTGCCGCGGAGCTTGAGAATCTCCACGGTGCGCCGACGGCGTTCGCCCTCAAGAACATTGCGCAGAATCACCACGTTGTCGGAGACGAACTCTTCGACGCCGTAACGAGCGATCGGTCCGTATTCGTCGATGCGCTCCGTGGTCATCACCGTGGTGACGCCGATTTCCTTGAGGCGAGCGATCAGACGGAAGATCTCTCGACGCACGACGAACACCGCGTCGTACTGCTGGAAGACGGCTGTGATCGAGTCGATCGCCACCCGCTTGGCTTTGTATTTACGGATGGCGTAGTTGATCCGCTCGAT
>CAJXFG010000072.1 GCA_913052185.1 uncultured Synechococcus sp. | reverse complement strand
GGATCCCGATGACGGCTGGGCTGGACCTTTCGGTTGTGGTGCCGCTCTACAACGAAGAGGAAAGCCTGCCGGAGCTGGTCGAACAGCTGCTCAATGCGCTGCGACCCATCGGAGAGCGCTTCGAACTGGTGCTTGTCAACGACGGCTCAACCGACGGCACCGCCTCAGTACTGGAACGACTCAGCGCCCAAGTGCCGGAGCTGGTGGGTGTTCTGCTGCGCAAGAACTACGGTCAGACCGCTGCCATGGCGGCAGGCTTCGATGTGGCCGCTGGACAG
Organism: uncultured Synechococcus sp.; assembly: GCA_913052185.1. Classification (GTDB taxonomy): domain Bacteria; phylum Cyanobacteriota; class Cyanobacteriia; order PCC-6307; family Cyanobiaceae; genus Synechococcus_C. The sequence goes on along the minus strand of CAJXFG010000072.1, from coordinate 8,435 downwards.
GTGATCGTGAGCCTGGATGGTGATCTTCAGAACGATCCGGCCGACATCCCCCTGCTCCTGAACAAACTGCGCGAGGGCTACGACCTGGTGAGCGGCTGGCGATTTGACCGCCAGGATGCAGTGCTGCAAAGGAAGCTTCCGTCCAGGCTGGCCAATCGCCTGATCGGACGCGTCACCGGGGTCCGCCTCCATGACTACGGCTGCTCACTCAAGGCCTACGACCGTGACGTGCTGTCCGACATGCGGCTGTACGGCGAGTTGCATCGCTTTCTGCCGGCGCTGGCCTTCATTGAAGGAGCACGCATCACTGAGGTGAAGGTGAACCACCGTGCGCGTCAGTACGGAACCAGCAAATACGGCATCGATCGCACGTTTCGGGTGCTGATGGACCTGCTCACGGTGTGGTTCATGAAACGCTTCCTCACCCGGCCGATGTACGTCTTCGGCTTTGGAGGCCTCATTGCCATCGCCACCAGCCTTGTGGCAAGCACCTATCTGCTGGTGATCAAACTGATGGGTGAGGACATCGGCAACAGGCCGTTGCTCACCATGGCGGTGGTGCTTGGACTGGCTGGCATTCAGCTGTTCTGTTTCGGACTGCTGGGGGAACTGCTGATCAGGACCTACCACGAAAGCCAGGGGCGGCCGATCTATCGCATCCGGGCAACATTGCGAGGGGGGCGAGCCACCTGAACCGCAGAGGGATGGGTCGCGCCGCGATGACGCGCGATCGCTGTTGCAGCGGCTTCCACAACCCGGCTGTCGGCGTCACGCAAACCTCGCCGAAGCAGTGGAAGAACGGAGACATGCCCCCACTGACCAGCCCGCCGGACGGCCTCAAGTCTCTGGTTTGGATCCCCTTGATCCATCGCCTCACGCAACTGACGCTCAAGAGCGATGCGCTCAGCGCTGCTCACCGGTGGCTTGAACAGGGCCAAATCAGAGCCTTCCGTAGCAGCCCCCAGTGGGATCCTGGGGTCTAGCTGAGACCCCTGCGCTTGAACGAGGCCCAGCTGAGCCCTGTTAATGGCCGCCACGGATGCCGCATCTGTGCTTCTCAGCAGGGTTTTTCCAGGCCTGCGCCCCAGGCCCCAGAGCACAGCCATCAGCACGAGGGCGGCACCACCGGCAAGGAGCTGATTCATCGGGTCTGAGCGGCGGAAGCCGGATGGATTGAACTTTTATTTCGCCGTTCGGGCTGGCACGGGACCAGCAGAAAGGCAGTCCTTACAGTACCGATGGACCTTTTGGCCGCTGCCATGACAGGAGATTTTGCAGCCGCATGGCTGCCGGTGATCTTTGTGCCGATCGTCGGAATTGCATTTCCCGCAGTTTTCATCGTTCTTGTTGGACGCGTGATTACCGCAGCTGAGTAATCAATCGCTAGCTGCAAACACCTCAACCCCGGCTTTTATTCCAATGACTGTGAAACCAGTTGCAGATCCCTGTGTTGGGAATCTGGCAACACCTGTCAACAGCGGCTACTTCATCAAGGCACTGATCAACAATCTGCCTCTGTACCGCCCGGGAATTTCGCCCAATCAGCGTGGGATCGAAACCGGTGCTGCATTTGGCTATTTGCTCTACGGCCCCTACACAATCTGTGGCCCGCTTCGCAACAGTGAATACTCCCAGACAGCTGGTTTGTTAGCTGCCGTTGGGGCAGTTCACATTCTCACCCTGCTGTTCCTGCTTTACAACCAGCCGGGCCGTGGGCCCAACGTTCCTCCCTCGGATCCGACGGTTGCCAATCCCCCCGCTGAACTGTTCACGCGCATGGGATGGTCAGATTTCACCAGTGGCTTCTGGCTCGGAGGTTGTGGTGGCGCTGCATTCGCCTGGTTCCTCTGCAGTACGGTTCACGTTCAGGAGCTGTTCAAAATCGCAGCTGGTGTCTGGAGCGTCGGTTGATCGCCGAGTTCAACACCTGAATTAATCACACAATTGATCCCCTTCAACAATCATCAGTTGTTGGAGGGGATCTTTATTGTCTAGGCGCTACTGCCTTGACCGCTGAAGCAGTGCGTTCCATCTCCCAGCCGTTCCTGAGACGGCCCGTTTTCACCATTGTCTGCAGCTTGCTGGTTCTGCTGGCAGGCGTGGTCTCTCTGGTGGGTCTCGGTCTTGAAGACTTGCCCCAGCTGGCACCCACCCGCGTGAGTGTCAGAGCCAGTTTTCCTGCCGCGGGTCCGGAAGTGGTGGAGCAAAGCGTCACAGCAGTACTGGAAAACCAGCTCAGTGGCCTGGACGGCCTGGAAAGCATGACTTCCAGCAGCCGTCAGGGCGGAGCCAGCCTCAGCCTGCGCTTCGCGTCAGGCGATCCTGAGCTCAACGCGATCAAGGTTCAGAACGAGGTCAACCTGTCCAGTCGTCGACTGCCCCAGGCCGTGACGCGGCAGGGGCTGAACGTGAGCCGCTCCACGAATGACCTGCTGCTGATCCTTGGCTTCAGCGCTCCTCCCGGCCTCTATGAACCGATTTTCATCGGCGGCTGGCTCGACCAGCGGCTGAGTGAAAACCTGCGAACAACCCCTGGTGTTGGGGATATCCGCGTTTTCGGCAGTAGCGAGCTGGCCTATCGGCTCTGGCTGGATCCCAGTCGGCTGAAGCAGTTCAGTCTCTCCACCAATGACATCACCAACGCTCTGGCGGAGCAGAACGTTCTGGCTGCAGTGGGGAATCTGGGTGAAGCACCGGCGCCGTCAGGACAGCTCTTCAGCCTGCCTGTGGATGCCGAGGGACGACTGCGCAGTCAGGCTGACTTTGAAGCCATGGTGGTGAAACGCACCGACAACGGAGGTCTGGTTCGCCTGCAGGATGTTGGTCGCGTTGAGCTGGGTCAACGCAACTACGGCAGCAGCGCCCTCAATCTTCAGGGCGAAAGCTCAGTGGCTGTGGGTATCTACCAACGGGATGGCTCGAACGCTCTGGAAGTCAGCCGGGCGGTTCGGGAAAGACTGAAAGGTCTGGAAAGCAGCTTTCCGCCTGGACTGGACGTCCAGGTGATCGTGGATGTGGCAGACACGGTCCAGGCCAATCTCGATCGCACCAGAGACACCCTGCGTGACGCGGTCCTGCTGGTGCTTGTGGTGCTGGTCCTCTTTCTTGGGCGCTGGCGCCTGGCCCTGATTCCAGGCATTGCTGTGCCTGTGGCTTTGATCGGCAGTCTTGTGGTGGTTCGCCTGAGCGGGTCCAACCTCAACAGCCTGATCCTGTTTGGTCTCGTGCTGGCCACAGGCATCGTGGTCGACGACGCAATCGTGGTGAGCGAAGACATCGCGGGCCGAATCGAACGTGGCGAGGAGCCACAGGGGGCAGCCGAAGATGCAATGGCGGAGCTGGCGGGAGCCGTCTTGGCCACGTCGCTCGTGTTAGCGGCCGTCTTTCTGCCTGTTCTGCTGATCCCAGGATCCATCGGTCGCCTTTATCAGCCAATCGCACTGGCCATCAGCGGCGCAATTCTGTTCTCCACATTCAATGCCCTCACCTTCACGCCGATGGCCTGTGCCCGCGTGCTGGGAACAGGCAATGGACGCTTACCTGGACCGATCAGGCGAATCAGTCGCGGACTGCGCGACGGCATGGGCCGGTTGCAACGTCTGTACGCGGGGATGCTGGCGGTCTGGCTGACGCGCGGCAGAACGGTGATCGCCCTGGTGCTGGCTGGGCTGATGCTCACAGGTATCGGCCTGGCGACGATCCCCACATCCTTCATCCCCGACGAAGACCAGGGCCAGGTGCGCGGTTATTTCACCCTGCCGGAGGGAGCCAGCCTGGAACGCACCGAGGCCGTGATGGAACGCATCCGCCAGGTGGTTGCCGAAGAGCCACTGATCCGCAGCGGCAATTTCTACGCCGGAAGCTCATTCGGACAGAGCGGCGAGGACACCGGCTCGTTTTATCTGCGCCTGCAACCCCTGAACGAACGCCGAGGCCGGCAGAACAGCAGCGAAGCCGTGAAGCAACGTCTGAACCGTGAGCTGAGGCGACGCATCACCGATGCGCAGGTGATCGTCACGACACCACCCACTGTCCGCGGTTTCAGCAGTGAATCAGGTCTGCAGATGGAACTGCTGGATCGCAGCGGCGGTCAGCTCAGCTTGCAGGAGTTCGAGGAGCAGGCCCAGCAGTTCATCCTCGCTGCAAGAAACTCAGGGCGATTCCAACGGGTCAGCACACGCTTCGATGCGAGCGCACCGCGGTGGCGCCTGGAACTGGACCGCAGCCAGATGGCTGCCCTCGACCTCCCTGTGGGTCCGACACTGAGAGACATCGGAACCGCCATCGGCGGCCGATTCATTGATGACACCTTTGCGGGGGGAGAAATCCGCAGCATCTACATCCAGCTGGAAGGTGCTGACCGCAGCACCCCAGGAGATCTCGCAAGCCTGATGGTGCGCAACCGCAGTGGCGAACTGGTCTCCGTGGCGAACGTTGCCCAGCTGAAGCGTGATTCAGGAGCGAATCGCATCACCCACTACAACCAGAACCGTTCCATCAGCATCACGGCCGTCACAGCTGATGGCATCAGCAGCGGCCAGGCGATCGATCTGCTGCAGTCCATCAGTGACCGGACCGGCGGCAACAACCTGGCACTGGCCTTCACCGGTCTTGCCAGAGAGGAGACCCGGGCAAAGTCCGTGTCCTGGGTGCTCTTCGCCCTTGGAGTCACCGTGGTTTACCTGCTGCTGGCGGGGCTCTACGAAAGTTTTGTGGATCCGCTGATCATCCTGCTCACGGTGCCGATGGCCTTGCTGGGAGCACTGATCGGCCTGAAACTGCGCGGGCTGTCGCTCGACGTTTATGCCCAGATGGGCCTTCTGGTGCTGGTCAGCCTGGCCGCAAAAAACGGCATCCTGATCGTTGAATTCGCGAACCAGCGCCTGAAACAAGGCGTCGCACTGACTGACGCGGTCGAGGAAGCGGCGCTCAACCGAATGCGACCGATTCTGCTGACAGCCGTGACCTCCCTGGCAGGATTTCTGCCCTTGCTTCTCGCCACGGGATCAGGATCCGCCAGCCGCATCAGCATCGGCACAGTGGTCTTCAGTGGACTGATGGTGTCCACCTTGCTCTCGCTGTTTGTTGTGCCTGCAACGTTTCTGCTGTTCAAGCGCTGGAGAGGAGTCGGTCCGGCCATGCCCGAACTCGACGGCTGAGATCAACAGGGTTCAAAACGCTCGTTCAGGGCCGGGCCACCACCTGCGGGAATCCTGCAGAAACTGACAGACAAGGTTTGAGGTGCGAACGGTGGGTCCGCCGGCTGGTCTGCGGCAGATGCAGCGAACTGCTCATCCGAGCCAAGCCTGGCCAGATCGATCCGCTCTCTGGGCAGAATCTGCATGGCGAGGTTGTAACCGGTGGCAACCCCCACAAGCAGCACGACAAGCTCAAGTCTTGGGGGAAGGGCGGGAAAGGGCATGGGTCGCTCAACGTTCCTGTGAAAGCCAGTCCACAGCAAATCCCGACGCAAAAGATGACTGAGATCTGCCGAAGCGATGACGCTTTGCATACGGGGTTCGGATGCGGCGATTTGTAAGGTGTGTGCTCAATTGATTGCCGAGAAGCCAACGCATGCTGAGGAGCGCAACAGTCCGCCAAGCGTCATCGGCCCAGGCTCAGTACTTCTCCTACGGCGAAGCCGCCAATCCGATCCGCAGCGGGCTGACGTCAGCTGTCCCCTATCGCTCCTTTTCGCCTGCTTTCTTCGCCAAGAGTGGCACTGCGGTGATGCCTCTCGATCTCAGCACGCAACTTCAGTGCAGTGGACCTGCCACCGGCCCGTCTCTGAGCGCCAGCTTCATCCGACTCGACGGCACTGAACTCCGCACCGCCGCGGTGGCAACGAGCCAGCTGTTCTTTGTGGCCGATGGCCAGGGAGAGTCCGAAGCCTGCGGAGAACACTTCCACTGGCGCAAGGGTGACATGTTCGTTCTCCCTGCCGGTGGAGATGCCATTCACACCTGCTCGATCAAGTCAGCTCTCTACTGGGTCCACGATGCACCGTTGCTGCGTCATCTGGGAGTGACCCCGAATGAAGCCCGTTTCAAGCCCACGTTTTACAGCCATCACGACATCGAGAGTCGTCTGGCAGAGATCGCGGCCAGTCCAAGCGGTGCTCGTGCCAATCGCGTGAGTGTGCTGCTGGGCAACTCGGCATTCCCCCAGACCAGAACGGTGAGCCACACCCTCTGGGCCATGCTCGGGATCCTGCCTGCCGGCCAGGAACAGAAGCCGCACCGACATCAGTCCATCGCCCTGGACTTCGCCGTGGACTGCCAGCCCGGTTGCTACACCCTGATTGGCACTGACCTGGATGATCAGGGAAGAATCCGCAACCCACAGCGGGAGGACTGGGAAGCAGGTGCCGCGTTCGTGACCCCGCCGGGGTACTGGCATTCGCATCACAACGAATCGGGTGCTGATGCTTATGTGCTGCCGATTCAGGACGCCGGTCTCCACACCTATCTGCGGACGCTCGACATTGTGTTCAGCGGCTGATTGATGCCTGAATGATCTTCAGGGTCGAGCGTCAGCCAACAAAAAACCCCCGCCAGTTGTGCTGGACGGGGGTGAATTGAAATGCCCTGGGCACAGGGCATTCAGGGTTGTTCAGCCGAACTTGCCTGACGTCGAAGCAATCAGGAAGGCTGCGTAGGTGAGGACATAACCCACAGTGAAGTGAGCAAGACCGACCACGCGGGCCTGAACGATTGACAGAGCGACAGGCTTGTCGCGCCATCCCATCATGTTGGCGATGGGGCTGCGCTGATGAGCCCAGACGATGGTCTCAATCAGCTCCTGCCAGTAACCACGCCAGGAGATCAGGAACATGAAACCGGTGGCCCAGACCAGGTGACCGAAGAGGAACATCCATGCCCAGACAGCAAGGTTGTTGCTGCCGAAGGGGTTGTAACCATTGATCAGCTGGGAGGAATTCAGCCACAGGTAGTCACGGAACCAACCCATCAGGTAGGTGCTGGACTCATTGAACTGAGCAACGTTGCCCTGCCAGATGGCCAGGTGCTTCCAATGCCAGTAGAAGGTGACCCAACCGATTGTGTTCAGGGCCCAGAAGACGGCCAGATAGAAGGCGTCCCAGGCAGAGATGTCACAAGTACCGCCACGGCCAGGGCCGTCGCAGGGGAAGGAGTAGCCGAAGTCCTTTTTGTCGGGCATCAGCTTGGAGCCACGGGCATCCAAAGCACCTTTGACCAGGATCAGAGTGGTGGTGTGCAGACCAAGCGCGATGGCGTGGTGAACCATGAAGTCACCAGGACCAATCGGCAGGAACACATCAGTGTTGCCATTAATGGCATCCATCCAGCCGCCCATATAAGCGGCATTGGCGTTGGCGGCTGCACCACCGGCGTTGGAGAGCAGCACATCGAAGCCATAGACCGCCTTACCGGAAGCCGCCTGAACGAATTGAGCAAAGACCGGCTCAACCAGAATCTGCTTCTCAGGAGTACCGAAGGCGACAACAACGTCGTTGTGAACGTAGAGGCCCAGGGTGTGGAAGCCAAGGAACAGCGTGACCCAGCTCAGGTGGCTGATGATCGCTTCCTTGTGCTCCAGCATCCGCGCCAGGACATTGTCCTTGTTGGCTTCGGGGTCGTAGTCACGGATGAAGAAGATCGCTCCGTGAGCAAAGGCACCGCACATCAGGAAGATGGCGATGTACTGGTGGTGGGTGTACAGCGCTGCCTGCGTGGTGTACGCCTTGGAAATGAAGGCATACGACGGCATCGCATACATGTGCTGAGCCACCAGTGAGGTGACAACACCCAGAGAGGCAAGAGCCAGGCCCAGCTGCATATGCAGGCTGTTGTTCAAGGTGTCGTAGAGACCCTTGTGGCCAGCACCGAGATCACCAGGAGTGCCCTTGGGAGGGTTGTGCGCTTCGAGGATCTCCTTGATGGAGTGTCCAATCCCGAAGTTGGTGCGGTACATGTGACCAGCAATCACGAACAGGCAGCCGATCGCCAGGTGGTGATGGGCGATGTCCGTGAGCCAGAGAGCTTCGGTTTGAGGGTGGAAACCACCGAGGAAGGTGAGAATCGCAGTGCCGGAGCCTTCGGCTGTGCCATAGACCTGACTCATGGAATCAGGGTTCTGGGCATAAACGCCCCAGTTGCCGCTGAAGAAGGGTGCAAGTCCAGCGGGATGAGGCATCACGCTGAGGAAGTTGTCCCATCCCACGTGTTGTCCACGGGACTCGGGAATTGCCACGTGAACCAGGTGACCGGTCCAGGCAATGGAGCTGAAGCCGAACAGAACGGCCAGGTGGTGGTTCAGGCGGGATTCAGCGTTCTTGAACCAAGCCAGGGAGGGCCTGAACTTGGGCTGCAGGTGCAGCCAACCGGCGAACAGAGCCCAAGCCGACAGGATCATCATGAAGATGGAACCCTGATACAGCTCGGCATTCGTCTTCA